>MGUL01000139.1:8062-8169 GCA_001800005.1 Elusimicrobia bacterium RBG_16_66_12 | reverse complement strand
TATTGCCTGCATCGCGATCGCCCTCATAAGCGTCGCGGGGGCCGCAGGCACGGGGCTTGAATGATGGGGCCATCACGAGGACAGGTAGTCGAGCCACGCCTGCAGCG
>MGUL01000139.1:4322-8052 GCA_001800005.1 Elusimicrobia bacterium RBG_16_66_12 | reverse complement strand
CGCATCGAGGTCGACGAGCCGGTCCTAGCGCCGGTCGCAGATTGTGAACCGCTCGAGCACGACTCGGTCCCCCTCCCTCTGGAAGACGAGCCGGAGACAAGGCACGTCCCGCCCCTGGGCGGCGTCCACGAACCAGGGCTCGAACGCGAGCATCAGGCGGTCCCCCTCCTGGATGAAGGAGTTGCACGTCCGCTCCACTCCCTCGCAGAAGCCGCGGTACGGCGCGGTGATCGCCCCGGCCGCCATGGCGACCGCATCGTCGTAAGGTCGCAAAGAAGCCTGCGTACATTCACTCCACACTCCCGTGGAGTCCCCGCGATGGAGGATGCAAGAGCGGGAGTCATGAATCTGCTGGGAGAATGAAAATGGAATGGTGGCCCCGGGGGTCTCCCGGGGCCTTCATGGCTCGTTCCTGCCTAGAACGGCGTCGGGTGGTTCCCGGACCGGTGGAACCCAGGCACGTCGATCACGAGCGTCACCGTGAACACGTAGTTCTGGCACGGATCGTCGAGCGACGGGCCATCCGTCAGGCTCGGCCCGGTCAGGCTGAACGTGACCGGGGGGTCGCCTGCGGTGGGCCACAGGTGGATCGGGCTCTGGTCGACGTAGTCCTTCACGGGGTTGATCGTGAACGAGTACGTCACGTCCGTGAAGTTGCACGGCAGCGGCAGCAGCGGCAGCGGGATCGTGATCGTGTCCCCCGCGTGGAAGTTGTCGTTCCACCAGAAGTCCACGACCAGGCTCAGGTCCGCCACCACGACGATCGCCGGCAGCAGGTTCACCCCGATGTCGACGGTCGGCGGGAGGTCCAGGTGCACGCTGATCCCGGCGCCCACGTCCCAGAGGACATGGATCTCCATCAGGTGGAAGTTGTCCAGGATGAAGGTCCACTCCGGGATGTACTCGCCGCCCGCCCTTGCGGGCGTCGAATCCGCGAGGGCGTCGAGTCCGGTCCCGCGCGTGTAGATGCCCAGGATCCCGTCCGCGAGCGCGCTGATCGCCTCCAGCTTCGTGTCCAGGCGGAACACGCGGTAGCACACCTCGACGTCGAAGCCGAGCGTGCAGGACTCCTCCCCGGGCAGGGCGAACGAGTAGTCGAAGTGGAGGCTCTGCAGCCGTAGCCACCCGACGTACCTCGTGCCGCCGTCCTGGATGAGGAACCCGCCCTCCCATGTCGACGACGCAGTGAAGTCCGCATGCCCGACCCGGTCCCCGAAGACGTACTCGAACAACACGGATGCGGGCACGTCCTTCAGCAGGATCTTCGTGAACGAGTTCGTCTGGCTCGTCGTGGCGTGGGGTCCGACGTACGCGTCGATGAACGGGATCGTCTCGCTCATCGAGTACGCGTAGTGCCCCGTGGCCTGGTTCCACTCCGCGTGGAACGTGTTCGCCGCGAGCCCGTCCGGCAGCCGGCTGACCTCACCCAGGACCATCTCGTCCGATCCGGTGTTGTCCGAGATGAAGTACAGCTCGCGCGCCAGGGCGATGTTCCGGCTGAACTCCACGGTCACGTGGCCCGCGTCCTCGTTCAGGTCGAGGTCGAGGAGGCCGAGCTCCCGCACCCGGAGCGCGTACACGTCGAAGGTGCCCGTCCGGTAGACGCCGTAGTCGTCCGACCCAGTGCTGAGGGTCGGCTGTCGGCAGTAGAGCGGCGTCAGCCTTCCGGGGACCGTCGAGGGCCAGTACCCGCTGTCGATGTGCTGGGTGAACGTCCCGTAGTCCGTCATGCACGAGGAGCCGGTCCCGAGGCCAGTGATGTACGCGTTCGTCGGCCCCACGTCGCCCGTCGTCGCGAGGAGCTTGAACTCTCCGAGCCCCTCGTCGTACGTGCTGTCCGTGAAGGACAACGTCGCCACGTTCGTGCCCGTGTTCCACGCTGCGGAGACGCTCTCCGGGATGTCGTGGACGTCGACCAGGATGTGCTTCAGGCTCGACCCGAGCACGCCCGCGTCGTTGTCCAGGGTCACGAGGATCCGGTCCAGGCGGGACGCGAGGGTCAGGGAGAACGTCCCCGTCGTCCACGCGCCGCTCGAGCCCGTCGGGATCCCGTGGATCTCGCCGTGGATCACGTCGATGTTCGGGAGGGTCTCGCCGAGGGTGAGGTCCAGGGTCACCTGGCCGATCACGCCGCTTGCGGTGTACGTGAACATGCTCGCCGGCCTCACCGTGAGGTCCATGCTCGTCGGCAGGGGCGTCGTCACGAGGGACGCCGTCACGCCGCGCCCGGGCACGGGGTTCAGGTTCGAGGCCGGGTCGATCTGGGCCGCGACATACAGGGCGTGGGACACCGCGGTGCCGAAGCCCACGGTGACCGTGGTCTCCGTCCCGCCCCACGACACCTGGGCGCGGTTCACGTCCTCGACATGGAGCCACAGCGAGGTCTTGAACGAGGCCGTGGACTTGTCGTCGCTGTAGAGCACCGCCCGGTTCGCCTGGGGCCCCAGTAGCACGACGTAGCCTGTGAGGGAGTCCGTCGCCGCGAACTCAAGGTCGCCCAGGGCCGTGCTCGGCGCCGTGACGAACGAGATGGCGGTCATCGGGGGCGCGCCGCCCGACGAGGACCACGAGGCCGTGAACGTCGGGACGCTGTGCGCGTCGAGGTTGATCACGCGGATGGGCTGGCCGCCCAGCGCGGTCCCCGCCCCGAGCAGTCCGTTCGGGTCCGTCGCGGTGAGGATGATCTCCCCGATCGGCGAGCCCGCCGTGAACGAGATCGACCCGCTCGGCGCGATGTTCCACGACATCGTCGTCGCCGGCAGGCTCAGGATCTCCGCGTGCGCCACGAGGGCCACCGAGGGCGCCTGTGTGTACGTGAGGTCTGCGACGATCGAGCCGATCAGCTCGTTCGTCGTGATGCTCGCGACGTACGGGACCGTCCACGTGAGGCTCAGGAGCGTCGGCGCCGAGGTCATGACGACCGTGAGGTCGATGTCCGTGCCCGGCGTGAGCATGCCGTCGTTCGTCGAGTGCACCAGGATGTACAGCACGTTGTTCCCGCACATGCCCAGCGTCAGCGTGTTCGAGCCGACGTTGTTGTCCTGCGAGAACCCGATGTGCTGGACCCCGATGAGCCGGAGGGCGATTGTCGTCCTCGCCGCGTCGGAGTACAGGCTCAGGTAGTGCGCGGTCGGGACCAGGGTGTGGACCGCGGGGAGCACGACGTCCGAGTAGGAGAACGCGAGCTCGATGCGGCCGATGCACCCGGACACCGTGTCCAGCGAGAAGTGGTTGGACGTTGCGTCCTGGCCCCACGTCGCGCTGAAGCTCGGGAGGTCCACGATGATCATCCGGAAGTTGATTGCGCTCGGGACCTCCGCCAGGCCCAGGAGGGCGCTGGCGTTGAGGGCGACCATCCCGACGGGGCTCGAGACCGTCACGCCCAGGGACCCGTCCCCAAGCACCGCGTGCAGGGAAGACGGCATGTTCCGGATCGTGAGGTCGATCGTCACCTGCGCGGTCGGGGTCGGATAGATTGCCGTGTTCATGTTCACGTACGCGACGTTCGCGCTCGCCGTGTAATCCAGGGTGTACGTGTGCAGCGCGCGGTCCTCCGTCGTGCAGATCGAGAACGCGGAGGGCACGTTGTTCACCGTCACCGTCATCGGGAAGTCGAGGCCGAGGACGCTCCGGAGCTCATCGTACCCGAAGCTCAGGGCGAATGCGGAGATCGCCGCCCAGTTCATGCACTTCGAACTCGAGGTCGCGGTCTCCGCCGTCGTGAACGTCA
>MGUL01000139.1:2697-4314 GCA_001800005.1 Elusimicrobia bacterium RBG_16_66_12 | reverse complement strand
CCACGAAGCTCGCGAAGGCGGGGTTGATCGGGGACGCCGTGTTCTGGTCCACGACCTGGAACACCCCGTACTCGAAGCCGAGGTGCGGGATGCCCGCGCTCGACGTCCACGCGAACTTGAACGTGTGGGTCGTTCCGACGGAGTGGTCCGCCGTGAAGTTCATCGTGATGTCCGCAGGGATGCCCTGCGAGGGCTGCGTCTGGTCCCCGTACTCCCAGTACGGGTCACCCTCGGGCTCGCCCGTCTCCCCGTTGTAGAAGAACGCCGGGAACGTGACCGAGATGATCAGGTCCGCGGGGTTCGGGGAGCCGAGGCGCTCGACGCTCGTCGTCATCACGAGCGGGCTCACATCGATCACCGTCTTGACGCGGACGTCCTTGTGCCCCTGTCCCGTGGCCGCGTTGTTGTCGACGTCGATTGACACGGGCTGCTTCGTGAACGCGTCCGTCCAGAGCTCCACGCCGCCCGAGTTCGTGTAGATCACGTACGGCACGGGGTAGTTCGGCGGGGGCGCCTTGCCCTTCGCCAGGAACTTCTGAAGGTTCCTGTAGTGGGACTCCGGCGCGTTCCCGAGCCGATCCCCGCCCGAGCCGCCGTGGCCCGAGGTCGGGGCCAGCATCATCAGCGGCGACGCGGTCCCCGTGGTCCCCGTCCCGGTCGAGAGGGACAGGTCCGTCGGCGACCCCGGCGTGTACGAGTACGTCGTTTCCGACGGGGGCAACGTGGCGGGGATCGTCTCCGACCCCAGCCCGCCCGTCGCGGTCGCTCCCTGCTGCCCGCTGTCCGTCCCCGACACCGGGGTCGTGTCCGTCGCGGACACGGACCCGGACATCAGCGGGAGGGCGAACGAGGCGACGAGGAGGAGGGCGATCATCGGCACGAACGTGCGCCGCTCCCCGCCGATGCGTCCCCCGTAGCCCGCCCCTCGGACATCGCGGGCGATTCTCCGCGCGAGCTCGGTCTCGAAGCGCGGGTTGTTCGCAGACGCATGAGGCACACTGCTTCCGCTCGCTGAAATGGTAGAACCTACTCTATTCCCTCTCATCGTGGCACCGCCTCCTCCAGATCGTGAAACCCCGGAGGGCGGCCGCCGCAAGGCGCGTTGATTATAAAACGATTTGCATGATTTCGTTGCGCCTAAATTTCGCGCCCTCGGCCGGGACCCGCGCAGGACGGAAACAGGATTGCGACGCAGCGTACCGCCGCCCGGATCGATCCGGACGACGGTGAACGCCAAGCGCCTTTTCTCGGAGGGATTCCCGCTCTCCCCTCCTTGTTCTCATCCCTGATACCGCCCTTCCCCGCCGGAGCGCGCCCGCCGGGCCCGGCGGCGGTGACCCGAGGTCGCGCGGCCGACCCAAGCCGCCGCCCACTCGGGGCTCAGCCGCCGAGGGTGAGGAGGGCGCCCTCCCACGTCTTGTACAGGTTCTCGATGTCGAACGGCGGGACGTGGCACGCGAGGTACCGGAGGGGCGCCTTCCCGACGTTCCGGATCCCGTGCTTCGAGCCCGCGGGGAAGTACACCGCGGTCTTCGGGCCCACGACCTTCTTCTCCTTCGCCGAGAGGACCTCACCGCGGCCCTCGAGGATGAAGTACATCGACTCCACCTCCTTCCC
>MGUL01000139.1:0-2679 GCA_001800005.1 Elusimicrobia bacterium RBG_16_66_12 | reverse complement strand
GCTCCCGTTCGGGAGGACCTCGACGAACGTGACGAGCATGTGCTCCGTTCCGACGGTATCCGGCGTGAGGAGCTGGAACGAGCGGCTGCGGTTCCCCTTCAGCACCTTCGCCTTCCGGAGCTGCATGACCTTCAAGGTCCCACCGGCGCGCGGCATCGCGGGCACCCCTTTTGGACTTTCCCTATCGACACGCACCCCCCAAACGCCTAAATAAAGGGGGGTGGCTCCGCGCCGTGATGGTCCGCATCGACGTGCTCGCGTACAACCCCACGGAGGTCCTCGAGGAGCACGACATCACGGTCGGGCGGGCCCGCGAGCTCGTGGAGACGTACGCGGTCACGTGGGTGAACATCGTCGACGCGAGCGGCCGGACCCTCGAGGAGCTCGAGACCCTGTTCGGGCTCCACCCCCTCGCGCTGGAGGACTCGATCAACCAGGACCTCTCGCCCAAGACGGAGACGTACGATGACGTGGAGTTCATCGTCGCCCGGACGATCGTCTGGGCGGAGGAGATCGAGACGGACCAGCTCAGCCTCTTCGTCTCGAAGCGGTTCGTGATCACGATCCACGACAAGGTGTTTCCGCAGCTCGAGGACATCCGGGTGCGGATCCGGAAGAGGATGCCGAGGCTGATGAAGGGCGGGGCGGACTTCCTGTGCTACACGATCCTGGACGTCATCGTGGACTCGTACTCCCCGCACCTGGACCGCTTCCAGGACTCGCTGGACCGCATGGAGGACGAGATCGTCCGGAGGCCCGCGGGCGCGGGGATCAGCGCGATCCACGACCTCCGGACGGACATCACCCTCATCCGGAACGCCCTCCGGCCGCAGCGGGACGCGCTCGCGAACCTCGCCCGCCTCGAGGTCCCGATCTTCAAGAAGGAGACCCGGAACTACCTCCGGGACGTGCAGGACCACATGATCCGCGCCCTCGACACCCTCGAGACCCTGCGCGAGATCGGGACGAGCCTGATGGAGGTCCAGGCGAGCCTCGCGGACGTGCAGCTGAACCAGGTGATCAAGGTCCTCACGGTGATCTTCACGGTGACGATCCCTCTGACGATCGTGACGAGCGCGTTCGGGATGAACGTCAGGTTCTGGGGGTTCAACGAGGCGGAGGGTCTGTTGCTCGCGCTCGTGCTCATGACCGTTCCGACGGTCGCCCTGATCGTATGGCTGTGGCGGAAGAAGTGGCTATAGTGAGGGGGACCGCCCGAGCCAGGCCGCGCCGACCGTGGGGCAGTTCCTTTTTATCCGAAGGTGGTTTTCCCCCGGGAGCGGATGAAGGCCTACGTCCTGGTGAAGGTGCAGATGGGACACGAGCGAGCCGTGGTGGACGCCCTGCAGTCGATCCCCGCGTTGAAGGAGGTCCACTTCTTGTTCGGTGAGTACGACTACCTGCTCACGCTGGACATCCAGGACACGAACGCCCTCGCGCTGCTCGTGAGCCGCCGGATCCGGAAGGTGCCGGGGATCGAGCGCACGTCCACGCTGATCGAGGCGCCGATTTAGATGATATCAAGGACGGGATGCAGCCATCCTGCGGCGCCGCGGGGCTTTCCGAGGGTGCCATGAACCGATAAGCTCCGCAAAGCGGCCAATGGAGTTGCGACTGAGGTAGAAGCGCCAGTAGTCCGGGTCCGCGCCGTGACTTGGGCTGTGGATCCGGCCACACGCCAGACCCAAGCGGGTAAGGATGCCATGGAGTTCGGTCAGGTCTTCGCGGTTCTTCTGGGCGAAGTGCAGATAGGGTTCCGACGAAGGATGCATGGGCACTCCACCCTCGGCATCGAAGTACCCACGGGCATATTCGATTCTGTCGGCCCGGGTGCGGAGATGGTGGCCAATCATGAAAGAATGCGAGAATTCGACAACGTAGAGGTCCCTTGATCGTCCCTCCCGGTAGGTCCAGGCGTTGCCCCCCATCGCGATAATCAGGCCGCGAAGAAAACGAACATACGATTCCCCCCTTTGCGAAATCCGGATGGTCCTGGGACGAACAGTCCCATCGTGCATCGCACCGAGGATGCATGACCGGCTCAATCTGCGTCCTCCGGGATCGGCGTTCAGGCGTGCTTGTCCAAAGTGGGGCCGAATATGAACCCAGGCGAGGGAGGTCCCCGAAAGTGCTCCCGCCCATCACAAGGAATAAAATCGGTGGACGCTCGACGCATCTTGAGGCGTTGCTCACGCCACTCGGCAGACCTGCTTCATATGCTCCGCATCGCGGAGCTCAGCGGATCGCCCCTTGATTTCTTAGGAGGTGATCCATCTGCAGGTTCCCCTACAGATACCTTGTTCACGTTCTCCCCATGTCGCCATGGGGCGTGGACTGTATCATCATCCGGCACAAGCCGGAGCCCGGCGTGCAGTCTCTGAGGGTTCCGGTCCATCGCACCGGCCTTCCCTGCGGATTGTCCGCACCTCGCGATTCTTACCGCGCTCGCGGTACGCAGAGGATACTCGGAGTTCCCCGCATATAGCCAGGTTTGTTCCGGGGCCTCTCGGCTCCGGAGTCGCAACGTCACTTACGACTTAGCCCTCCTTGCTGGATCGAAGTTCTAGCGCCGCAAGAACGGCACCATCACTCCGGCCCAACTCGGGTGGCTTGACGGGCGGTGTGTGCAAGGAGCAGGGGCATATTCACCGCGTGATGTTGACACGCGATTACTACGGA
>MGUL01000138.1:910-4986 GCA_001800005.1 Elusimicrobia bacterium RBG_16_66_12 | reverse complement strand
ATCGACCTCCCGCCGTCACACATATCGACTGTGGGAATCCTTCCTGCTCGCCGCCTTGCTTCTGGCGGCGTGTGCGCCGCGGGGACAGGCGCCGAGCACACCCACGGAGACCTCGCCCCCGCGTGCGGCTATACCGACGCCCGAGCCGACGGCGGAGCCTCGCTGCCCCGAGCCGACGGAGGGCACCTACCTCCTGAGGCACGAACAGCACGGCTATTGTGTCCTGGTCCCGGACGGGTACACGCGGGTCGATCCGCTCCCCTATGAGATGTGTCTCGTCCGCGGTGATCCGGGTAACATGCTCTGCCACAGCGCCAGCGCCTTCATCGAGGTAGAGGACGCCGCAGGGCGCACGGCCGACCAGGTGGCCGACCAGGCGATCGCCAACGCCGAAGTCTCCGCACCCGGCATCGAGATCGAGCGGGAGAACCTTACGGTCGCCGGTAAATCGGCGATCGCGTTGGATGGGCTGCCCGGCGTGGGCCCAACCCGTTGGATCGGGTTCGTCCACGGCGGAAGGCTCTACGAGCTGATCTTCGGCTGGGACGAGGCCTCTGAGGACTTCCCTCGCATGAAGACCCTTCACGATACGATCGTCTCCTCGTTCGCGTTCCTTCCCCTGAGCGCTCCGCCGCCAGCCTCGGGCGCAGCGGGCACGAGGGCAGGCGGATCGGCGGCGGTCGTGTTCATCGAGGATGGGAATGTCGTCGTGTGGGAGGAGGCCACCGGCCAAGGCCAGACCATCGTCGACTCCGGCGACGTGATACGCGTCGAACTGAGCGACGACGCCCAACTCGTGGCCTTCGTGCGCAGCTCGTTCTTCGCGGCCGGCGGCTACGATCGGAACGAGCAGTCCTCCTTGTGGGTGGCGGGCCGGGACGGGTCGAACCCGCGCGAGCTCGTCCCGGCACAGCAGTTGCGCCAGCAGGTTGCCGCCGCCGAAGCCGACTCCACCAATTTCCCGCGGCTGGAATGGATACCCAACACCCACCGCCTGCTCTACAGCGGCAACACCTACGAGGCCCACGGTTACGGCGAGGGGGCACATACGGCTTTGAAAGGTGTCTTCCTGATCGATGCAGAAACTCTGGAAGGGTTCGAGCTCGCGTCTCTCGATACGAGTTTCCATTTCGTGCCTTCGCCCGATGGCCGGCTGGTTGCCTTGGTTGATACGACCGGCCTCCTGGTGTTCGACGCCGAGAGCGGGCGGGAGCGGTTGGAGTTCCCCGCGGCCCCGGTCGCGGGCAATACGGGATGGTTCGCCGGCGCCGGCGTCTGGACCCAGGATTCGAGAGCTTTCGTGATCCATGCCGTGGTCGAGCCCGCGAACGTCATCTCCCGTTACGAGCTCTGGCGAGTCCCGGTCGACGGGTCGCCGGAGGAGAAGCTGATCTCGTTCCCGGCTGGCACGGCAAGCGTAGTCTTCGCTCCGGATGGTTCGCAGGCTGCCGTTCTGGGCGCCGCAACCGCCGTCGGTCCGTCGGCCCGGTTCCTCATGCCTCTGCCGGAGGAGCTCGGCCCCGTCGCCGTCCCCCGCGACACTTTCGACTTCTCCCACCTCACTTGGTCGCCGGCGGGGTCCGCCTACATCCTAGAGGAACTGTTCTTCGACGAGCAGGGTGGTATGCACGGGCGCCGGAATCTGTTCCCGCTCTGCCCGAATGCGGCTCAGGATGTCGAGGTCTGCGGGCCCCCGATCCATCTCGGGGAGCAGACCGAGTGGCTCGAATGGGTCGACGGAAGCCGCTTCCTTTTCGTGACCTACCAGCCTAGACGCCTCTACCTCGGCTCGCTGGACGGCTCCGTGACTCCGATCGCCGAGGCCCCACAGAGCTTCGACGCCGAGGCGGCCACCTGCCGCGACGATTCTGAATTCGTCGCCGACGTGACAATCCCCGACGGCACATCCTTCGCCCCCGACACATTCTTTCAGAAGACCTGGCGGATTCGAAATAGCGGGGACTGCACCTGGGATGCCTCCTATCGGCTGGCCTTCCTCTCCGGAGATCGAATGTCTGGACCGCGGAGTGCTCCTCTAGGGCAGACCGTCCAACCCGGCGAGGACGTCGCCCTGTCGGTATTACTCTTGGCACCCGCAGAGGCAGGGACGTATCGCGGGCAGTGGACGCTCTTCGCCCCGGACGGGACGCCGTTCGGGACCAAGCCGTACGTGCAGATCCAGGTCCCCTAGAGGCGGCTTCCCGAAGTCCGAACCGGCGCTAGATGGAGGTTCCACCATGTCCGATGAGCAGCGGGCGACATCGCCCACAAAACGGCATCCAGCCGACCGGCGGGGCTTCCTGTATGCGGTCTTCGGAGGCCTGATGGCGGCCCTTGCCGGTTGGATATCCGGCGCGGCGCCCCGTAGAGCCGGCGCACCGCAGGCGGATCCGCCCACGGCGCCGCCTGTGGACGGCAGGATCGCCGCGCTGGAAGCCGAAGTAGCCCGACTGGGCGAAGCGCTCCGGCAGACGGCCATGGCCGTACCTCTGGCACAGCTGGAAGGCGAATTCGGCGAGCGCGTCGTCTTCAACAAGAGCGAACTGACAGTGACCAACCCGGAAGGCGTCCTGCTCAATCTCGTCGCCACCCACGGCCATGTCGGCATCCGGTTCTACAAGGACTTCGACTTCGGGAACGAACAGGTCACCAATCCCTGGCATATGGGCTACATCGAAGGGGATGAGGGGTACCAGAGGCTCGCCATCCTACGCGACTGGCGCTTCACCGCCGCCCTATGGGATGAAGACGGCCGTTTGACGTTAGGGAGGCTGGATCCTTACCCTCCCGGAAATCCGCCGGCTGCCGCCCGGGTTCACGTCCGAGGCACGCTGGATGAAGTCCAGACCCTCGTCCAGGCCAGCGGCGATCAAATCGCGGACATCTTCCAGGTCGTCGGCAGGCAGGGGACGGCCCACTTCGCGGTCGACAGTTCGGGGAATGTCGCGGTAGGGTCCCGGGGCGATCCCAGGGAGATCATCCTGTACGACTCGGAGGACGGAGAGGCTTACTCGCTGAGGGTGACGAACGGAGAGCTCGCCTTGACCAGAGCGTAGCCCGTGGAGCGACTCTCGCTTTCCCGGCCGACGGCTAGGCGGAGCCGGTCCTCATTCCACTGACCACTGTCCACCGACCACTGACCACTGTTCCCGGACAAGCTCCGCCTCGCCCAACAGTCCCCCCATGGGCAAGTCCCGCGCGTATAATGAGTCGCCCGCCCCAGTAGCTCAAATGGATAGAGCAGGGCACTCCTAAGGCCAAGGTTGGGGGTTCAATTCCCTCCTGGGGCACCTCAAGATCAGTGGTCAGTGGGCAGTGGCGAGTGGTCAGCAAGAGCGTTTCGCTCACCACTGGCCACTGACCGCTGAGGCCCGGGCTCCCTCAGTCCAGGGGTCTGCAATAGATCGGCTGGTCCCCGATCAGAGTGCACTCGACCCAGTGGCCCTCGAAGTCCACCAGCACACGAACCGTCGTCACGGCCTCGTCATAGCCAGCCACGACCAGTCGATGACGGCGGGGAAGGAGGTCTTCCACCGCGTTCAGCGCACTGGCGCGGAGGCTCTTGGCCATGGGCGTGTCCATCGCGGCGGGATCGGACAGGCGGAAGGAGATGAGGTTGTCGATGACGGCGATCGGAGCCGTGAGCGGCCGATGGACGAGGCCGTTGACGGCCGCTCCGCAAAGGGCGAACAGACCGACCCAGGCCAGGATGGAAAGGAGGCGGCTTGCGGGATAGATCGCCCGATTCCATCCCTCGACTAGAGGATGGATCAGGATCCCGGCCAAGAAGAAGATCAGTCCGCAAGAGATCGAGGCCAAAATCCCCCGGCCCGACGGTCCGTAACCGTAGTCGTACGCGATGAAGCGCGCCGCGTCGGGCGCCCAGCGCGCCAAAAACCAGGGAAAGAAGCGGAAAGCGATCTGCGCCGCGACCCACCCGAGCCACGCACCGGCCGCGAGCCATAGGCCCGCCAAGACGGCTTCGTGCTGAATCCGGATGGAGAGCCAGACGAGCAGGCCGAGGGGCAGGAGAACGCACGCCGCCCCCAGCAGGGTCTTGGCCCAGGGAAGGATCC
>MGUL01000138.1:0-733 GCA_001800005.1 Elusimicrobia bacterium RBG_16_66_12 | reverse complement strand
ACGACCGACGTCAATTGGGCGATCGGCCCATGCCAGGAGGCCAGCCCGAGGGGGGACCTTCCGAGGGATTTGTGGCCACTGACCACGGATCTGTCACCGCGCACCTTGTCGGAGAGCACAAGAACAAATGCCAAGCGCCCATCTCCTTGGAGATGGGCGCTTGGGCCTCGGGTGGGGGCTAGTCTGCTAGTAGGTATACGGTTCGGCGCCGTCGGCCGGTACGGGGGTCGAGTCCGTCGGCCCGGTTTGGGCACATAGGACGACCTGGCCGGCGAGGTCGGCGTGGTAGGTGTATGTCCAGCCCTCGGCCTGGAGCGTTATGCGCAGGCCGGGGGTGATGACCTGGGCGTAGGCCTTCCCCGGCTGCGGGCAGCCCAGGCCGGCATCCGGCCAATCGACGGCTTCGACCGAGACGACTTCGACGGCATTCGGCGCCAGGCTCAGCGTCTTAGCCAGGTCGCCGCTGGCCAGATCGACGATCTCCTCCGTGTCGGCCGGCGGCATGATGGCCGGTGGCGCCACGTTCTCCGGGAGAGTGATTGGTGTCGGGCTCGGCGCAGAACAACCGGCCGCCAAGACGGTGAGCAGAGCCAGGATCGCCAGGCGTCTCATGGTACGTATCCGACGCCCGGGACCCGGTTGATGTTCCCGCGGTCGTAATGAACGATCGTAGGGTGCACAGCTCCCTCCCTTTCTCCTAATTACGTCGCCCAGATGAGAATAGACCCATGGA
>MGUL01000137.1:7753-8088 GCA_001800005.1 Elusimicrobia bacterium RBG_16_66_12 | reverse complement strand
CGCTCTCGGCCGCCTCGGCCTGGGCCTGCTGAAGTAGGACCGAGACGAGCGAGAGCTGGGAGCGGTACAGCTCCACCTTCAGCGTGGCCGCCTCGACCGTCTTGACCGTCAGGCGGTGCTCCAACCTGAGCGCCGCGACGTCGAGCCCGGGAGCCGCCGCCGGGTCCTGGACGCTCGGTGCCGCAACGGGACGCGAGGCCAGCGACAACAGGAGCAGGACGGTCACTAGCAGCGCCGTGGCCGATGATCGCGTGCGCATCACGGCACCTCCTGGATCACGCCCGGTGCCAGCTTGCCGTCGGCCTGCGCCTTCTGCATGATGCGTTTCCGGAGCG
>MGUL01000137.1:6517-7737 GCA_001800005.1 Elusimicrobia bacterium RBG_16_66_12 | reverse complement strand
GAAGTTCATTATGTTCATGGCGGTCATCAGTGTTCTCGCTTCCTCGCCGACGTACTCGAACGTGAATTGCTTGCCGCCGGGCACGAAGGCCCCGCTCTCTTGCTCGGCCATCGTGACAAAAATCCCCTGCGTCCGGGGGTTGCGCGTGTGGTCAATCCCTTCTCCGCGCCAGTCGAAGCAGACCGTGGCCGGCGCGAACACCGTGGCGCCAGGGTCCACGGAGACCGGCGTGGTCAGCGTGATTTGCTCCTGGGTGAGAAGCACGGCGCTCGTCACGCCCCCGGCCAACCATGTCGCGATCAAGATCCGTCGCATCAGTGTCCTCCCTATCCGCATGTGCAGGTGCCACCGGCGCCGACCGCGTCGGAGCAGGTGCCCAGATTTCCGTCCGCCTTGACGCAGGCGGCTTTTCCGGATCCATCGGCATTGATCCCGCCGACGGTCAGCTCGCCGTCGAGCCGCACGTTGCCGGCATCGATCCACATGGCGTAGTTGTAGGTCGCCCCAGTCGGCGGCTGGAGCACATAGATCGCGGCGGCCGAGGTGGTTCCCGCCGGGGCCGCGCCGAGCGCGAAATACCCTCCAGCGACGAGCGTCGTCGTCGCGGCGCCGTTCGTGAAAAGCGGTCCGACGAACAACCCAACCAGCTCGGCATGCACGCCGGACGCCGCTTCGACAAACGTCGGCATCACTTCCGACCCGTATCCGACCGAGGCCACCGGCATGTTCAGCGTGGTCCGCAAGCTGTACATGCGCAGACCGGCTCCGGCTAGCGCAGGCGTGCCGGTCTGAAGATACTGGAATCGTGCATCGGAAGCGTTCCCTCCGAGCGCGAAGCGGTCATCCTGGAAATTCAGATTCGCGCTCTCGCCCCACGTGTTCGTTGCCGTGGCGTACGGGATCCGGTATTGCGTCGCCGCGTTCGGCAGGATCAGTGTGGACCACACCGGCGCGGTCGAGACTCCGCCCGAGCGCAGGTAGCTCCCGGCGGCCACGTCGGCCAGCTTGCCGAGCGTCGTCGTCGTGGCAGCGTACAGCAGATCGCCGACGGCGTACACGGTCTGGCCCGTGCCACCCTGCGTGGCGGGCACCGGGATGGTCAGCCCGCCGGCGACGGCCACCCAGCCCGTGTCCGTCGCGACGCCGCTCTCCTTGACGTAGATCACGGTGCCGGCGCCGCCGTCCCCGCGGATGAAGACATGGCAGGGATTGCCGACCAG
>MGUL01000137.1:2729-6505 GCA_001800005.1 Elusimicrobia bacterium RBG_16_66_12 | reverse complement strand
CGGCCTTCGGGACTGCCGCCGTCGTCGCTCCGCAGTAGACACGGGCCTCCGATGAGCAGCAGGCTGTCGTAGTTCGCACGCTGCGCCTGGGCGGCGCCGCTGGCCCCGGCCAGCAGCAGCAGCGCCAGCGCCGCGGTTCTCAGGGCCGTCGTCCTCATGGTTGCACCACCTCCAAGTAGCCGATCAGATAGGTCGGAAAGTCCCCGTTCTGCACCGCCGCTTGCAACCGGTACGTCTTCGCCGTCGCGGCGCGCGCGATCACTAGCGTCTGCACCTGGTCGGCGCCAGAGTAGTCCGCGTCCGTGGCTGTGCAAGCTGCGCCGAGGGCCGCGTCTGTGCTGTCCGTCATGTTGCGGACCTTCGGCGTCACACTTGTGGACGCGTCCTCGGTGCGGCACTCCACCCGGGCGCGGAACACCACCTCGGCCGGCACGTCGTCCGTGCCGGGCAGCTCCACGTCCAACCAGTCGATCGCGCTCTGCACGCCGGCCGTCATTGGCAGGCTGACCACGCGGCTCCCGCCGAGGACGCCGAAGACGCGGAAGCTCGTGAGCAGGCGCGCCTCGTGGTCCTCCAGGTTGGTGTGGATCAGAAGGGCGTCGCTGGCTCTCGCGGGCTTGTTCGCGGCCAAGTCGGCAGGGTCGAGGGGCGTGTAACTCATAGCTTACGACCAGCTCTTGACGGCCGCGCCGTCCGAATAGAAGTTGTCCGGCGCGTTTGGGGCCCAGAAGAGATACGCCAACTTCTCGGCCTCACTCGCACCGTCCCGGTCCGGCGTGCCGTCCGGCGCCCACAGACCACTCAGGCCCCACAAACTCTCCAGGTCGTAGCAGTCGAGCCGGACCTGGCCCGCATTGAGGTCCACCTCGTGCCGCGCCACGCGCACGTCGTGATCGACCCAGCCTTCGGCGCCGATCCCTTCGATGTGCGTCACGGGAAACACATCGCCCGGCTCGTAGCTCAGTCCCGAGAACGGGAGCGCCAGCGTGACGCGGCGGCGCGGATCCTGGTAGCGCCCACGCTTGCGCGCCATGACGTCCGCGATGGTCGCGGCGCCCTGGGCCGTCTCGCCGCGGAGGATGTGCAGCTCGACTCGGGGCGCGGTGCGCTCCTGCTCGTACATCGCGATCGACACATCGCTGCGCGTCTCGTCCGTCACGCCCCAGCCATCGGCGAACCGCCCCACCAGGTCGCGGGAATACGCGAATGGGAAGATGTTAAAGAACGCCCCCGTGACCTCGTCCACGATCTCAAAGGAGCGATCGACGATGTTCGTCACGTCGTCCACGCCGGCCACGCCGGTGCTCTGGTAGATCAGCTCCATCGACGCGGCGACCTGGAATTTCCGATTGAAACAAAGATCGAAGTCTCCGCCCACGGCGAACCACGCGAGCAGATCCAGCGCGGTGATCGGGTCCAGGATCGCCACGGCCGAGACGTAGCCGCCCGTGAGGCGTGCCGCAGCCGCGACGTCCACGACCGCGAAGCTCGGCGCATCCACAAGCGGCAGGTTCGCGACGTGGGGGTAGGTCGTGTCGTCCGCGGTGAGATACGCGCCGCTCTGGTAGGGCGTGTCTGGGGCCAGGAAGTTGTTCAGCAGCCAGAGCGCCTGCGCCGCCGGCGTCTCGATCACCGCGCCCGAGCCGTCGCCGACGGTCTCCGCGCCCCACACGTTCAGCGCGATCGCGACCTGGCCCTCGTCGGGTTGCGTCACGCCGGCAAAGAGATTGCCTGCCGCGCCCTTCAGGTAGATCACGGTGTAGCGCCGGCCGTTGATGTCGGTGTAGTCCGTGGCGAAGCCTGCCGCGGCCCACGCCGCGGCGTTGCGCGGGGTGAGCCAGTCCGGGTCGGTCGTGAGGTCCACCGCGACACCGTTGACGTAGGCCGACTCCACATAGGCGCAGGCATGGCCGGCGACGAGCGCGACGCGGTACGGCACGCCCCCGATCGTTTCGTCGCCCACGTACACGGGTCGGTAGAGGCCCTTGCCCCCATCGACGTAGATCGTGGAGCTCACCGCGGGGAGGCCGGGACTGCCGGGCGTCCCGGGCTGGCTCGGCGTACCGGGCACCTCCGGCACGACGTCCGGATAGGGACTGCCATCGGTCCAGGATCGCCAGATCACGCCGTGTTCGAAGCCGTAGTCCCCGTCGGCGGTCGAGTTGTCGTGGGTCTGGAACCGCACCGTCGACGCGTCGACCGGATCGCCGTGCGGGTCGTAGGCCATCCCGTTGTGCAGGTAGACCCGATAGCCGTCCGCGCCTGGCACGCCGTTGAAATTTACCTTCGCGCTGTCGCTCGCGCCGACGTTGATGCCGAAGTAGTGCGAGATCGGCCCTTCCTCGCCGCCGATGATCACCGTGACGACGACGTTCACGCGCTCCATGTCGCCGAACACGCTCAGCCCGTCCGAGACGCGGTTCGCCTGGGCGTCCGGCACCGGGGGGATCGTGCTGTCGTACGGCAGCACGTTGGTATGCCCGGGCGTGCCCGGGACGCCCGGCAGCTCGGGTGTGCCCGGAACACCCGGCACCGCCGGATTCGTGATGATTTGCGGGACGAGGTGGTAGTCGCTGAGCGTGCCGAGCACGATCGGCACGGGGAGGCCCACGGCGCCGACCGCGCGCGTGGCCGCCGTGGCAGTGAAGTACTCGTCGGCCGCGTGCGGGAAGTCGTCGAGCGTGATCAGGGGCTGCCAGGCTTGGCCGGCCTGCGCCTTGCGGCTGAATTTCTTTTTCAGCCAGTCCGTGCCGCGCACCTCGAACGTCAAGTCGGGCCGCGGCGAGTAGTCTGCGGTGTAGCCCACAGCGAGGACGCGCGGGATCTTCTCCGCGCGCCGATCCTCGTCGTCGATGATCCACTCGACGAGCGGTCGGTTTGTGAGGTACCGCGTCTTCGGCCCGGCCAGCAGGCCGCGAAAGAACCGCGTCACGTCGCTCAGGATGGCGCCGAAGCTAGCGTGCTCCATTTGGCCCGCCCGATCCGACAAGCCACGAGAAATAGGCAAAAACCCGTCCGCGAGAATCCATGGCCGTTTATAGCCGCCGTAGTAGTCCGCGTCGTCGTTCAGATCGACCTCAGCGAAGACGTGCCGAGCCTCCTCGCGATCGGTGAGCTCGAGCCAGGCCACCGGCACGGAGGTCCGCCCGTCCGCGGCGCGAAAGTCCGCCTCCTCCGTGAACGTGACGGCCGACTCGCCGCCGATCGTCAGTTCCCCGCCGCCCACGTAGTGCCACACCGGCGGATCGGCGAGGAACTCCGACGTGAGCCCGCCCATGCCGAGCGCCGCACCGGTCTTGTTGCGGTACCCGAACTCGACGTCGTCGAATGTCACGGCGGTCCGCTCGGTCCAGTCCAGCGCCACGCCGGTCCCGGCGCCGACCGAGTACGCCGCGGACGGGGTGTGCGCGTGCTCCGCGCCGTCGAGTAGAACCGCCTGCGCGCCGGAGCCCTTCACGTTCGCGTAGACCTTCCAGCCGTACATGGTCTCGACGTGTCGTGCGCTCAGCGGCTGGTGGGTGTAGGTCGTGTCCACCGCCGCGGCGCTCGTGATCTCGTCGCCGGCGCCGCCGCTGGGGTCGAACGGGATCTCGTCGATCCGTTCCCAGGCGCCCGCCGGCGTCCAGTCGTCCGAGGCCCCCTGGCCGGTGAGACGGCACGGGTAGATGATCTTCCCGGCCGGCAGCGTCGGCGGCACGGCGTCGTCGACCGCGAAGACCCAGTTTGTATAGTAGAAGTGGGCGGTGGCTGAGACGGCGTTGTTCGAGCCCAGGGTC
>MGUL01000137.1:742-2618 GCA_001800005.1 Elusimicrobia bacterium RBG_16_66_12 | reverse complement strand
GAAGCCGCTCGCCTTGTCGAACGTGTCGAACGCGAGCACGACCTCGTACCACGTGTCGACCGCGAGCGCCGCCGCGGAGTAGGCGGACACGACGGTCGCCGCACGGGCGCGGAAGTGCCCCGCCGTGTCCAGCTCCATCGTCGCGGCGTGCTGCATGTTCGCGATCGAACAGAACCCGCACACGAGGTGATCGTTCGCGCTCGGCAGGCCGCCGGCCGGGATGCAGAAAAAGATCCGCAAGGCGCCGTAGAGGTGAGAGCCGCTGGAGCTGGTGATCGTGGCGATCGGCAGCTGCGCGTACCCGCTGGCGCTGGCCACTGTCTTCAGGAGCTCGAGGCCATAGTCGCCCAGGTATTTCGCCGCGGCGTTGATGAACAGCACGGAGCCGCCGCCTGAATAGGCTTGCAGCCCGCTGTTGTCGCCGGCGCCAAAGCCGCAGAAGTTTTGGTCGCTCGCCATGGCTCTGCTTTACGCCGCGTCCGCCAGGTCCAGCGTGTCGATGCTGACGCCGATCTCGGCGATGCCCTGCACGTCGTATGGACCATCCGAGAACCGCTCGGCAGCGAACAGCATCCCGCTCACCGCCTCGGTGATGAAGTAGCCGTAGACGTCGCCGACGGCCGCGACGAACGCGACGACCTGTTCCAGCAGCGCGGCAGTCGCCGGGCTCGCCTCGGTCACGGTCCAATCGTTCGGGTCCAACGTGATCGCGGCGTACCCGCCGCCGGTCACCTCGGTGTAATCGCCGGCGACGTCGCCCACGGCCGGCGTGTGGTCGTTGCTGTAGAGGCGCAGCACGAGGTTCTGCGGCGCCAGCTTGTTCAGCCGCATCTGCAGCATCCGACCCTTCGCCACGTTCGTGATCACTATCGCCATGGTCAGACTCCAGGCCTGAGCCCGCGCGCGAGCTCGCGGATCACCAACTCTTGGCCGATCTGCTGCGAAAAGATGTGCCGTTCCGCGCGGATGAGTTCCGCCCACCGGACGAGATAGCAGCGGTTCACGAGGCCATCGGGCACGAAGAGCCAGGGGTACGCCGTCCCGTCGACGTCAGCCCACTGGGCCTCGAGCGCGGCCTGCAGCGTCGCGCCGAATTCACCGGATGCCTCCAGCCTCCACTCGGTGGTACCCCGCGTGTAGATGGTCTGCACCCCATAGCTCGTCTCATTGGCGATCGTGCGCTTCTGCGACCGTTCGGTGAATCCCCAGTGCAGGTTTGGACTCAATCGACGGATCTCAGACCCGAACCAGACCTGGCCGAGCTGCAGGTTCTGGCTGTTCGCGGTCACCAGGAGGCGGTAGTACTGCCAGCCCGCCGCGTCATAGCCGGCGGCCTCAGTGAGGTCCAGCCAGGGGTTCACGGGCCAGGCCCCCGTCCCGCTCCCAAGCCAGGCCGGGATGGTGATCGCCGCCTCGAAGGCGGGGGTCACCCAGTCCGCCGCGTCGTCGCCCTGGATCACGACGTCGGCGCCGGCGTCGAAGTCGGCGTGGATCAGGCCGACGATCGCGACCGGTTTCTTCGCCGGGTACGCGAACTGCCACGCCCCCGTGACCGAGTTGATCTTGGCGACCTTGGCCGGGTTGTCGTCGACGAGCGCGGCCGGGCCGTAGTTGTCGTCGCCTGGGTCCACGCCCGTCTCGATCGTGATCGTGGCGAGGTGGGCCACCTCGTCGCTGTACTGTTGGTAGATCGCCGCGGCGCTCGGCATTACGTCACCACCCCCAGGGCGTCCCGCAAGTCCGTCCGGAGCCCAGCCACGCTGTTTTCCACGGCCCGCACCAGGGTGGGAAAAATCTGGCGGTGCGCCAGTTGTTCGAGTCCGCCGGTGTCCAGCACGCCGGTCACATCCATCTGCAGCGACACATTGAGGGTGAT
>MGUL01000137.1:0-690 GCA_001800005.1 Elusimicrobia bacterium RBG_16_66_12 | reverse complement strand
CGCCGCCTCCAGAGATCCCGGCGCGGCGCATGGCCTGCGCGAGCGCGTCGACAATCACATTCGGCGATCCGACGATCTCGGGTTCGCGCTCGGCGATGACCCGCATAGACGGTGCCGAAAAGAGGCCCCCCGCCGCGGCTCCCGGCACAGACATCTCGCCGTCCGGTAGGTCGACTTCGTACTTGATGCGCCCGCGGAGCTCGGGGAGCCGGATGTCCTGGAACGACTTCTCGATCGCGTCGGCGGAGTCGCCCGCCGCCTTGGCGGCCTGGACGAAGTCCAGCACGAGGTCCCGGCCGAGCACCCCGCCCCGCTCGCGCGCCTCGTCGAGCGACGTCGCGGCCTTTTTGCCGAACTCGGCGTAGGCAGCCTGGATCTGCAGGGCGGCGGCCATTTGCGCCTTCGAAAGCTCCTCCGCGGAGTACTTCCCGCTCGCGGCCATCTCAGCGAGACTCGAGGCGGAGTTCGCGGCCATCACGGCGATGACGTTGGTCATCTCCTCGGTCGACGCCGTGTACGCCGCCGCGGTCGCCTCGCTGCTGCTGGCCGCCGTGTCCGCGACGCCGGCCACGGCGGTGTCGAGGTCCTTCGCCTTCGCCTCCGCCTCGGCGAGCGTGGTCACGATCGCCTGGACGGCGGCGTTGACCTCGTTCATCGTGTCGGCGTCCTTCAGCGCGCTGAAGAGCCGAC
>MGUL01000136.1:6106-9921 GCA_001800005.1 Elusimicrobia bacterium RBG_16_66_12 | reverse complement strand
CCATCCGGATGGCCTGCGCCATGTTGGCCATGTCAGCTGCCGCCCTTGGTCGGATACGACGGGGGCAGGCCGCCCGCGAAGACGTCCTCCCAGACCGACGCGGTCTCGGGGAACGGCTCGGTCTTGACCTGGCGGTGCGCCTGCGAGATCGCGTCGGACTCGGTCTCCCAGACCTTCATCAGGGCGTCCTTCTTGGCCAGCCCGCGGGCCGTCAGCTCGTCTTCGAAGATCGCGATGCAGTCGGCCTCCGGGATGCGGTTGGCGCCGGAGGAGGACGAGTGGCCGTAGAGGCGGCTGACCTTGGCCTCGAGGAGGTACGGCTTGCGGTTCTTGCGCACATACGCGAAAGCCTCCTCCAGCGCCAGCCAGGACGCGATCAGGTCGTTGCCGTCCACGGTCCGGCCCGGCATGTCCGGGAAGACCTTCGCCCAATCGGAAATACATCTCTCCCCATGCTGAGTCGAGAACTCCGTGCTGATCCCGTAGCCGTTATTGGTCACGATGATGAGGATCGGCAAAGGCAATGCCGGCCGGTTCGCCCAGACGAGGCAGCTGTGGAAATCGCCCTCCGCCGTGCCCGCGTCGCCGCCGTTGACGATGGTGACGGCGTCGGTCTTGACCCGCGCCTGCGCGATGCCGGTGCCGATGGAGGTCAGGTACTGGGTCTCGATGGTCGGCGACATCGGCACCAGGTTGATCTCGGGGATCGTGCAGAGGCTGGCGAAGCCGCGCCCCTTGGAGTAGGGGTCGCAGGCCACGGAGCGCATCTGGCGGATGGCGTCGATGGGCGCCGCACCCAAGGCCAGCAGGATGGCCGAGGAGCGGTAGTGGAAGTGAAGGAAGTCGTGCTCCAGGCCATGCCCCTTCTTGATCTGGAAGCCGAGGGCGGTGTTGAACGCCTCCTCGCCGGGTCCGCCGATCCAGAAGAAGCCGTCGCCGCCCTTGCTCATCTTGATCAGGCGCTCCTCAAGCAGGCGCGCGCGCACCATGTTCGCGTGCATCCTCAGAAGCTTGGCGGCCCCCAGCTCCTTGAAGGCGGCGCCGGGCGAAGGATTCGATCTCTTGGGTGCCATCGAAGCCGTATCTTAGAAAATCCAGCGCGGCCTAGTCGCCGTCCGTGATCAGGAAGTTCTTGAACTGCCAGGGGTCGCGCGCGTCGATCGACGGGTTGTTGTGGCCCAGGAACGCGTTCGCGTAGTGCTTCAGAGGGGTCCACTCGGAGCTTCTGGAGATGAACTTGCCGAGGTAGGGCTTCGCGATCCGCAGGATGAAGTCGTGCGGCAGGTCGTCGGGCACGCAGACCCCCCTGTCGGGATGGGCGATCATCCACACCGTCGCCGCCGCCACCGAGATGGCGACCTGCATGGTCGTGGCGTTCTGATGCGGCACGAGCCGCCGGGATTCCTCGACGCTCAGGTCGCTGCCGGTCCACCAGGACTGGTAGGGATGCCCCATCAGAAGGGCGCCCAGGATGTCGGCCCCCGCGGTGATCTCGTCGTTCATGATGCGCAGCTTCGGCTGAAGTTCGTAGTCGTTGCCGCGCAGCTCGTTGAGGGAGGCGATGGCCGCGTCGGAGGGGCAGTAGGCGTAGTGGACCGTCGGCCGGTAGACGGCCTTGCCGTTCTTCCAGACGGTCAGCTTGTCCGAGATGGTGAAGGCCTCGCCGTGGCGGACGACCATGCCATGGATGCGATGGCCGGGAACCCAGGAAGAGACCCAGGTGTTCATGCCCATGCGCGCCAGGCATATCTGGTTGCGGGGGCCCTTCTTGTGCTCGACGGCCAGCGGCGGCAGCTCCTTCTCGTGCGTGCCCCAGCCCATCTCCGCCGTGGTCGTGCCTTCTTCCCGGAAGCCCTCGATGCTCCAGGTGTTGACGAACTCCCCCGCCCGCTTGGGCTGATCGCTGATCTGGGTGTCGCGCTCGCTGCAGTGGATGACCTTGACCCCCAGTTTCATCGCGAGGAGGTTGAAAGCCTTCTCGTCCATCAGCCGGCGGATCTCCGCGGCGCGCGCGCCGGTGAACTTGCGCTCGCCCAAGCCCCGCTTCGCGATGTCGAGCAGGCCCTGCTTGACGAAGTGGGAGATCAGTCCGGGGTTGGCGCCGTGCTCGAGCACCGCGGTGGGGCCCGGACCGTCCCACTTGGAGACCATCCGGCGGACGTTCATGTGCCGCCAATACAGCGTGCGCTCGGTCGGATGCTTGCGCTGCGCGCCCGTGTAGGGATCCCAGACCTCCGTCGAAGTGTTGAGGTAGAGCACGCCGCGGTCGCGGCACCACTTCAGGATCTCGCAGCAATCGATGTTCCAAGCGAGGTCGATGATGATGTCGCCGGGGCCGACATGGCGTCCGAGGAGCGCTCCCATGTTCTTCCGCGTCACGCGGTCGCGCACGAAGCGCACGCCCCGGCGCGTCCACTCCCTCAGGGCCCGGCGCCGGTCCTCGAAATCCATGACCGTGATGTTCTTGGCCGGGACCTTGATATGGCGGCGCAGGATGGGCAGCGTGCACCGCGCGACGGCCCCGTAGCCGACGAAGAGGATCTTCCCGTCGAAAGCGACCGGCTTGGCGTGGCGATTTTTCACGGCGGAGGAGATTCTACCATGTCCGCCTCCGGCGCCGCTTCTACTGCTTGGCTTCGAGCTTGGTGATCCGACCGTCGGCCTTCTTGGCAAGCTTATGGGACGGAAACTTGCTGGCGACTTCCTTGTAGACCTCGATCGCCTTGGCCGCGTCCTTGAGGTCGTCCTCGTAGACGCCGGCCGCGTCGTAGAGGGCCTGCGGGGCTTCCTTGGCGCCGGCGTAGTCGTCGGAGACCTTGCGCAGGAGTTCCGCTTGGCGGCCCGAGTCCTTGAGGTCGCGGCGAGCGATCTCGGACGCCTGGAGCAGGGCGTCGACCCCATCCTGACCGCCGTGCATCGTGGACAGGCGCAGCAGGGTCTTCAAGGCCTCGTCGGGCTTGCCCAGGCGGTCGCGCTGGAGCTTGGCCATCGCCTTCAGGGCCTTAAGAGACCCCGGCGTCTTCGGGAAGGTCGCCACGATCTTCTCGTGCATCTCGACGGCCAGATCGTACTGGCGCAGCTTGTCGTCGAAGAGCTGGGCGGAGCGCTCAAGCGCGCCCAGGACCTCGGGCGCCTTTGGGTACTTCTCGACGAGTTCCTGATAGGAATCGATGGCCTTCTTTGGATCGCGCAAGGAATCGGCGTAGAGGTCGCCGATCGCCATCTGCGCCTGCGCCCGCAGCGGGCTGTCCGGGCACATCGCGAGGAGCTTGCGCCAGGCGAGCATGGAGGCCGCGGCCTTGCCGTCGGCGGCCTGGAGGCGCGCCAGCGCGGCTTGGAGCTTATCGGCGTCCCTGTGCGCCGGGAAGCGGACCGAGAAGTCCCGGATCTCGTCGATGGCCGGCTCATAGAGCGTCTCGCCGACGGCGCCGGCGACGCGCTGCCAGAGCAGTGAGAGCCGGTCGGCCTTGTCCGCGGCCTCCGGCAGCTTGACGAGGTCGCTCAGCGGCGAGCGCTGCTTGCGGGAGCCCTTCTTCTCGACAAGCTCCAAGTAGGACGACTTCGCGCGCAGGGCCGTCTTGTTCCCGGGGTATTCGTAGAGCAGGCGCAGGTAGACGGTCAGCGCGGCCTGCCACTCCCCCTTCTTCTGATTGAGCCCCGCCAGAAGGAACAAGGCCTCGGGCGCTTGGGCCGACTCGGGATGGCGGCGCGCGAAGAGCTTAAGGTCCTCCATCGAGGCTTCGGAGACCCCGCCGTCGGCGTCCTCCGCCGCGGCCTTCACGAAGGCCCACTCCTCGTCGATGCCGGCGGGCGGC
>MGUL01000136.1:2004-6075 GCA_001800005.1 Elusimicrobia bacterium RBG_16_66_12 | reverse complement strand
TTGCGGCTCCGGCTTGGGCTCGGGCTGAGGCTCGGTCTCGGGCTTCGTTTCGGGCTGGGGTTCGGCTTTCACCTCGGGCTTCGCCTCGGCCTTCGGCGCGGGCTTGGCTTCGTCCGGCCCCGGCAGCATCACCTCGTCGACCGAGGCGGGAGGAGCCTCGGCAGCGGGCTCCTGGGCGGCGGCCGCCCCGATGAGAGCGGCGAGGATGAGAAGGGTCTTCATTCGCGTTCCTCCGAAGCCGTCGAGACGGCGTTGACCACGTCGTATTTCGTCACGATGTCGTAGGTGTTCTTGCCCGTGCGCACCAGGACGGCCGGGCGATCGGGCGTGAAGCAGCGCAGCACGGCTTCGATGCGCGCCTCCGGCGCGATGACGGGCAGGGGAGAGCCCATGGCCTCGCGCACGATCATCTTCCTGATCTCGCGGCCCTTCAACATCAGGCCCAGCACGTCGTCCTCGAAGACGGTTCCCGCCACCTTGCCCTTCTCGAGGACCGGCATCTGGGAGATGTCGTGCGTGCGCATCACGCCCATCGCGGAGAACAGGGCGTCGGTGGGCTTGGCCGTGGCCAGGGCCTTCACCTTGCCGCGCCTGCGCTTGAGCGCCAGCACGTCCGAGGCCTTCAGAGACGTCTCGCCCTCGAAGTACTGGTTCTCCTTCATCCATTCATCGTTGTAGATCTTGGAGAGGTAGCGCATGCCCGTGTCCGGCAGCAGGATGACCATGAAGTCCTTCGCGGAGAGCTTCCTCGCGTACTCCAGGCCCGCCCAGACCGCCGAGCCGCTGGAGCCGCCGCAGAGCAGACCCTCCAGACGCGCCATCCTGCGCGTCATCAGGAAGGAATCCCGGTCCGTGACCTGCACCACGTCGTCGACGATCTTCAGGTCCATCGTGCCGGGGAATATGTCCTCGCCGATGCCCTCCACCACGTAGGGCTTGGCGACTCCGAGACGGTTGTGGACGATCTTGTCGTAGTAGAGCGAACCGATCGGATCGGCGCCGATGATCTTGACCTTCGGGTTCTGTTCCTTGAGATACTTCGCCACGCCCGAGGTGGTGCCGCCGGTGCCCATGCCGGCCACGAAGTGGGTGACCTCCCCGTCCGAGTCGCGCCAGATCTCTGGCCCGGTCGTCTTGTAGTGCGCGCGGGGGTTCTCCGGGTTCTCGTACTGGTTGGGGTGATAGGCGTTGGGGACTTCCTGGGTCAGCTTGTCGGCCACGGAATAATAGGAACGCGGATCTTCCGGCTCGACGGCGGTCGGGCAGACGATGACCTCGGCGCCGAGGGCCTTCAGCAGGTTGATCTTCTCGCGCGACTGCTTGTCGGTGATCGTGAAGATCAGCTTGTAGCCGCGCAGGGCCGCGACCAGGGCCAGGCCGATGCCGGTGTTGCCGGAGGTGCCCTCCACGATGGTGCCGCCGGGCTTCAGCAGGCCCTTGCGCTCGGCCTCGTCGATCATCGCCACGCCGATGCGGTCCTTGACCGAGCCGCCCGGGTTCATGAACTCCGCCTTCACGTAGATGCGGGGCTTGAGGCCCTTGGCGAGGCGGTTGAGCCTGATCAGGGGCGTGTTGCCGACCGCCTCCAAGACGTTCTCGTAGCGCATGTCGTTCTCCTAGAGTTCCCGGCGCCCGGTCAAGGCGCACGAGAGGGTGCGCTCATCCATGTAGTCGAGGTCGCCGCCCATCGGCACGCCGTGGGCGATGCGCGTCACTTTGACGGCGAAGGGCTTGAGCACCTGGCCGAGGTAGAGCGCCGTGGCCTCGCCCTCGGTGTCCGGATCGGTCGCGACGACGACCTCGCGCACGACGCCCGGCGCGGACTTCAGCCGCTCGAGGAGCTCCCGGACCTTGATGCGCTCGGGGCCGATCCCGTCCAAAGGCGACAGCGAGCCGTGCAGCACGTGGTAGAGGCCCTTGAACGCGCGGGAGCGCTCGAAGGCGGCCACGTCCTGCGGCTCCTCGACGACGCAGAGCAAAGCCTGGTCGCGCGAGGGGTCTCCGCAGAGCCCACAGAGCTCCTTGTCCGTGAAGTCGCCGCAGCGCGCGCAGAAGCGCATCGCGTCCTTGGCCTCGAGCAGGGCTTCGGCCAGGTTCTCGGCCTCGGCGCGCGGCGCGCGCAAGAGGTGAAGGCTTAGGCGCTCGGCCTGCTTCGGACCGATACCCGGCAATCGTTTGAGAGCCGAGATAAGCCGGTCGACCGATCTCATGCGGGCTTCCTGACGATCCGGGCCTTGCCGCCGAAGACGCTCTCGGCTTTCTTCAGGGCGTTCGGAGCGCCGTCCTCGGCGCCCCCGGCCACATCCTTCCAACGCGCGCCGCCCGGCGCGCCGCCGGGCGTCTCGGGCATGGCCGCGTCCACGATGTCCGTCACGGGGGCGGCGGCCCCGCCCAGCGCCAGCTCCACGCTCGCGCGCCGCCCCGCGATTGCGGCGAGGACCTCCTCGAGGAAAGGCTGAGCGCGCTGCGCCATCTCCAGCTCGAAGGCCTTGGCGAAGCGGATCGTCCAGCCTCCGTCGGGTCGGCCCTCGTGCGCGCATTTCTGGAGCGTGGCGCTCAAAGAGATCTTCTCCTTGGCCACGGCCTCCACGAAATCCGTCCAGCTCGCCCCGCCCGAGACAGCGGGCGCGGCGGCCAGGGCCGTGCCTCCGCCTCCGGCGTTGAGGCGCTTCTCGAGAGCCTCGAGGCGCGAGAGCCACGCGCCCAGGTCGTGCGCGGCCTCGAGCGCGGAGAACAGCCCCAGCTCCATGGCCAGGCGCGGGGAGTCCCCGAAGCGCAGCTCCTCCAGCGCGCGGTTGAGGCGGCGCAGCAGGAAGCCGAGCCCGTCGGCGGTCGCGCCCGACAGGGCCTTGGTCCAGGCCGGGTCGGCGCCGCCGCCCGCGCCCAGCTTCTCCAGATAGACGGCCTCCAGGGCGGAGCGCATGTCCTTGAGGAACTGCGCGGGCTCCACGCCCTCCTCGTAGACCTTCTTGAGCCAGCCGGCCAAAGATTTCGCGTCGCGCGCCAGCAGGGCCTGGGCGGCGCCCAACAGCATCTCCTGGGGCACGAAGCCGAACATCTCGCGCACGGTCTCGAGGGTGACCTTGCCCTCTCCCACCGAACGGCACTGATCGAGGAGGCTGATCGCGTCGCGCAGCGAGCCTTCGGCGGCGCGCGACAGGAGCTGGAGGGCCTCGGCGTCGACGGAGATCTTCTCCTTCTTGGCGATGGCCGCCAGGTGCGCGGCGAGCGCCTCCGGGTCCACGGGGCGGAACTTGAAGCGCTGGCAGCGCGAAGCGATGGTCGCCGGGACCTTATGGACCTCGGTCGTGGCCAGGATGAAGACCACGTGCGGCGGGGGCTCCTCGATGGTCTTCAAGAGCGCGTTGAAGGCCGAGGTCGAAAGCATGTGCGTCTCGTCGATGATGAAGACCTTGTAGCGGTCGCGCGAAGGCGCCAGCGCCACCGTCTCAATGATGATCTGACGGACGTCGTCGACGCCGGTGTTGGAGGCGGCGTCCATCTCCATCACATCGAGGCTGGAGGAGGTCGTGATCTCGCGGCAGGAGACGCACTCGCCGCAGGGCTCGGGGGTCGGGCCCTTCACGCAGTTGAGGCCCTTGGCGAGGATGCGCGCCGTGGTGGTCTTGCCGCAGCCGCGCGGGCCGGTGAAGAGATAGGCGTGGTGGAGTCGCTTGGCCGCCAGCGCGTTCTTCAGGGTCTGCGAGACGGCGGGCTGACCGACGAGCTCCTCGAAGCCCTGCGGGCGGTACTTCCGGGCGAAGACCTGGTGCACGGCTTTCTCCTTCGTCATGAGGCCCGCCCGCCGCCCTCGAGGCTGATGGGCCCGGGGCCGAAGGATATCACATGCAGGAGCCCTCCCAGGATGGCGAGGTTCTTCAGGAGCTGGATGCGCTGGTCCGGGGCG
Organism: Elusimicrobia bacterium RBG_16_66_12; assembly: GCA_001800005.1. Lineage (GTDB taxonomy): Bacteria > Elusimicrobiota > Elusimicrobia > UBA1565 > UBA9628 > GWA2-66-18. Next base: position 2,168 of record MGUL01000136.1, on the reverse strand, counting down.
GTATGGAAGATCGCGGTCGCGCCGATCAGGAAGGCCGACAGCGCCGCCGCGCCCCAGCGCGTCTTGTAGCCCAGGATCAAAGCGACCGAGCCGGAGGCCTCCAGCGCGATGGCCGCCGCGCAGAGGAAGGTCGCGGCGGGCATGCCGTGGGCTTCCATGAACTG
>MGUL01000136.1:1584-1941 GCA_001800005.1 Elusimicrobia bacterium RBG_16_66_12 | reverse complement strand
GCAGGCTTTGACAGCCGTTCCGGGCAAGTCGTACCATCTCGTCGGTATTCACGACGAGATGGTACGACTTGCCCGGAACGGCTGTCAAAGCCTGCGCGGCGCCCGGACAGAAGAGGTATTCTTGCTCCATGCCCAGAGCCTTCCACCCCTTCCATGACCGAAGACCCGTCCAAGGGTCCGTCCGCAAGCCGCGCCAGACGCGCGCGCCGGCGGGGCGCTGCAGCGCGGCGGCCGACGGGCCGCTCGAGTTCCCGTCTCTCGCGTTGGGCGCGCCGTTCGCCTTCGACGCGGGCCTGGCCGCGCGGCTCGTCCGCCGCGAGGTGAATCCGAAGGAGGCGTTCACCCTGCGGGACGCCG
>MGUL01000136.1:154-1530 GCA_001800005.1 Elusimicrobia bacterium RBG_16_66_12 | reverse complement strand
CCGTCCCCTACGAGCGGCTGGCCGTCTCGCCCGAGCCGGTCGTCGAGATCACGCTCGCGTGCGCCGTGCTGGCGCGCCAGAGGATGATCTTCGTCACGCAGAAGGCCGTGGAACTGGGGGTGGCCCGGATCGTCCCCCTGCTCACGGAGCGCTCCGTGCCGAAGTCGGGCTTGGAGCACGAGAAGGCCCACGCCTGGCCCGGACAGATCGTCCGCGCCGCGAAGCAGTGCCGCCGGAGTTCGCTGCCCGAGCTCCAGGAGCCGACGACGCTCGATGCGTTCCTCGCGTCCCCGGCGGCGACCGAGGCGGAGCTGTGCCTATGTCTCGACAACGTCGGAGGCTCGACGCCGGCGCCGGCCGAGGGCCCGCGACGGATCACGCTCCTGGTCGGGCCGGAGGGCGGGTTCTCCGAGGCGGAGCGCTCGAAGCTGGAGGGCAAGACCCTCCGCTGGCCGCTGGGCGGGCGCGTGCTGCGCGCCGAGACCGCCGTGATGGTCGGGCTCGCGGCCGTGCACCTCTCCTGGGGCGATTTCCGGCTCGCTCCGATTCGGCTATACTAGGCCCATGGCCCCGCCCCGTCTCCTGCTCGCCGCTCTCCTTCTCTGTTCGGCGGCCCCGGCGCGCGCGCTCATCGAACAGCCCCCCACGCTCTGGCAGGAGCGCTTCTTCTGGGACGCGTTGATGACGGCGCGCGACAGGCTGGCGCGCCAGCAGAGCGACCCGATGATGGTCCCGGTGATGAAGGCCATCGCCGGGCAGATCGCGCAGCAGGTCGCCAACCTGGGGCAGATCGACCAGTACGTGAAGTCCCAGGCCGACAACCTCCGCTTCGCCTACGCCCAGGCCGACCCCAAGCCGAGCCTGGACACCATCCGCGACAACTTCGCGACCCTGACGACCGGCTGCGACCAGGTCCGACAGAACCTCTACTACCTGACCGCGCGCCAGCGCCTGGCCCAGGCCCAGGCCCTGCCCGACCCGGAGATGTACCAGGCGGCCCTGCTTATCCTCGGACAGGTCCAGCAGCTCCAACTGACGCTGAACTCGGTCTACTACGACGCCGTCGCGGTGCGCGGACAGGTGGCCGACAACAAGTGGGCCAACGACAAGTTCTTCACCCACGCCGCCGAGGAGCTGATGCGCAGCGTGGTGCGCGTGCAGGACTCGGTCTTCTCCGTCTACAACGCGGGCTACGAGCTCGCGATGCGATGCCGCTAGCCCTCACGGAGGGACGCGTGTTGACGGGGAAGCGGGTGTCTGATAAACTGAGCCACGATTCACTGGGAGGTGAACATGTTGAAAAGGAGAGTCGTCTTGGCCGTCACGTTCGCGCTGGCCCTGCCCGCGCTGGCGCTCGCGCAGGATGAGGGGGGCGG
>MGUL01000136.1:0-147 GCA_001800005.1 Elusimicrobia bacterium RBG_16_66_12 | reverse complement strand
GAGGGCCGCCCGGGCGGGATTCGCGGCGGGCGGGGGCCGATGGGACAGATGGGAGAGCCCAAGGAGCATCCGTTCTTGTCGGGCCGCTATCTCGATATGCTGGAGAGGCGCCTGGAACTCAGCTCCGAGCAGAAGACGAAGGTCCAA
>MGUL01000135.1:29692-29874 GCA_001800005.1 Elusimicrobia bacterium RBG_16_66_12 | reverse complement strand
AGGGCCAGCGCATAACCGGCGGCGTGACCCGAGAGAGGGCCCGACTTCTCCCCCCCGACGAGCAGGATGGCGCCGGAGAAGCCCAGCGCGGCGCCGGCAAGGTGGCGGACCGTCAGCGAACATCCCGGGATGACGACGGGGGTCAGAAGCACCATCAGCAGGGGCCAGAGGTAGTTGATCAG
>MGUL01000135.1:22186-29681 GCA_001800005.1 Elusimicrobia bacterium RBG_16_66_12 | reverse complement strand
CGGGGGGCGCCAGCCGCAGGGCGGTGAAGAGGCAGAAGTGGTAGGCGAAGAAGCCATAAACGCCCAGAAGCACCGTCCTCGGGCGCAGACCGCTGAAAGTCCCGCGTCGCAGCCCGGCCAGCCCGCCGATGAGCAGCGCGACGCCGACCAGCAGGAAGGGCGGGACGGTCTTGAGCTTGACGCCGAGGATGGCCACCGTGCTCCAGAGCGCGATGGCCGCGAAAGCGCTCAAACCGGTGAGAGCTGGGAGGCCGACTTGCGCGAGCGGATGAGGGTGTTGACCCGGACCGCGAAGGACTCATCCTGGATCAGCAGGCCGCGGAATGATTCCTGCGGGATCATCAGCACGTAGGTGGCGTCCTCGACGGCCTTGACCGTGGCCCCGGCGGTGCCCATCTCGACGATGGAGGTCTCGCCGAAGACCTCGCCGCCGACGAGCTCGGCCACGGGGACCAAGCCCTTGCCCGGGAGCTTGACGAGGACCGCGACCTTGCCCGAGGCGACGACATGCAGGCCGTCGACCGTGGCGCCTTTGAAGAGGATCGTCTGTCCCGCGGAGTAAATTTGAAGCGAAGAGGAGGCCGCGAGATCCGCCAGGCGAGTCTCATCGACGTCGGAGAAGAGCGCGACCCGCTCGCGCAGGAAGGTCAATGCATCCATAGGGGAATCATACTCCGAGGCGCGCCGCCGCGACAGGGCCGTTCGGCCCAGAAAAGGCGGGCCGTCAGGCCCGCGGAAGCGCCTTGCGGCCGTCGATCAAGGCCTTGAGCCGGGCGACGAAATCCGGGCTCTCGGCGACCAGGCGGCGGAAGGCCTCCTGAGGCACCACCAGCACGTAGGTGCCGTCCTGCGCCGCCTTGACCGTCGCCCCCGCCGTGCCGGACTCCAGGATGGAGGTTTCCCCGAATATCTCGCCGGGGCCGAGTTCCGCGACCTGGACGACTCCCCTGCCCGCAACCTTGGCATGTATGCTGACTTTGCCGACGGCCACCACGTGCAAGTCGTCGACGGTCATGCCCTGGAAAAGAATGGTCTGGCCCGCCTTGTACGACTTCAATTCGGAGGAGACGGCGAGATCGGTCAGATGCTCATCGGAGATGCCCGCGAAGAGAGGGACATGGCTCCCGAGGAAGGTCTTGGCGTCCATGTCGCCATCATAACAAACGCGAGCCGCACCGTTTTGTTAGACTCGACAGGTGACCGACCCCGGCCGCCTGTTCATGTTCGGCGTCTACGGCCTGCGCCCCACCCGGGAGGCCGTGTCCCTGTTCAAGTCCTCGGGCGCCACCGGCGTGCTGCTGCTGGCGCGCAACATCGACACCCCGGCGCAGACCAAGGCCTTCATCGACGAGCTCGAGCAGAGGCTGGGCCGGCCACTGCTCGTCGCGGTCGACCACGAAGGCGGCTGGGTCCTGCGCTTCAAGAGCGGCATCACCGCCTTCCCGGGCAACGCCGCCCTGGGCAAGGCGAAGGACCCGAAGCTGGCCTACGCCGTCGGCCGGCAGATGGCCCGCGAGCTGGCGCCGCTGGGCATCCGCATGAACCTAGCACCCGTTCTGGACGTTTCAACGGAAGTCTACAATCCCGGCATCGGCATCCGCTCCTTCGGATCGGACCCGGGGCTGGCCGGACGCCTCGGAGCCGCGTTCACCCGCGGCCTCCAGGACCATGGGGTCTCGGCCTGCGCCAAGCACTTCCCCGGCAAGGGCGCGGCCACGGTGGACGCCCACGTGGACCTGCCGACCATCAAGATGGCCCGGGCCGCCTTCTCGCGCACGCACCTGGCTCCCTTCCGAGCCGCCGTGCGCGCGGGCATCGATGCCGTCATGACATCCCACGTCCGGTTCCCCGCCTTCGACAAGGTCCTGGCCACATTCTCGCGCAAGATCGTGCACGACGTGCTGCGCCAAGAACTGGGGTATGGAGGGTTGGTCGTCAGCGACGACCTCTGCATGGGTGCCATCACCAAGCGCTGGCCCGTCGCACAAGCCACGATGATGTGCCTGGAGGCCGGCCACGACGTGCTGATGATCGCCCACGACCTCCAGGGCATGAGGGACGCCGTCGATCTCCTGCGCGAATCGGCGGGTGCTGGATTCGTCGACCAGTCCTCCGTACAAGAGGCGAGCGCCCGCATCTCAGACCTCCTGCCTCGACGCAAGGCCGATAAGAAGCCCGACCTCACGAACGGCCATAAGCTCGCGCGCACCATCGCCGAGAAAGCCGTCAGCGTCGTGCGCCAAGGCAAGACCAGACTGCCGATCCAGCGGGATGGGACGCTCGTGCTCGTGCCCGACTTCCGCCAGGTGAAGGAACGATTCACGTTCGAGGGAGGACCGGACGCTCCCGAAGAGCTGGTCAAGCGGCTGGCGAAGGGCTGCACGGTGGCACGGACCCCGATCGAGACCACGGATCTGGGCCGGCTCGCTCAGACCGTCGGCTCGACAAAGAATATAGTGTGTCTGTGCTTCGAAGCCCGCCGCTTCCCGGGACAGGCCGCTGTCTTGAAGCTCCTGTCCAAGAAGGCGGCGGCCCGCACGGCGACGGTCCTGATCCGCTCGTCCTCGGACTTGGACCTCTGCCCGAAAGACATGACCGTCGTCGACGCGCGCGGCTACCGCCTCGTCCAACTCGAAGCCTGCCTTCGCCGCGCTGTTCGAAATGTGGTATAAATTAGTCTGCCGTATTTAAAGTATGTTTAACAGACAGATTCGCCTGCCCGCCAACTCCAGTTTCTTCCTCTTCGGCCCCCGCGGGTCTGGAAAGACCCACCTCCTCAAAGAGCGCTTCCGCTCGCCCGAGGTCTTATATGTTGATTTGCTCGATCCCGAAACGTTCCAAGACCTCAGCCTTCGCCCTCAGGCGCTGCTGGAGCGGCTGAACGCTTTGCCGCCCAAAGCCCCCTGGGTCGTGATCGACGAGATCCAAAAGATCCCTTCCCTTTTGGATATCGTGCATCAGCAGATCGAATCTCGGGGCTTGCGATTCGCCTTGACGGGCTCCAGCGCCCGGAAACTCAGACATGGAAGCGCCAATCTCCTGGCGGGAAGGGCTTTCGTCCATCATCTTTTCCCCCTGACCGCACGCGAGATCGGAGAGACGTTCTCGCTTGAACAGGCCTTGCGTTGGGGAACGCTGCCGCGGCTGTTTTCGCTGAAGAGCGATGAGGACAAGCGTGATTTTTTGCGCAGTTACGCTCACGTCTATCTGCAAGAAGAGATCGCGCACGAACAAGTCGTCCGGAAATTGGAGCCGTTCCGTCGCTTCATCTTCACGGCGGCCCAGATGAGCGGCCAGATCGTGAATTTTTCCAAGATCGCCAGAGAAGCAGGGATCACGGTGCCCACCGTGCAATCCTATTTTCAGATCCTCGAAGACACCTTGGTCGGCTTTCTGCTCGAACCCTTCCATGAATCGGTCCGCAAACGGCAGCGGGGCAATCCTAAATTCTATTTCTTCGATACCGGGATCCAGCGGGCGCTTTCCCACACTCTGAACGTCGGCCTTTCTCCTCGAACCTACGATTTCGGCGTGGCCTTCGAGCATTTCCTGATCAGTGAGATCCATCGGCTGCAATCCTACGGGAAGAAGGACTACCGTTTGTCGTATTTGCGCACCAAGGACGGGCTCGAGATCGACTTGATCGTGGAACGCCCCGGACGCCCCCGGGCCTTGGTCGAGATCAAATCGACCGAACGCGTCGTCCCCGAAGAGGTGCGTGCGCTCAGACGCTTGGCTCCGGATATTCCCAACTCCGAGGCTTTCTGTTTGTCGCTCGACCCGACGCCCAAGAAAATCGATGGCGTATCCTGCCTGCCCTGGCAGCAAGGGTTGGCCGAACTCGGCTTATAATCGGAGAAACATCATGATCACCACTCTCATCCTGATCGCCTCGTTCGCCTCCGCGCAGACCGCCGGCCCGACCGCGGCCATGCTCAAGGAGCGCTACATGTCCTCCCTCGAGGACGCCGAGAAGACCAAGGCCCTGGAGGTTCTCGCCAAGACCGCCCCCGCCTCGGGGCAGGACGTCGCCGCCCTCTTCGACCTCTTCTCGCGCGACCAGAACGCCGTCGTGCGCCAGGCCGTGATGGACTCGCTGGCGCTCATCTCGCGCGGCAGTCCCCAGCTCGAGCCGCTCTTCGTCAGCTACCTCAAGCAGCCTGAGCCGGAAGCCCAGCTCTTCGGCGTCAACGGCGCCTTCCGTCTGCGCTCCCGAGAGGCCCTGCCCCTCGTCCGGGACATCGCCAAGCGCCGCTTCGCGGCCGCCCACGTCAACGACACCGCCGTCCTGACCGAGCGCAACGCCTGGTGGGCGCAGTACGAGGCGCTGTCCGTGCTGGCCCAATGGGAGGGCGAGAAAGCCCTCCCCCTCATCGGCAAGAAAGCCGACGAGAGCCCCGAGGTCGCGCGCCTGCTCGGCCGGTTCTTCTGGCGCCAAACCCTGCCCGAGATGCGAAAATGGACCGAGTCCAAGGACCCCAAAATCCAGCGCAAGGCCATCGCCGCGGCTCGAGCCTCCATCGAGCCGGCCGACGCCCGCGCCACGCGCGACGCGATGATGGCCCTCATCCGCGACCCCAAGGTCGACGAGGAGCTGCGCCACCAACTCGCGCTCAAGGTGGGCGTGAGCTCCGACGACGCCGAGGCCGAGACCCTGGTCGAGGAGCACGACAAGGCCGCCGACACCCCGACCCGGCTGCTCTGGGCCGCCGCCGCCTTCGCCTCCCGCAGCCGGAAAGTCGTCCCCCTCCTCGTGCGCTACGCGAAGCAATCCTCGGATGAACAGTGGCGGGCCTCGTCGAAAATCCAGCTCCTCGACATGCTCGGCGAGGCGCAGACCAAGACCCTCCTCGAGGACGCCAAAAAGCCCTGAAAAATAAGCTAACCTAAGACGATGGCCGCCTCCGTGATCTTATGGTTCCTCACGGCCTCGAGTTTGGGCCTTCTGGTCGCCCTGATCCTGGTCCTGCGCCGCCTCTATTCCTTAGAGGTGTCCGCGCCGAAGGCGGGCGCCCCCCCGGCCGCGCCAGAAGGCTGGAGCAAGCTCGACGAGCTGCTGAGCATGCTCCTCTCCCTGCAGGAACACGGCGTCTCGCACTCCGGCGCCGTCTCCCGGGAGGACTTCGGCCGGGCCGTCCTCGACTGCGCCTGCCGGCTGATGAACTGCGAGCGCGGCTCGGTGATGATGTGGGACGAGAAGGAGGGCTGTCTCAAGATCGAGGCCGCCCGCAGTCCGCTGTCCCACCGGACCCAGCAGCTCTTCCTTAAACCCGGCGAGGGCGTGGCCGGCAAGGCCTTCGCCTCCGGACAGCCTATTTTCATCGCGGACCCGAAGGACGACCCGCGCTACGTGGCCTCCACCGCCGGAGACGTCGAGCCCTTCGTCTCCATCCCGCTGCTGGTCAAGGGCAAGCCGATCGGCGTCTTGAACCTCCACGCCCAGGAGGGCTCCGAGCCCTTCAGCGACTACAACGTCAAGTTCCTCGGCATCCTCGCCGGCGAGGCCGCGGTGATGATACACAACATGGAACTTTTCGACAGCCTTCAGACCTTCTACCTGGAGATGGTCCAGACCCTGGCGCGCGCGGTCGACTCCAAGGACGCCTACACCCACGAGCACTCCGACCGCGCCCGCGTGAAGGCGCGCCGCGTGGCCATGGAGATGGGACTGCCCGAGCAGATGGTGCGCTACATCGAGTATGCGGCCCTCCTGCACGACATCGGCAAGATCGGCATCGACGAGGCCATCCTCCTGAAGCCCGGCAAGCTCACGCCGGAGGAGTACGAGGAGATGAAGCGCCATCCCGTCATCGGCCACCAGATTCTCTCGCCCGTGAAGTATTTGGGCCCGGTGGCCCAAATGGTCCTTTACCACCAGGAATGGTTCGACGGCCGCGGCTACCCCGAGGGTCTTAAAGGCGAGGCGATCCCCCTCGGCTCGCGCATCGTCGCCGTGCTCGACGCCTGGGACGCGATGACCTCCGACCGCCCCTACCGCAAGGCCCTCAGCCGCGAGATCGCCGTCGCCGAGCTCAAGAAGGGCGCCGGCGCCCAGTTCGACCCGAAGGTCGTCGAGACCTTCCTGCGGCTGGAATCCTGATGCTCTTCGTGGTCCCCACGCCGCTCGGCAACCTCGAGGACATGACGGCCCGCGCGCTGCGCGTGCTCAAGGAGTCGAGCGTGGTCTTCTGCGAGGACACAAGACACACACGTATGTTGATGTCTCATTTCGGCCTTTCAACGCCTCTCGAACGTTACGATGAGAACGACCCCCGCTCGCTCGAAAAAATACTCGAGAGAGTCCGTCGCGGTGACCCCGTCAGCCTGGTCTCCGACGGCGGCTGCCCCGGGCTCTCCGACCCGGGCCGCCGCGCGGTCGCCGCCGCCCGCCGCGAGAACCTCCCGGTGACGACCCTGCCCGGCCCGTCGGCCGTCGCCTGCGCCGTGGCCGGCTCCGGTCTGCCCGGCGACAGCTTCGTGTTCCTGGGGTTCCTTCCGCGCACGGCGTCCAAGCGGCGGCGCGCCCTCGAGGAAGCCGAGGCCCTTGGACGCACCATCGTGGTCTACGAATCCCCCTTCCGCGTCCTCGAACTGCTCAACGACGCCGAAGCCGCGCTGGGCCCTGCCGCGCAGTGCGTGGCCGCCCGCGAGCTGTCCAAGATCCATGAGGAGTGGGTCCGCGGCAACGTCGCCGCCGTGAAAGCCGATTTCGCCGCGCGCGCCGAGATCCTGGGGGAGTTCGTCATCCTCTTCCATCCGGAACCGGAGCCTTCCCATGCCTGAGATGCTGAGCCTGTCCGACGCCGACGCCGCCAAGGCCGGCGCGGCCGCCAAGGGCTGCCGGCTCGTCGCCTTCCCAACCGAGTCCTCCTACGCGCTGGGCTCGACGGGCCTGATCAAGGCCGCCACGCGGCGACTGCTCCAGGTCAAGGAGCGCTCAGCCCTCAAGCCACTGCCGGTGATGGTCGCTTCCGCGGAGGAGGCCAAGAAATGGGTCGAGTGGACGCCGCTGGCCGACGCTCTCGCCTCCGCCCTCTGGCCCGGCGCCGTGGCGCTGCTGCTCAAACCCACCGCGCAGGGCCGCCTGCTGACCTTCCCGGAATATCCGAACGTCGCCATCCGCGTACCGTCGCACCCGGCCGCGCGCGCGCTGCTGGCCGCCTCGGGCGTGCCGTGGGTGTACACCAGCGCCAATAAGTCGGGGCAGCCGGCCCTGACGGACGCGGCCGAGGTCGCCGCCGCGCTGGGAGCCGAGATCGATCTCATCGTGGACGGCGGGACGGTCCCGTCGGGCGAGCAGACCGTCGTGGATGCGACGGGCGACACTCCACGCATAACACGGCAGGGCATCGTGTCCGCCGAACTGATCCAAGGGGCCATGACGGCATGAACCCGACTCGGCCCAAACGAATATTGTTCGTCTGCACGGGCAATACTTGTCGTTCGCCGATGGCCGCCGTTCTGGCCGAAAGACTTGCCAAACAAGCGAGGTTGG
>MGUL01000135.1:20690-22162 GCA_001800005.1 Elusimicrobia bacterium RBG_16_66_12 | reverse complement strand
CCGACGGCATGCCTCTCTCGTCCGGGGCCGCCCGGGCGTTGGCCGCCCGCGGGATCGGCCCGGTGACGCACTCCGCCCGGCGCCTGACCGCCGCGGTCGTGGCCCAGGCCGACGAGATATTCACACTGACCCGCGCGCACCGCGACGAGATCGTCGCCCATTTCCCCGAAGCGGCGTCCAAGACCTCCGTGCTCCGCGAAGGCATGGAGCTCAAACCCGTCGATGTGGCCGATCCGATCGGCACGGACGTCATGGTCTACGAAGCCTGCGCCGCCTCCATCGAGGAAGCGCTCAAGATTCTGATCAGGAGACGAACCCATGCCCAAAACCCTCGCTGACCTGGACCCCGAACTCCACGCCGCCATCGCCCTCGAGGCGCGGCGCCAGTACGACAACCTGGAGCTGATCGCCTCGGAGAACTACGCGTCCGAATCGGTGCTCGAAGCGCAGGGCTCGATCCTCACCAACAAATACGCCGAGGGCTACCCCGGCAAGCGCTACTACGGCGGCTGCGAGTTCGTCGACCGGGCCGAGGCGCTGGCCATCGAGCGCGCGAAGTCGCTTTTCGGCGCCGAGCACGCCAACGTCCAGCCCCACTCCGGCTCGCAGGCGAACATGGCGATGTACCTGACCGTGCTGAAGCCCGGCGACGCGCTGATGGGCCTCAACCTCGCCCACGGCGGGCACCTCTCCCACGGCCACCCGATGAACTTCTCGGGCAAGCACTACAAGATCGTCCCGATCGACGTCCGCAAGGACGACGAGCTGATCGACTACGACAAGGCCGCGCGGGACGCCCGCGAGGCAAAGCCGAAAATGATCTTCATGGGCGCTTCCAACTATTCCAGGGTCATCGACTGGGCGCGACTGAAGAACATCGCTGACGAGGTCGGCGCGCTGTTCGCCGCGGACATCGCGCATTATGCGGGCCTCATCGCGGCGGGCGTCTACCCTTCTCCCGTCGGCTTGGCGGATTTCACGACCACGACGACGCACAAGACCCTGCGGGGCCCCCGCGGCGGAATGGTGATGTGCAAGACCGCCCATGCCGCGGCCCTCGACAAGATGGTTTTCCCAGGCGTGCAAGGCGGACCTCTGATGCATGTCATCGCCGCCAAGGCCGTCTGCTTCGGCGAGGCGCTGAGGCCCGAGTTCAAGCAGTACCAGACCCAGGTCGTCGCCAACGCGCGTCGCCTCTCCAAGTCCCTGGCGGAGAAGGGCTTCCGCATCGTGGCCGGCGGGACCGACTGCCATCTCTTCTCGCTAGACCTGCGGCCAAAGAACGCCACGGGCAAGGAAGCCGAAGAGGCGCTCGACAAGGCCGGGATCACCGTCAATAAGAATGCGATCCCGTACGATCCGCAGAAGCCCTTCATCGCCTCCGGAGTCCGCATCGGCACCCCCGCGATCACGACCCGCGGGATGAAGGAACGCGAGATGGACGAGGTCGCCGGGCTCATCGACGAGGCCCT
>MGUL01000135.1:12571-20655 GCA_001800005.1 Elusimicrobia bacterium RBG_16_66_12 | reverse complement strand
GCGGCCGTGTCCGCGCTCTGCCGCCGCTTCCCGATCTATCCCGAGATGATGGGAAGGATGCTCGCGCCTCGATGATCGCGCAGATCCTGCTGGCGGACGACAATCCCGACATCACGGGACTGCTCAACGACTACCTCTCCATGAAGGGCCACCGCGTGATCGTGGCCAACGACGGCTTCGCCCTCTCGCAGAAGGCGGCCGAGCACCGGCCGCACCTGGTCATCACCGACATTCAAATGCCGGGCGCCTACGGCTCCTCCGCCTATCAGGTGCTGCAAAAAGACGTGAACACCAAGAACATCCCGGTCATCTTTATGTCGGCGCACCCCTACGAGAAGCTGGCCAAGATCCTGCCGAACGACCCGAAGACGCGCTTCATCCACAAGCCGCTCGATCTCAAGGCCTTGGACGCGATGATCGCGGAACTGCTGCCGCTGGGAGGCTACTGCCCGTGAAGAAGACGAAGAAGCCCTGCGCCAAGGTCGGCGTGATCGGAGGCAGCGGCCTCTACTCCTCCGACGCCATTAAAAAATCCGGCGAGATCGCCCTCAAAACTCCCTTCGGCTCTCATTCAGGACCTATAACGCTGGGCGACATCGGCGGCGTGCCCTGCGCCTTCCTCCCGCGCCACGGCCGCGGCCACGTCGTGACCCCCACCGAGATCAACCAGCGCGCCAACATATGGGCGCTCAAGTCCCTCGGTGTCGAGCGCGTGCTGGCCTTCAGCGCCGTCGGCTCGCTCAAAGAGGAACTCCCGCCGCGCACCTTCGTCTTCCCCGACCAGCTCGTCGACCGCACCAAGCACCGCGTGTCGACCTTCTTCGGGAACGGCGTGGTGGCGCACATCGCCCTGAACCCGCCCTTCGCCCCGGAGCAGAACAAGATCGTCTACGAGTGCGCACGGGAGCTGGGCATCAAGTCCTCCTTCGGCGGGACCTACTGCTGCATGGAGGGACCGGCGTTCTCGACTAAAGCGGAGAGTGATATGCACCGCGCCTGCGGCTTTTCCCTCATAGGCATGACCGCGGCCACCGAGGCCAAGCTCGCGCGCGAAGCGGAGCTCGTCTACTCCCAGGTCGCGATGGTCACCGATTACGACTGCTGGAAGGAGGGCGAGGAGGTCCACACCGAGATGGTCGTGGCCAACCTCCACGCCAACTCCGCCAACGCCCAGAAGCTGATGCGCGCGGCCGTGCCGCGCATCGCGGCGGCGCCGCTCGAACCCGCCTTCTCAGACGCCCTGAAGGGCGCGCTGTTCACGGCCCCCGAGGCCCGGAACAAGGCGACCCTCAAGAGACTCGACCTCCTGATCGGGAAGTACCTCTGATGCGGAAGAAAAACAGCCGCGCCTTCGACCGGCTCATCGAGACCGCCGTCCAGGCCCAGAAGCGGTCCTACTCCCCCTACTCGCGCTACCCGGTGGGCGCGGCCGTGCTCACCGCCTCGGGACGCGTGTTCGCGGGCTGCAACGTCGAGAACGCCTCCTATGGCCTCTCGATGTGCGCCGAGCGCTCGGCCATCTACCACTGCGTGGCGGGCGGCCACGACGCGATCCGGGCCGTCTGCGTCGTCGGCGCCGCCGCGAAGCCCTGCGGCGCCTGCCGCCAGGTGATGTTCGAGTTCAGCGACAAGGACACCGAACTCTACATCGTCGACCTTAACCCCACGACCGGACGCCGCACCGTCGTCAAGACGACCGTCTATAAGCTCCTGCCGATGGCCTTCGATCCCCTGGCCTCGGGCCTGCTGCCGGCCAACCCCCGCAACCTGCTCAAGCGCAAACCCAGGAGGGACCGATGAACTCAGAACAGCTGCGACCCGTCGTCGACTGGCTCAAGACCACCGATCTCGTCGAGGTCGCGTTCCGCAAGGACGGCAAGGGCTTCGCGCTCTCGACGCCCGACGCCGCCCCGCGCGTGAGCGAAGGCGCGCTGCCTCCTTCGCGCTTCCTGTCCGTGGCCTCCGAGGGCGTGGGCGTCTTCCAATGGGGCGAGCCGGGCAAAGCGCGCCAGGCGGAGGACGGTTCATCGGTCGCCGAGGGCGCCGTGCTGGGCGTGCTGGTCTGCGGCGCCGGAGCCTCCAAGCCCGTGAAGGCCCCCGCCGCGGGGCGCGTGGCCAAGTGCTTCGCGGAGGCCGGCCAAGCCGTGGAATACGGCCAGCCCCTCTTCCTCCTGGAGCCGCGCCCCTAACGCGATGGCCTCCGCCCAGATCCTGTGCACGAAGTGCGGCGCCGCCTCGGCGGAGCCCCGTGAAGCATGCCCGAAATGCGGCGGCAAGAACAGCCGCGTCTGCGGGGCGTGCGGGAATCAGAACTCGATCCCGAAGAACTTCTGCGACAAATGCGGACGGCCGATCGGCGACCTGGGACCCGTGGCGCCTCCTCCCAAGACCATCATCCCGGGCGCCCCCGCCGCGGACATCCCGGCGACCATGATCCGACGCGCGGCCGAACCGCAGCCCGCCGCGGAACCGGGGGGGCCGCCCGTGGCCGCGCGGCGTCTGGCGGAGCCCGGCTCGACCTCCGGCCTCGACGACCTGTGGGTCGTCCCGGCCCAGCCGCCCGTTTCCGAAGAGACCGTCTCGCAGCCGAGCTTCACCGCGCGGCGCCGGGCCATCAACGTTCTGGCCGCGCTCGCAGGCGTGGCCGCAGCGGCGTATGGGATCTGGCGCTGGCACGAAAGCCGCCTGCCCGAGGTATTGGTCCCGAAGCTGGCCGCCGAATATCTCGACGCGCTGAGCTCGCGCGACTACGCCCGAGCCTACGAGATATTCTCGCCGACCGCGCGGAAATACTGCACCGAGGACGAGTTCCGGGCCTCGCGCGACGAGACGTCCTGGACCTGGTCGAGCCTGCGCATCGCCCGCCGGGAATCGGGAGCCATCCTGCTCGACTACGACCTCCAAGTCCCGGGCTCGCCGCCGCGCACCGACCACCTCCTCTTCACGCTGGAGGGCGGACGTTGGACGCGCCCGTACAACTGGACCCTGCTGCGCCAAGCGGAGGCGGCCTTCGAGAAAGGAGACTCGGAAAAGGGCCTGGCCCTGGCTCAGGCCGCGGGCACGGTCGACCCCCGCGACCCGATGGCCTGGGGCTATCTCTGCGAGGCCGCCTACTACCGCAAGTCGCCCGCCGACGCCGCGACGCGCTGCGCGAAGGCCTTGGAGCTGGCGCAGGTCTATCCTTCGAACATCTCCCTCAAGAGCCTCTACCGCCTGCACGCGATCCTGGCGGACACCTACCGCCACGCCCTGGGCAAGCGGGACCTGGCGTTGGAGCAGTTCTCCCAGATGCTGGCGTTCCCCGACATCTCCCCGGCCGACCAGTGCCAGATCCTGCTGGCCCGCTCCCAGCTCTACTCCGAGATCAGCCGGCCCGGCGAGGCCCTGGCCGACCTCGACCGCGGCGCGCAGCTCTGCGCCGACCCGCAGGACCAGGCCCGCGTCCAGCAGTTCCGTCAGGCCCTCAACCCCCCCGAATGACCGAGGACAGATGTTCGAGAAAATCCTGATCGCCAACCGCTCCGAGATCGCCGTACGCGTGATCCGCGCCTGCCGCGAGATGGGAATCAAGAGCGTCGCCGTCTACTCCGACGCCGACCGCGAATCGCGCCACATCGCGATGGCCGACCAGGCCGTCTGCATCGGCCCGGCGCCGTCGAAGCTCTCCTACCTGGACCAGGAGGCGATCCTGACGGCGGCCAAGAACACCGGCGCCGACGCGATCCATCCGGGCTACGGCTTCCTCTCCGAGAACGCCGACTTCGCGCAGGCCTGCGCGGAGCGCGGCTTCACCTTCATCGGCCCTCCGCCCGAAGCCAGCCGCAAGCTCGGCTTCAAGAGCGCCGGCAAGGCGGTGGCGCTGGCGGCGAACGTGCCGGTGGTTCCGGGGACCAAGGACGACATCACGACGGACGTCACCGACGAGGTCGCGAAGATCGGCTACCCGGTCCTGATCAAGGCCTCGGCCGGCGGCGGCGGCAAGGGCATGCGCATCGTGCGCGCCCCCGGGGAGCTGCAGGCTCAGCTGACGGCGGCGGCCAACGAGGCCAAGGCGGCCTTCGGCGACGGCTCGGTCTTCATCGAGAAGCTTTTGGAGCGTCCGCGCCATGTCGAGATCCAGATCGCGGCCGACAAGCACGGCAACGTCGTCGCGTTCGCGGAGCGCGACTGCACGGTCCAGCGGCGGCACCAGAAGCTGGTCGAGGAATCCCCGTCTCCGGCGATCACGCCGGAGATCCGGCGCGAGATGCAGGAAGCGGCGATCCGCCTCGCCAAGACGTCCGGCTACCAGAACGTGGGGACGGTGGAATTCCTCTTCCAGGACGGGAAGTTCTACTTCATCGAGGTCAACGCGCGCCTGCAGGTCGAGCATCCGGTGACGGAGGCGGTGGCGGGCGTCGACCTGATGGAGTTAATGATAAAGATCGCCGCAGGCGATCGGCTCCCGTTCGGCCAGGAGCGCGCCGCAGAGATCCGCTGCCATGCCATCGAGCACCGCATCAACGCCGAGGACCCGGACAACGATTTCATGCCGTGCCCGGGCAAGATCGCGAGCCTGGAGCTTCCCGGAGGGCCCGGGGTGCGGGTGGACACTCATGTCTACGAGGGCTATACCATCCCCAGCTACTACGACAGCCTGATCGCCAAGCTCATCATCACGGCGGCCGACCGCGCGTCGACGCTGCGGAGATCCCTGCGGGCGCTGGGCGAGCTGAAAGTGCGCGGGATCAAGACGACGGCGGGCATGCACGCCCTCGTCGTCGCCCATCCCGTTTTTCAGAAGGGCGATTTCGACACGCATTTCATCGAGAAGACGGGACTGCTCGACAGGAAGCAAGGAGGCGACCATGCCCGACCTTAAAAAGACGATCTCCGCCCAGCTCAAGGACAGCGCACGCGTGCTGACGGCGACGGCGAAGCAGTCGGCGCTGATCGACAAGGCCGCGCAGGACCTCCTCCGCTGCTTCCGCAACGGCGGGAAGCTGCTGAGCTTCGGCAACGGCGGCTCCTCCTGCGACGCCCAGAATTTCGCCGACGAGCTGACGGGGCGCTATCGGCGCAACCGTCCCCCTCTGCCGGCGCTGGCGCTGACGACGAACCAGGGCGACCTCACGTCCATCGCCAACGACTTCGGCTTCGAGTTCGTCTTCGAGCGCCCCCTGCGGGCGCACGGACGAGCCGGCGACGTCGCGATCGCGATCTCGACCTCCGGCAACTCGAAGAACGTCCTGCGCGCGGCCGCGGCGGCGCGCGAGATGGGCATCACGGTGATCGGCCTGACGGGTCGCGGCGGCGGCAAGCTGAAGGCCCTGTGCGACCACTGCATCCGCATCCCGTCGGATTCCACGGCCCGCATCCAAGAGGCGCACATCACGGTCATCCAGATCTGGTGCGGCATCCTCGAGGACGAGCTCTTCCCGGACGCGCCCCTGGCCCATGGGTAAAACCTCGGCCGCAAAGATCCTTCCCATCAGGAAGCTCCTGACCCTGCGCGAGCTGTGGCGCTGGGAAGGCCGCACGGTGGTCTTCACGAACGGGGTCTACGACATCCTCCACGCGGGGCATGTGAAGCTCCTCGAGAAGGCCAAGGCCCAGGGCGACCTGCTCGTGGTCGGCGTCAACTCCGATTCATCAGTGCGTTTATTGGAAAAGGCGCCGGGGCGCCCGGTCAACACGTGGCGCGACCGCGCCGAGGTGATCGCCGCCCTGGGCTGTGTCGACGCGGTTGTGGGCTTCTCCGAGTCCACGCCGGAGCGCCTCATGTCCCGCCTGCGCCCCGACATCCAGGTCAAGGGCGGCGACTACAAGCCGAAAGACCTCCCGGAAGGCAAGTACGCCGGCCGCGTCGTCATCGTGCCCCTCAAGAAGGGCTGCTCGACCTCCGGGCTGATCGCGCGCCTGCAGGACAAGCGCATGCTGGCCCGTCCGAAGCGCTCCCGCTAGCGAACTTTTCTGGGCCTTCGGGCCCTGTTTCCGGCGGGCCTTAGGCCTCACATAAGCGGGACCGAATGGCGCCCCCGCGCCCACCGCGCTGCGCGTATAATCCACACATGAAGCTCCTGCGAGCGGCGCTCGCCCTCATTCTTTCCTATTGCTTGGGGGTCCAGCCCGCCGTCGCGAAGATCCAGGCCGCTCATGTCGCCGTCCCCGTCGTCGTCGGCGCGTCGGCCGCCGCCGGAGCCGCCGCCGTCCAGCCGCTGACGGCCCAAAGCCTCTCCATCCTCCAGCCGTCCGCGCCCCATCTCCCCGCGCTCTCCGCCGTTCCAGCCGGGCCCAGCGCGGTCTCACTCGCGGTCGCCGCCGCTCCCGTCTCCGTCTCGCCCGCCGCCGCCAGGGCCGCCTCCCCGGTCCAGTTCTCCCGCGAGCGCATCGCCCCCATCGAGACCGCCGCCGCGAAGGCGGTCGAGGGCCTCGCGCGCGCGGACGGCGACGCCTCCCGCTCCCAGGCCGCCGTCCAGTTCTCCGCCCTCACCGGCGAGAAGCTGCGCGCCTACTCCGACGGGGCCGATGCGCCGGCCGCCTCCGCCCGGACCGGAGCCTCCGAATCCGCGAGACTCGCCAAAGCCGCCGGTCCCTCCCCCGACGCCGGCGGCGAAGCCGAGCCTCCGGCCCCGAAAACCGGCGTCTCCCAGGTCTTCAAGAACCCCGCGCGCAACAACGCCTTCTGGCGCTACGTGGCCGGCTACAGCGTCTTCCTGTTCGGTTTCGAGATGTACGTCGTCGGCATGCCTTACCTCATCTCCGCCATGACGCGCAACTCGCTCAACGAGAACCATGACGCCCGCGCCGGCAACGAGGAGGCGGTCAAGGCCCTGATCCGCTCCAACCGCTCGCTGTCGCGCATCGCGCACTGGGTCGCGCAGGCCCTGAGCTACGCCGCCATCCCGCTCTTCACGCGCAACATCGAACAGGACGGCCCGAAGAAGTGGCTGGTGCGCTCCACCCTCATCCGCGCCGGCGTGCTGGCCCTCGTCCCCGTCCTCTTCTTCACGACCGGATTCCTGAGCCTCAACGCCTCGCTGTTCATCCTGCTGGGCCTGATCGCCGCTCAGTCCTTCTTCCAGGGCGTCTCGGTGACCATGGACGGCGCAGCGACCACGCGCATCATGGGCGCGGCCGACGTGACCGCCGATGAGCGCACCAAGGCCAACTCCATCCTCACTTTCGCGGTGGCCGTCATCGCCATCATCGCCCCGGCCATCGCCGGCCAGATATCCCTCATCGGACCCATCATGGGCAAGAGCGGCGTGGGCGGCGCGGTCATCTACGGCATCTACGCGGGAACCTTGGCCGTCACGGCCCTCATCTACGCCACCATCAAGCTCATCGGCGGCAAGAACGAGGCCGCGCGGGCGGGGCTGACCCCGACGCCGACGGCCAACGCCCCCAACGGACTGGGCGCGACGCTCATGGAACTCTGGGGCTCCATCAAGGACGGCGCCAAGATCGTGGTCAAGGACCGCCTGCTGCGAGTGATGCTGATCCTGTCGATGGTCAGCTCGCTCTTCTCGGACCCCCTGATCTTCAACGTGCTCCCGGAGTACATCGAGGGCATCGTCACCAGCAATCCCGGAACGCTCGGCTTCCTCATGGACATCCCGGGCCTGGGCTGGTTCCTGAAGGCGCTGACCTCGTCGCCGATGGGGAATTTCGCGCTGATGATGGTCATGACCAGCTTGGGAAGCATCGCGGCTGCGGCCCTGATCAAGCCCCTGACGCGGCTCTTTCAGAAGTTCGGCTTCAAGACCGAGGAGGCCGTCACCGTCCCGTTCTACATCCTCGCCGCCCTCGAGGCCCCTCTCTTCTTCCTGATGATCGGAACCCATACCATCCTCGGAGTGGTCCTGCTCTACGGCCTGCAGTCCCTGTCCGTTGGCTTCATCGGCATCGCCATCTCCGGGCTCTACCAGAAGAACCTGGGCGGGCAGAAAGACAAGGACGTCAATAAGATCCTCGCCGCGCAGTCCCTTCTCGGCATCGCCGCCGCCATCATCTCCACCTTCGCCTACGGCTTCCTCCTCAAGGACATCGCGATCGACACCTCGCTGACCATCGCCGCGATCGCGACCGGGGTGATGGCGCTG
>MGUL01000135.1:12179-12491 GCA_001800005.1 Elusimicrobia bacterium RBG_16_66_12 | reverse complement strand
CCCAGCCCACGCCCTCCCGAAGGGCCCAGACCGCCTATAGACCCTATGATCCCGCTGTTGCTACGATGTTCAGGTCAAGGAGGCACCGCATGACGACCGCGATCGCGCAGCAGGCCCTGTATATCGATTACCCCGTCAAGGACGAGGTCATCAGCTCTTCACACTACACCTTCAGGCTCAGCGTCCCCGAGGAGGTCTCCTATGTCGAGGTCTCCGTCGACCGCGGGCCCTGGCAGCCCTGCCGCGCCACCTGCGGCTTCTGGTGGGCCGACTGGTCGGACTTCCAGCCCGGGGCCCACACCCTCTCCGCGC
>MGUL01000135.1:0-12025 GCA_001800005.1 Elusimicrobia bacterium RBG_16_66_12 | reverse complement strand
CTCCTCGCGCGCCCCTCCGAGCTGGCCCGCAGCGTCGAGCTCAAGACCCTGGACTGGCGGTTCCGGCACCTCAGCGTCCCCGCCCGCCGCGACCAGCGCATCGTTCTGGTGATGGTCAACCAGGCCAGTCTGGACCACTTCGAAAAGGACGGCAACTACTGGCCCTGGCCGCGCAGCATGTACGTCCCGCTGCTGAGCTTTCTGAAGAAGGGCGGCGCGCGCGCGGTCGTCTTCGACATGCTGTTCACCAACCCTTCTCCCTACGACCAGTTCCAGGACGCCGCCTTCGGCAAGGCGCTCGAGGATTACGGCCCGGCGGTGATGGCCATGGAGACGGGCGCCGACGCGCATGCGCTGCGCGCCGCGCCTCCCCCGGCGCGCTTCGCGCTGCCGGCCGACGCGGAACTGGCCGCCTCCGCCCTGCTGCGCAAGTCGGCCCGTCCCCCGCTCGCCCAGCTGATGGCGGGCGTGCGGATGCTCGGAGACACGACGATGGATGCCGACCTCGACGGCGTGTTCCGGCGGGTGCCGCTCCTGATCGCGATGGGCGGCAAGCTCTACCCGACCCTGCCCACGGCCGCGGCGATGCTGGCGACCGGCAAGACCTTGGACGAGCTCAAGCCTCCGCTCACCGACGGCCGCATGCTGGTGCGCTTCCACGGCAAGTCTCTGACCGACGACCGCCGCGTGAAGACCTACGAGTCCTATCCCGTCGGCGACCTCATCGTGTCCTGGCTGAACATCGAAGAGAAGATGGAGCCGATCATCGACCCGGCGCTCTTCAAGGATAAGATCGTCTTCGTGGGCATGAGCGCCGCGGGGCTCCTCGACAATCGACCCTCGCCCATGTCCCCGGTCTTCCCCGGCACCGAGATCATCGCGGCCGCGACCGACAACCTGATCAACCGGGACTTCCTGACGCCGGCGCCCGCCTCGGCCCTGCTGGCGCTGGTCCTGGCCGCTCTGCTGGCGGCGCTCGCCGCCTCGCGCCTGGCCTCTCACGCCTGGATGGCGCTCCTGGTGGTCCTCGCCTCCGCCGCGGCGCTCGCCGCCGTCGCCTGCGCCTGCTTCTCGCGCGGAGCGTGGCTCGACATTGTGGCCCCCCAGCTCGCCCTCTGGCTGGGATTCGCCGCCTCCTCCGCCTACGGCTACGCCGTCGAAGGCCGGCAGAAGCGCTACATCCAGGGCGCCTTCTCTCATTATCTGTCGCCCGAGATCGTCAGCCAGATCGCGGACAGCCCCGAGAAGCTGGCGCTGGGCGGCGAGCGCCGCGACGTGACCTTCTACTTCTCGGACATCGAGGGCTTCACCACCATCTCTGAGTCCCTGCCGCCGGACAAGCTGACGCGCCTGATGAACCGCTACCTGGGCGAGATGACCGAGACCATCCTCGCCTCCGGCGGCACCCTCGACAAGTACATCGGCGACGCGATCATGGCCTTCTGGGGCGCGCCCCTCGACTGCGCGGACCACGCCCTCGTCGCCTGCAGGGTCGCCCTCGCCAACCAGAAGAAGCTGGCGACCCTGCGCGCGGAGTTCGACCGCGAGGGCTACCCGCCGGTGCGCAACCGCATCGGCCTCAACTCGGGACCGGCCTCCATCGGCAACATGGGCTCGCCCCTGCGGTTCAGCTACACCGCCATCGGCGACAACGTGAACCTCGCCTCGCGCCTGGAAGGCGCCAATAAGGCCTACGGCACCTACGTCCTGATCTCCGAGTCGACGCTGGCCGGAGCCAAAGGCGCCGTCGAGGTCCGCGAGCTTGACTACGTCAAGGTGAAAGGCAAGAATCTCCCCATCCGCGTCTACGAACTCCTCGGGCTGAAGGGAGAGACGGACCCGAAGCTCCTCGAGAAGGCGCGGCTCTTCGAAAAGGGACTGGCCCTGTTCCGTGGACGGGAGTTCTCCCAGGCCGAGACGCTGTTCGCCGACGTGATGAAGACGTACGGTGACGATCATGCCTGCGAGAACTACATCGAACGCTGCCGCCGCTGTCTCGCCGGACCCCCGCCGCCCGATTGGGACGGATCACACACATTGACGGAGAAATGATGAACAAGACGATATTCCGGCTGCTCTTCCTCGCCGCCGCTCTCGGCGGCTCGGCCGCGCTGGCCGCGACGGTCACCGTCCTCGTCTCGGAGACCGCCGTGCGCAAGCGCCCGCAGTTCTTCGCCCCCTCCGCGACGACGGCCAAGCTCGGCCAGTCGTTCGAGGCCTCGGGCCCGAGCGAGGGCTGGTTCAAGACCGACTCAGGCTACATCCATCAGAGCGCGGTGACGGCCAAGAGGGTCCGCATCGCCGCCGGCGAGTCGGTCGGCGGCACGGCCACGGCCGAGGAGGTCACGCTGGCCGGCAAGGGCTTCAACGCCCAAGTCGAGAAGTCCTACGGCGCCAAGAACTCCTCGGTTCACTTCGGCGCGGTCGACTCCATGGAGCGCCGCGCCGTCGGCGAGGGCGCTCTGCTCGACTTCCTGCGCGCGGGCGGCCTGCTGCCAGAGGGAGGCCCCAAGTGAACAAGCTCCTGCTCGCCGCCCCCCTCGCCCTCCTGCTGGCCGGCTGCTCGACCCTAGAGAAGCTCGACGTCAGCTCGCTCAGCGGCGGCTACATCACCAACAGCCAGGCCAAGAGCCTGACGAAGGCGGCCACGGCCCTGCGCAAGAGCGCCGAGGAGATCTCCGAGAGCGAGGAGTACTACATCGGCCGCTCGGTGGCCGCGCAGATCCTGGGCCGCTACAAGCCCCTCAACGACGCGGGCCTCAACCTCTACGTGCAGAAGGTCGCCCAGGCCGTGTCGATGGCCTCCGACCGCCCGGCGCTGTTCAAGGGCTACCATGTCCAGGTCCTCGACACCGGCGAGGTCAACGCCTTCGCGGCCCCCGGGGGCTTCATCTTCGTGACGAGTGGGATGCTGAGCCTGGTCAAGAGCGAAGACGAGCTGGCCTGCGTGATGGCCCACGAGGTGGCGCACATCGCGAAGAAGCACGGCCTGAAGACGATCCAGACCTCGCGCCTGACCTCGGCCTTCACCGCCCTGGGGACCGAGGCGGCCAAAAGCTACACGCCTCAGCAGATCTCGCAGCTGACCGCGGCCTTCGAGGGCGCGGTCGACGACGTGGTCAACAAGCTGGTGGTCAGCGGCTACAGCCGCGACAAGGAATACGAGGCCGACCGCTTCGCCGCGCAGTACGCGCGCAACGCCAACTACGACCCCGCCGCGCTGAAGGGCTTCCTGGCGCGCATGGCGCAGGCCTCAGCCTCGGGCGGCGGCGTCTTCAAGACCCACCCCGGCGCGGACAAGCGCGTCGGCGAGCTGGGCGACCCGGCGCCTTCGGCGGCCTTCCGCCGCTCGCCGGAACGCGGCAAGCGCTTCTCGGCGTCGGTCTCCCTCTAGAAAAGAGAAAGCCCCCTCCCAGAATCGAACTGGGGTAGCCAGTTTACAAAACTGGTGCTCTGCCACTGAGCTAAGGGGGCGCCGCTCATATTCTACTTGACTAATCCCGGCGCTGGGCTATAATTCCGAGTGTCCCTGAGAGGTTTATGAAATTATGCGCGACCTGACGAAGATCAAGACGCTCTACGTCGACGATATGGGCACCATCCGCAACGCCTTTAAAAAATACTTCGGCGAACTGGAATTCCAGAGCGTGGAGGGCGCTCTCGACGGCGTCGAGGCTTGGGCGAAAATCAAAAGGGCCAACCAGAGCGGAACGCCTTTCGCCCTGATCCTCAGCGATTGGAACATGCCCAAGCTGGAAGGGATCGATCTCCTGCGCATGATCCGCGCCCACCCCGATGCCGGGGTACACACGGCTCGGTTCATCATGATCGCGGGATCCGATGAAAAATTCCGGCGCGCCGTGGAATCCGGGGCCGACACCGTTCTCTCGAAGCCTTTCACGGCGCACGCCCTGCGGAATAAAATCGAGTTCATCTTCCGGCACGACGAGGATTAAGCCCAAGAAGCGCCCCCCTCGCCGCGAGCGGCGAGGGGGGCTTTCCCAAGCGGTGTTCGTCAGCTGATCAGAGCTTGCGAACGTTGCCGGCGCGGGGTCCCTTGTCGGACTGCTCCACGTCGAACTCCACGGCCTGGTTCTCGGCCAAAGTCTTGAAGCCATCGCCCATGATGGACGAGTGGTGGACGAACAGATCCTTAGACCCGTCGTCCGGCGTGATGAAACCGAAGCCCTTCTGATCGTTGAACCACTTCACTTTTCCGGTAGCCATTGTCTTAGTCTATCCTCTTGATTTGCGTCTTGCTCACGTCCGTCTTATGTGGCATGGAAAGCGTCTTCCCACTGCCTATACTGTACCACGGAACGCGGTAAGAATTAGGACTTTCCCGCCGGAAACGCCCGTTATTTTACACCCCCCATCTTCATGCCTGGGTCTCGTATCCCGCCATCACGGTCTCGGCCACGCGGCGGGTGAGGGCGTGGTAGGTCGGCGCGGCCGCGGCGAAGACCTCCCGCGCAAGCTTGCGGCCCGGCGCGGTCTTTCCCAGCGCGCCATAGAGAGGCCTCACATACTTCATGCGCCCGACCGTGGAGAGCAGCAGACGCGCGCGTTCGAAGACCGGCTCGTAGCCGCTGGCGGCGGCGATGCACAGCCACTGGACCAGGATCTCGTGGTTGCCGCGCCCCGTCAGCCCAAGATTGCCGTCGAGCCACGCGCAGTCCTCCCTGCTCATCACGCGGGGAAGCCTCTGCAGGTAGAGGAGCAGCTCCGTCGGCCGCCAGGTCAAGACCTGCGCGGGGTCGGGGCGGCGGCCGGACTTCCAGCCCTCGGCCAAGGCGCTCAGTTCCTCGAGGCGGCGACAGACGAAGCGAGGGGCGTCATCCGGAAGCCCCGGCTCGTTGAGCCAGGAGGCGGCGCCGACCGAGGCGAGGAGCCCGGGAAATATTTCTTCAATGAAATCGCAGAACTGCTCGGTCGTGATGCTCTGGAAGCGGAAGCGCTTCATGTAGGCCTTCACGAACAGGTCGAACTCGGCTGGGCCCGCGGCCCGCTCCAGCGCGACGACGAAACGCGCCCCCTTCTCGTAAGGAACGCCGCTGAAGGCGTCGTCGGGGTCCACTCCCGCCAGATGCGTGCGCAGCAGCGTCAGCTCCGGCTTGTCGCGGAAACGCTCGAGGGCCTCTTCCAGGTCTTTCTGGCCGACGCCCCACGCCAGCGCGGCCGCTTCCGGCCCTTTCAGGGCCGCCAATATGCGCCGCTCGGCCCAGACCGTGAAGCCCTCGTTGAGCCAGAAGTGCTCGGCCGTCGCGTTGGTCACCAGGTTGCCGGTCCAGCTGTGGGCCAGCTCGTGGGCGACGACGTCGACCAGGCTCTTGTCGCCGGCCAGCAGGGTCGGCGTCAGGAAGGTCATCCGCGGGTTCTCCATCCCACCGTACGGGAAGGAGGGCGGCAGGACCAGCATGTCGTAGCGGTCCCAATCGTAGGGCCCGAAGAGCGACTCCGCGCAGGCGATCATGCCTTCCGTGCCGGAGAACTCTTCGGCGGCCTTCTCGACCGTCGCGGGCTCCGCCCAGACGCGGCAGCGGTGCGAGAGGTCCCGGCCCTCGAGCTCGCCCACGGCCAGCGCGAACAGGTAGCTCGGGATGGGCTGAGGCATACGGAACCGGAACGTGCGCCAGCCGGCCTCGGCGGGAGCGTCGCCCTCGGGGCCCGCGCTCATCACCGCCGTCAGGCCCTCGGGCACCGTCACTTCGGCCACGTAAGAGACGCGCGCGACCGCGCTGTCCTGGCAGGGCAGAATGGAACGCGCGTGGATGGCCTGGCATTGGCTGAACAGAAAAGGATGCTTCTTGCCCTCGGTCTGCTCCGGGGCCAGCCATTGCAGGCCGACGGCCTCGGGGCTCGTCTCGTAGGAGATGCTCACCGCCGAGGTCTCGGCGGGCAGGCGCAGCCGCAGCCGGCGGCCGAGGATCGGCTCCTCCGGCCCCAGCTCGAAGGGCGCCGCCGCGCCGCCGCCGGCTGCGGCGGCGCGGCGGATGGTCAGCCCTTTCGTGTCGAGGTCGAGGACCCCGCTCGCCGCAGAGGCGAAGACCAGCGTGGCCTCGCCGTAGATCACCTTGCGCCCGAAATCCACGCAGAGGCGCAGGCTCCAGCTCCGGGCGCGGGGCTGGGCGTCGTCGAAATAGGAGTGCGGGTCGATGCGGGGCATGGGATCTCGCGCGTCGGCCTTGATTCTACCGGATAAGACCCGCGGCCGTCATTTCTCTCTTGACGCGGCCCCGCCGCCGGGGTTATGCTGATGGGGCGTTCGTCGACGGGCGCGCACTCCAATGCACCCCACCCCGTTCCTCGGCCTTCACGACCCTGTCTCCAGCCTGAGCCACCTCGGCGCCGCCGTCATCGCCGCCGCCGCCGGCTATTTCCTGTACCGCAAAGGCCGCGGCGGCGTCCTGCGCACCTCCTCGCTGCTGATCTTCAGCGCCTCGCTGCTGTTCGTCTTCTCGATGAGCGGGGTCTATCACGCCCTCGAGCCGGGACGCTGGCGCATGCTCTTCCGGCGCCTCGATTACGCCGCCATCTGGATCGTCATCGCCGGCTCGGCCACGCCGGTGCACACCCTGCTGTTCAAGGGGCATTGGCGCTGGAGCCTGACCGCTCTGTTCTGGGGCGTCGCGATCACCTGCCTGGTGCTCATCGACCTGTATTTCTCCCGCCTGCCCTACTGGGCCATCGTCTCCGCCTACATCGGCCTTGGCTCGCTCGGCATCGTCTCCTTCGTCAAGATCACCGCGCGCTACGGCTGGAAGGAGGCCTCGCTGCTGTTCCTGGGG
Organism: Elusimicrobia bacterium RBG_16_66_12; assembly: GCA_001800005.1. Lineage (GTDB taxonomy): Bacteria > Elusimicrobiota > Elusimicrobia > UBA1565 > UBA9628 > GWA2-66-18. The sequence goes on along the minus strand of MGUL01000135.1, from coordinate 5,237 downwards.
GGCATCGCCTATTCGGCCGGGGCGGTCATCGACTACCTCGACGGCCCGGTCGTCCTCGCCGGGGTCCTCGGAGCGCACGAGTTGTTCCATTTCCTCGTGATCGTCGGCGCGCTGCTGCACTGGTGCTTCATCTACAACTGGGCGGACCGCCCGGACCCCGATGAGATCGCTCCGGAGCCGGCGCGGGGCCCCGTCCCTTCGGGGATCGGCCTGCCTCAGGCAGAGATATAAGCGGCGTGGAACGCCGCGTCCTCGCGCTCCCGACTCTCCTTCTAAGCCTTCTCAGCGCCTGCGCGACGCCCGGCGCGCCCCGGAAACACCTCCGAGAGGACGCCTACGCCCGCTACTACGCCACCGAGACCGGACGGACCCTGCGCGTGGAGAGAGACGGGACGGTCCTGGACGTCACCTGCCTGCCCGCCGAGCTCTTCGATGGGAAGTCTCGAGGCGAACTGCCTCAGGGGCTTTGTCCTAACGGAAAGATCCCCGACCTGGGGCGGGTCGCGATGACCGGCAAGGACTGGGATATGTCCGCCTATCCGGTGGCGGCCGAGACCGGCCGGTGCCGCCCCCTCTTCACGCTGGAGCGTGACGAGAACGCGCGGCGCCGCTCCTGCTGGAACCGCCTCTGGGAGGTCCCCGCGGCGCTCGTGGTCTATCCGGCCGGAGCGGCCATCATCATCGGCGTGGGGACGGCGGCGATCTGGGTGCCGCTGTTATTGCTCTGATCAGGCGAGCGAGGCCGCGTAGGCCTTGAGCCGCTCCGCGCCGATCATCCCGCCGCCGCAATCCGGGCACTTCTGCTGCGCGACGGCGTAGGGCTGCTTGCACAGCGAGCACACGCAGCGCACCGAGGGCTCGACGTAGCGCAGCAGCGCGGGCAAGGTCAGCAGCGCGCCGCACACGCACGTCCCGCCGGCGGAGACCGAACGCTCGCAGCGCGGGCATGCCTGCGGCGCGCACAGGTGCTCGAACCATATCCCGCACCCGGCGCATTGCGGCGCCGCGGCCGGATTCTCGGCGGCGCACAGCGGGCAGGTCCGGGGCGAACCCTCGGGCTCGCGGTGCGTCGGCGCGGGGACCTTCAGGACCTCGGCGCATGCCTCGGCGACGGCCCGCTCCAGAACGACCCCCGCGCGCGTTCTCTGGAGGATGGCCGCGGCGAGCCGCTCCGGCATGAGCGAATCGGCGCCTCCAGTCTCGCAGCACGACTGGTCCGGGGTCGCGACGAGCGCGAGACCGCAGCCGGAGCAGACCCCGTCGCCGTCGGCGCGGATCTCCACGGCTGAGCCGCAGGCCGGGCAGCCGCCCTCCTTTGGCTGCGCGGCGGCGGCACGCAGGTGCTGGCCGCACTGGTCGCAGTAGGCGGCTTCCTCGTCGTTGACGATCTTGCAGGCGGGGCAGATCGGGTCTTCCATGATGTCTCGGACCTCTTAAGCTTCGGGCTTCTTGCGCTGCGACAGGTACTCATAGAGCTCCAGCCGCGCCTGCGCGTCCTGAGAGGCCCGCTCGAAAAGGGCCTTGGCCTCCTCCGGCTTGCTCTTGGCCAGCATGTTGAAGCGGTTCTCCGTCGCCATGTGGGCGCCCAGCCCCGCCAGCCTCGTTGGCTTGGCGTCCAGCGTCAGCGGCGCCTCGCCGGCCTTGGCCCGATCCGGGTGGTAGCGGTACAACAGCCACTTACCCGTCTCCACCGCCGCCTTCTGGTTCTGCATCGCGGTCGTCATGTTGATGCCGTGCGCGATGCAGTGGCTGTAGGCGATGATGAGGGAAGGCCCGTCGTAGGCGTCGGCCTCGAGGAAGGCCTTCAGCGTGTGCTCGTCCCGGGCGCCCATCGCCACCGAGGCGACGTAGATGTTGCCGTAGGACATCGCCATCAGCCCCAGGTCCTTCTTGGCGGCGGGATTGCCGCCGGTGCTGAACTTGGCCACCGCGCCGCGCGGGGTGGCCTTGGACTTCTGGCCGCCGGTGTTGGAGTAGACCTCGGTGTCGAGGACCAGGACCTTCACGTTCTTGCCGCTGGCCAGCACGTGGTCGAGCCCGCCGTAGTCGATGTCGTAGGCCCAGCCGTCGCCGCCGACGATCCAGACGCTCTTGCGGACCAGGTAATCGGCCGCCGCGAGAAGACGCCGCGCCTGCGGGGTCTCCAGGCCCGCGAGCTTCTTCTTCAGGGCCTCCACGCGCTCACGCTGGTCGAAGATCCCAGCCTCGTCCTTCTGGTCGGCGCCGAGGATGGCGGCGACGAGCTCCGCGCCCACGCCCGACGACAGCCCCTTCAGAAGCTCCACGGCGGACTGCCGTTGCTGGTCGACCGACAGGCGCAGACCCAGGCCGAACTCAGCGTTATCCTCGAATAGGGAGTTGGCCCAGGCCGGCCCGCGGCCCGCCGCGTCCTTGGCCCACGGCGTCGTCGGCAGGTTGCCGCCGTAGATGGAGGAGCAGCCCGTCGCGTTGGCGATCAGGATGCGGTCGCCGTAGAGCTGGCTCAAGAGCTTCAGGTACGGCGTCTCGCCGCAGCCCATGCAGGCGCCGGAGAACTCGAAGAGAGGGCGCTGGAACTGCTCGGAGCGGATGGATGAGTTCTTCAGCAGACGGCGGTCCACCTCGGGGATGCCGAGGAAGAACTCCCAACTCGCCTTCTCGGCTTCCCGGATCGGAGCCACCGCCGCCATGTTGATGGCCTTCAGCTTCGTCTCGGACTTGTTCCGGGCCGGGCAGACGTCGACGCAGATGCCGCAGCCGGTGCAGTCCTCGGGGGCGACCTGCAGCGTGTACTTCCGACCCTTCCACTCGCGGTCCTTGGGCTCGCAGGACTTGAAGACCGCGGGCGCCTTGGAAAGCAGGGCGGGGTCATAGACCTTCTGGCGGATGACCGCGTGCGGGCAGACGATCACGCACTTCGCGCACTGGATGCAGACCTCGGGATCCCAGACCGGGATCTCCTGAGCGAGGTTGCGCTTCTCCCACCTGGCCGTGTCGGTGGGGAAGGTCCCGTCGACGGGCATCGCGCTGACCGGCAGGCGGTCGCCCTCGCCGGCATAGATCGCGCCCAGCACGTCGCGCACGAAAGCAGGGGCGTCCGGAGAGATGGGCGGCGACACGGGCAGGGAACGCAAAGCCCCTGTGGGGATCTTCACCTCGTAAAGATTCTTCAGACTTTCATCGACCGCGCGCAGGTTCTGATCGACGATCGCCTGGGACTTCTTGCCGTAGGCCTCGCGAATGGACTCGCGGATGGCTTCGACGGCCTTTTGCGCCGGGAGCACGCCGGAAATGGAGAAGAAGCAGGCCTGCATCACGGTGTTGATGCGCCCGCCCAGGCCGTTGTCGCGCGCGACCTTGTAGGCGTCGATGACGAAGAAGCGCAGCTTCTTCTTCCAGATCTCTTCTTGATCCTCCTTGGGGAGGGTCTCCCAGGCCGCGTCCGGGCCGGCGGCGGTGTTGAGGAGGAAGACGCCCTTGGGAGCCAGCAGGCGCAGCATCTTATAGCGGCCCACGAAAGAGGTCTGGTGGCAGCCCAGGAAGTTCGTGCTCTCGATGAGGTAGGGCGCGCGGATGGGCTGCGGCCCGAAGCGCAGGTGCGAGACCGTCATCGCCCCGGCCTTCTTGGAGTCGTAGACGAAGTACGCCTGCACGAAGGCGTCCGTGCCCTCGCCGATGATAGAGATGGTGTTCTTGTTCGCGCCGACAGTCCCGTCAGAGCCGAGACCAAAAAAAACGGCGCGGACGACCGTGTCCTTCTCGATCGAGAAGGATGGGTCGAAGTCGAGGCTGAGATGGGTGACATCGTCGTCGATGCCCACGGTGAAATGATTCTTCGGCTTCGCCTGAGACAGATTGTCGAAGACCGCCTTCACCATGGCCGGGGTGAACTCCTTGGACGATAAGCCGTATATCCCGCCGACGATCTTGGGTTTAACCGTCCCGACCTCATTGACGGCGGTGACGACGTCGAGATAAAGGGGCTCGCCCGCGCTGCCCGGTTCTTTCGTCCGGTCGAGCACGGCGACGGCTTTCACGGTCTTCGGCAAGGCCGAAACGAATATTTTCGCGTCAAAAGGTCTGAACAGCCGGACCTTCAACACGCCAAGCTTCTTGCCCTTGGCATTAAGAGCATCGACTGTGTCGTGAACCGTTTCGGCGCCCGAACCCATGATGATGATGACATGCTCGGCGTCGGGCGCCCCGTGGTACTCATAGACCTTGTAGGAGCGGCCCGTGAGCTTGGCGAACCGGTCCATCGTCTTCTGGACGATGCCCGGGACCGCGGCGTAGAAGGGGTTGGCGGCCTCGCGGGACTGAAAGAACACGTCGGGGTTCTGCGCGGTGCCGCGCAGGACGGGCCGGTCGGGCGTCAGCCCCCGCGCGCGGTGCGCGGCAACCAGGGCCTCGTCGACCATCGCGCGGACATCCGCGTCGGACAGCGTCTGGATCTTGTTGACCTCGTGGCTGGTGCGGAAGCCGTCGAAGAAGTGGACGAAGGGGATGCGCGCCTCAAGGGTCGCGGCGTGGGCGACGAGGGCCAGGTCCGCGGCCTCCTGCACGGAGTTGGAGGCGAGCATCACCCAGCCCGTCGCGCGCACAGCCATCACGTCGGCGTGGTCGCCGAAGATGGACAGCGCGTGGGTCGCGATGGAGCGGGCCGCCACGTGGAAGACCGCCGGGGTCAGCTCGCCGGCGATCTTGTACATGTTGGGGATCATCAGCAGTAGGCCCTGCGACGAGGTGAAGGTGGTCGCCAACGACCCGGCCTGGAGCGCGCCGTGGACCGCGCCCGCGGCCCCCCCCTCGCTCTGCATCTCCATGATGGAGGGGATGTCGCCCCAGAGGTTCCCGCGCTCCTCGCTGGACCATTGGTCGGCCCACTCGGCCATCGGAGAAGACGGGGTGATGGGGTAGATCGCGATGACCTCGCTCAAACGGTAAGCGACATCGGCCGCGGCCTCGTTGCCATCGACGATCTCGAAAGACTTAGGCATGGGAACCTCTCTCTTCCCTAAGATAATGCAACGAATCGACCCCTAAAACAACCGTCCGAAGGGCCCAGACCCCGCTAGGCCTTATACTCGCGCAACCAGGCCCACCAGTCCCTGGGGCACGGGCGCCTCCCCGGCTACAATTCCCTTATGAGGAAATGCGGCGGACCGAGGTTCCTTCCCCTCGCCATTTCCATCCTGACGCTCGCGCCCAACGGCGTCGTGACCCAGGCCGCGGCCCAGAGCTTCTCCGCGTCGCATGCG
>MGUL01000134.1:1731-14662 GCA_001800005.1 Elusimicrobia bacterium RBG_16_66_12 | reverse complement strand
CCCGCCCGTGTAGAAATTGGCCGAGGCCGACTTGCTGTAGTCCAGGAAGACGTTGCACGTGTTCGTGGAGATCCCGCCGCAGACCCCGGTCCAGTCGCCAAGCGAGTAGCCCGCGTCCGGTATCGCCGTCAGGTTCACCGTGGTGCCCGAGCTGTAGCTCGCCCAGCACTGCGTGTAGCCCCCGCCGCACTTGATGCTCAGGTCCGAGCTCTCGACGCGGCCGAAGGACGGCATCGGCGAAATCGAGAACGTCACGCTGCTGCCGCCCCCACCCGTGTAGAAGTCGGCGGAGGCGAACTTGTCGGAATCCATGTACACATTGCAGGTGTTCGTCGAGACGCCCGCGCACGCGCCGACCCAACTGCTCAGCGTGTAACTGGGATCTCCCGTGGCCGTCAGAACCACGAACGAACTGGGGCTGTAGCTCGCCGAGCATTGGGTGAATGCCCCGCCGCACTTGATGTTCAGGTCGGCGCTCTCGATCAGACCGTTGGCTGGAGCCCCGACGGTCAGGGTCAGCAGCCCGCCCGCCCAATCCACGCGATTGGACGGGTCATTCTCGAAGGAAGCCCCGGCCCGGGGGCCGGAGGAGTCGAGCATGGTGATGCGGGAGCCCCCCGACAACCCCGACCCGTTGACGTTCGTCGCGACCGAGGCGTCGGCGAAATTCACGCCCGCGAAAGTCGAGACGAAAGTCCCTCCGACGAATTCGACGGCCGTAGCGCCCGCCGCCAGATTCTGGAACGTCATGCTGGCGATGACGAGCGTCGCGCCGGGACCCTGGGGGCTGATTTTCAGGCCGGACTGGGCGCCCGATATCGTCACGGATGAGAATTTCAAGAGACCGCCGTTATTGGGATCGAGGGAGATCCCAGTTCCCGCGTTGCCCCTGACAATGGACGACGAAACGGAAAGACCGACGTTACCCCCATCCACCCGCAAAGCCTGGCCGCCCGGAAAGGCGGCGAGATCGCTCGTCTCGATCCTGGCGCCCGTCGAATTGCGGATATAGCAGGCCGTCGGCCCTCCAACGTAGGAACCCGTCACGACGACGGCGGAAGTAATATCCACGAAAAGACCGAAAGCCCCGCCGCCGCCGGTCATCGTGCTTTGGCTGATGGTGGTCTGAGTGCTGAACGAGACCATGGCGCCGTAACCGGCCGGGTTGGAGATGAAGCTCTGCGTGATGGTGTTGGAACTCACGCTCTTCAGCTCCAGAGCGCTGTAGCTGGCCAGATTGCTCGTCAACAGACTCCAGCTGACGGTGTTGTTGCTGGCGCCGAAGCCGATGAAAAGCGCGGTGTTGTTGGGGCTGGAAACGACGCTCTTCGTGATGGCGTTGCCGGCGGCCGCATTGCCCTGCAGGTCGAACGCGGGGACGAGGCCGCTCGCTCCGCCGCCGACGACGGTGCTTTGGAAGATCGTGTTGTCGCCGGCATTGAAGATGGAAACCGCGGAGCCGGCCGGATTCTGGATATAGTCGTCGGTCACGACGTTCAACGAGGCGTCGGATATCCCGAGCGCGGCGGGTCCGCCGTTCGTGTTGTTCGTGATCGTGCTGAAACCGACCACGCTGCCTGATCCCGTCACCAGCAAGCCATAGGCGTTCTGCACCGTGATGCTGGAATAGGAGACCGAGCTGTCGCTCGAAATCGAGATGCCCGCCGCGCTGATATTGCCTCCCGAGTCGACGTTGACGTTCGAGATGACCGCGTTGGCGGATGAAGCGGCCACGCCGTACGACACGGCGCCGGTCGGCTTGATGTCGATTCCCGTGATGGTCACGCTGGCGTTCTTGATCGAGAAAACGGCATACCCGCCCGCAGGACTGACCGTCACCGTCGCGCCCGGAGCGGAGCTGATGATGATCCGGAAATTATTCGTGTTGAAGTTCTGGATCACGACCTGCTCGGGGTATGCCCCGCTGCCGACGAACACGCATTGATCGCCGCCGAGATTCTGGGGAATGGCGGTCAACACGCCCGTGATGGTGGCGGAGTCGGCGGGGACGTTGTATGTGGCGGAGCAGACCGCGCGCGCCGGCTGGGGCGCCATCAGGGCGCACGCGAAAAACGCGAGGACGCCCGCGAGGACGGGGAAATGGGAACGGGTTCTGTTTTCGGCTTTCACGGGCTCGGCGATCCGTGAGACTCTTTACTGTAACATCTCCGGCACATTTGCGCTAGGTGATATCGGTCACAGGCTCAATACTCGTAAGAGACGCCCAACAGGTAATTGATCGTCCTGTACGTGTACGAATAGGTCTTCTCGTATTTCTGGTTCGAATCGGCCCACAGGAGGTTGGTCCTCACGGTCAGGGTGAGGGAGGGCGCGACGGGGTGGCCGTAGCCGAGGGCCAGGATATAGCGGTCCTGGCGCTGCTTGGCGGCGCCGTACGCGCCTGAACCGTCCTGGGCCAGGCGTCCGATGAAATTCTGGCGCGACCACCGGAAGCTCCCCGACAGCCAACTGGGCTGTTTCGCGCCGCCCCAGGCAAGATTGGCCGCGGGACCGGCCCCGACCATGACGTAACTGTAGGCGTCTGGCACGTAACGGGAGAAAACGGCGTCGTAGGTGTTCTGGTTGGAGCGGTTGTAGGCGAGATTCAGGCCGAGGGAGAGGTCGAGGCGCGCATCCTCGCCGAAGACCCGGACCTTCAGAGGTCGTCCGACCGAGCTGGAAAGAGACTGGAGGACGTCCCTGCGCCCCGCGCTCTCGAACTGTCCTCGCTGGTCGACGAGCCGCTGATCCAGGAAGCTCTGATAAAGGAAGCTATAGGCGACCTGGAGGACGAATCTTGGGTCATCATAGGGGAGAGGACGGCTTCCGGAGGCGCTGAACTGATAGTGATAGGTGTCCAGCACCCGCTTAGAGGCGAGCTCTCGGCCGAGCGGATTGCCCAAAGGGTCCACGCCCGATTTCGATTCAAGGGATTCGTAGTTCGGGAAGCGCACCCGATACGCGTCGAAAGCGAAGCGGTAGGTGAAGGGGTCCCGGTAGGCGTTCTCGGCCTCGAAACCGACGGCGATCTTCTCGTAATCGAAGAGGCCCTTGCCCCAGGTCTCGTCGCGGGTCTCTTTTAGGAATTCGCGCTTGTAGCTGGCCGAGGGCTTGAGCTTCCAGTTCGTGCCCGCCAGGCGGCGGATCCCGGTCACGGAGAGGCGGTGATCCATCTGCTGCTGGAAGAGGGTCCCGGCGCCGACGCCGTCCTCCACGCCCTTGCTTCCCTGGTAGGAGCCTGAGTACATGGGAAGAAGGCTCCAGCGCTCGTTGAACTTGAGCAGGGAGGCGCCCGTCAACGCGGCATTGCCGGAAAAGCTTCCCTTCTGACCCTTGAAGAAATACTGCCCTCCCGCGAGGGATCCGTTGAGGACCGGCGTGACCTCCACCGCCGCGGCGGTCCCCGCGAGGAGAAGAGCGGCCGCGAACGCCCAAGGCCTCAAGGGATCAGTCCCGACTTGATGAAGATCTTGGGCTCCACGACCAGATCGATCTTGCGGCCGCCGAACTCCGAAGCCGTCACGATCTGCTGGTAGTTCCAATTGAGGAGAGTCGTCTTATACGCCGCGCCGCTTGTGATGCCGGCGAAATCGGAGAGTTTGGCGATCTTGCCCTCGTCGGAGATGATGTAGTTGTCGTACTTCTCCCAAATCGTGCCGCCCGCGTTCTCGGCATAGACGACCTGGTGCAGCACCCCTTCCTCCGTGTAGGTGCAGTTGGGCGGCGCGCACGAGGGCTCGTATTGGACCGTCGTCACGTCCGTATAGGTGACGTGCGTCGTGGTGTTCTGGATGTCGCCGCCGGGCGCCAGACCCGAGGCCGTCCAGCTCTGGTGCGTGACGTCGTTGAATTTGATGCTGTAGTCGTTGAAGAGGGTCTGGTAGAAGGGTTGGTCCGCAGTCAGGCTCACCCAACGGTCGGTCGCCGGATCGAAGGCGGCGGTGACCGCGTCGCCGGCCACGCCGTTGTGGTTGACGTCCACCTGATGACCGCCGGAGGCGGCCTCGACGACCTTGTCGATGGTGTTGGACCGCCCGGTGTCGTAGCTGAGGAGGAAGTAATCGCAAGCCGCGCCGATGCAGCCCGAGACCTGGCGCAGGGCCGTGGACATGTCGTCCGGCAGGGCCCGATTGAAGGTGCCGTGGTAGAAGAAATAATCGAAGCGGTCGGAGCGCTCGTTGAGCACGACGAGCTTGAACTGGTCGGCCGCGGGACGCACGATGTACTCCTCGACCCGCACTCGCTTGCCGTTGACGTCGATGAGGGCCTTGCCTTCCTGATAGACCGCGTTCTTCTGCTCCAAGGCGGCCGCGGCCTGCACCTCCTCCTTGGTCATCTCCAGTCCCACCTCGCGCCGGGCGGTCTCGCGCGCGGATCGGGAACCGCGCTGGTCGGCGCCCTGGGGAGCCTCGGTCACCCGGCCGATGCCCTCGGCCGTGACCTCGACGCGCTGGTTGTCCTTGATGAGGACCTCATTGCCCCTATTGTCGGAGACGGCCAGCAGGCCGCCGAACATCTGAACCCGCGTCTCGCCCTGGGCGGAGACATCCACCGAGAACTCGGTGCCGCGCACCGCCGCGACGGCCGTCGGAGTGCGGACCTGAAAACTGCGGCTTCGCCTCTTGGCTATCCAGGCGCGCAGGGAGCCGAGGTCGAGCCTCGTCTCGGTGGCCCGCTCGCTGGCTTCCCGCATGGTGAAGGATGTACTCGGACTGAGCTCGACCCGGGAGTCGTCATCGAAGGTCACCGTCGCGCGCGCGGACGCGGCGGTTTTGATCCGGTCGCCCGGTCCCACGACCTGGCCGCGCACGACCTGGCCCCAAGTGTAGGAGCCGAATTTAAGAAAAAGAACTTTCCCTTCGGTATGCGTGATGGCGGATGCGTCGCAGAAACGCGGGAAAAGCAGCCCCGCCAGGAGGGCCCCGAAAAAGGCCGGCCTCGCGTGCCGCGGACTCCTTCGCTCGGCGCATAGGGATTCCGCTCGCATCAGGTGTGATTTCGAGTGTAGCAGACACCCTGGGAACTGTCAACGACGTTGCGGTCACAGTGACGACCCTCGGCCTTGACGGCGCGCAATGGTCTGTTATCCTATGGGGGCATGCGGAAAACGCTGGCCTTGGCCGCTCTTCTCGGACTCTCGGCGTCGGCCGCTGCGCGCCCGGCGGACCGGATCGAGGACGGCTTCGGGAAGGCCGACGAGCTGATCTCGAGGGGCAAGTTCTCCCAGGCGCGAGCCGAACTCGACGCGCTTCTCGTCGACCTCAGGGACAAGGACGCGCGCATGGTCCGCTACCACGAGCGCAAGGGCGCCGCGTGGCTGGGCGAAGGCCTGGTGAAAGAAGCGCGGACGGCGTTCACCTCCGCGCTCAAGGCGGTCCAGCGCCTCAAGGTCACCAGCGACGACGGAGGGCGCGCCTACACGGGCATGGGCCTGTGCCTGCGCCGCGAGGGCAACGACGCCTACGCGCTGAAGTTCTTCAAGAAGGCGCTGAGCTTCGACCTCGACGAGGGCACCCGGATGTTCGCGGAGGACCAGATCCGCGAGATCGAGGGCTCCCCCCCGCAGCCCGCGCGCTGAAGGCCGTCAGCGCGAAGCGCGAGTCCCGCCGGAAGCGGAGCGCCACCAGCCGCGCCGGGCGGCGAGGCGGTCCCAGCCGAAGCCGGCCAATCCGCCGGCCAGCGCGCCGAGCAGGCTCGCCAGCAGCACGACGCCGGCGCGGAAACGCTCGACGTCGAAGCCGCCCTTGAAGTTCTTCGCGTAGATGGCCTTCGCGATGGTCAGGACTTCCTTGGAGAGCTTTTTGGCGTCGCCGGGCTTACCGTCGAGCTGGACGGCGATCAGCTCATGGATCTTGGCCTCCAACACCGGGGTCATCGCCTTCGTGTAGTCGACGCCGTCGAGGACCTCGGTGACCGCGCGCTCCAGGTCCTGGCCGTGCGAGAGGGCGCGTTCGACGGTCTGGTACTCCCGCGGACCCGAGTCGGAGTGGGAATTGGTGCGATAGTACTCGTCGTGCGCGGTGCGCTTGTCGCCGCGCCACTGGTCGCCGTCGCGCGCGAGGTCCGAGAGCCGCCCGTGGATGACGGGCAGGTTCGTCATCAGCGTCGAGCCGTCGCGCCAGGCGCTCGCGTATTTCATCGCTTCCTCGGGCGAGAGCGCTTGGCGCAGTCCGCGGCTCGTCTCGGCGGCGTATTCGCCGTCGGCGTTGGTCTGCCGGGCGATGCGCATCGCCTCCGTGAAGGAGGCCTTCCCGCCCTTCGCCTTCAGGACGTCCAAGCTCGATGAGGCGGCCTCGCCGCGGTCGCGGTCGTAGGAGTAGCTGTGGTTGGTGTGGTCGTAGACCTCTTCGGTGTAGGTCTCCGTATGGCTCTCGCCGTTGCCGTCGTCGACCGTGCGGGTGCGCCACTCGGTGTGCGTGACGTCCTGATGGCTCTCGTCCCAGGTCCGGGAGAGATGTCCGTTCGCGTCGGCCGCCTGGCGGCGCACCTGCTCGTAAGGCTCGAGCAGCCGGCGCGCCTCGTCGGATTGGCCGGGGATCATCTTGAAATAATCGGGCAGTTCGTAATGGTGGATCTTCATCTTCAGCCCGGCGTTGTAGTCCAGCTCCGAGGCGAAGTTCCTCACCGGACTGCCGGCGAGCGTGTTCGCGTTAGCCGTGTTCCACGCGTTGAACACGTTCATCGTCATGTCGTTGGTGCCGGCGAGATACTTGGCCATCGGCCCCATCTGCCGGCCTTCGGCCTGCGCGTCGCGCTCCATCTGGTGGATCTCGGAGAAGCCGACCGGGATGGAGGCCTCGCGCGCTGACTCGTGGTGCCAGCCCAGCCCCAGCCCGACCATCAGGCCGATGGCGCCGACGACCGCGACCTCGGCCGGGGTGTCGCGCAGCACCTGGCGGGTCTTGGCCAAGACCGAGCGGGCCTTCTGCTTCCAGCGCGGCTCGCCGGGCTGGCCGCCGTCGCGCGGCTCCTCGGCGCGGCCGAACGGGGCGAACTGCGGCGCCGACAGGCCCGCCATGGGTGCCGCGGCCGGGGCGGCGGCAAGGACCGAGGCGGCGGGCGCGGAGAGGGCCGAGGCCAGAACGGAAGCGGATAAAGCGGAAGGCGCCAGCGCGGAGGGAGCGCTCGGGATGACGACGGAAACGCGGCCCACCGCCTGGACCGAGGCGGCGGGACGGAAGGTCTGCGCGGAGGCTTCCGCGACGAGCGGGCCCGGAGCGGCCAGGAGCAGGACCCGGGCGAGGCGCATGATCTTCTTCATGCCCAAAGGATAATGCGGCCACCTCTGCCGTAGAAGGGTCGAAGGGCCCGGAGACGAGGCCGTAGGGCCTAGGCCTTAGGTCCCCCAAGGCAATGGGAATACTGCCGTGCCCGGGAGGGCCCTCCGCCTCCTCCCGCTGCTTTCGCGCACGGCTATACTAGGGCTATGAACCCGCCCCCAAGGCCATGAGGATGCTACGCCTCCTTCTGGCGGCGGCCCTCGCCTCGGCTTGGCCGGCTCCGGCCGTCGCCGCCGCGGCCTCGGCGGTCCGCGCCGCCCCCGCAGCCGGCGTGCCTTCCATCGCGGCGCCGATGCCCGCGCCGTCCTCGGCGGGAAGCCTTCCCTCGCTGGGCGCGCCTTCGCTCCTCGCCCCGCCCCTCGCGGCCGTTGCGCTCGGAGCCGCTCCTGCCGCCGCTGTCGCGGCCTCCGCAATCGTTTCCGTCGTCCCTATCGCCGCTCCGTCGGCCCATCGGCGCCTGAGCTCGGCTGCCGAGGCCGTCGTTCAGGCCGGAGACTCGGCCTCGCCCGCTTCCGCCGAGTACTCGGCCTCCGCCTCCGAAAGCCAGTTCCGCCTCCTTCTCGGCGAAACGGTGGCGCGCCCGCGGGCCGTCGCGTATGCCGACGGCCCCGCCGCTCCGCGCCCCTCGGGCCTGACGCCGGCCTCCGCCCCCGCAGGAAAGCCCCACGACCCCGAGAAGGCCGCGCGCGTGCGAGGCATGTTCGCCGGCACTGCGGCCATGAAGATCGGAATGGAGGCCGTCAAGCTCAGCATCCCGCTTCTGGCCCTCCAGACCATGGGAGGCGCGACCATCGTCGCCGGTCTGGTCGTGGCCGACTGCGTCGCTCAATCCCTTTTCGCCGGCGCCGCCGGAAGCCTCCTCGACCGCCTGCCCGCGCCGAAGGTCCTGGGCGGGGCGCTCGTGACGCAGGCCGTGGTCGTGGCCTCCATCGTCGCGCTCGGCGCCGCGGGCATGCTGACGCCGTGGACGCTCTTCCCTCTCTACATCCTCTTCGGCGGGACCTCCGCCATCACGGAGACATCGCGCCATTCCATCGCGCCCTTGATCCTCGGCCGCAACGAGGAGGAGCTCTCGCGCTACAACGCGCGCCTGCACATCTTCTACGAGGTGTCGGGCGTCGTCGGGGCCCTCTCCACGGGAGCGCTCATCGCCCTCTCCAGCCCGCTGTGGTCTCTCGCGCTCCAACCCCCGGCCTACCTGCTCGGCGCCTGGATCTTCTGGCGCGTGAAGCTCGCGCCTGATGGCGCCTCCACGGCCCTTGCCGCCTCGACGCGCGCCCTCGCCAGCCTGCGAGAGCGCATCGCGGAGTACTTCTCCAACATCAAGGTCGGCGCGGCCCTGATCCTCAAGGACGAACGCATGCGCTGGGTCGCCGCCGCCTTCGTCCTCCCGCAGATCGTCCATCGGATCCTGGAGGGATTGGTCATCCCCATTTACGCCAAGCGCGTCCTCGAGAGTCCCGGGAGTTCCGGGATCCTGATGACCGCCTCGAACTTGGGAGAGCTCCTTGGCGCGGTCCTGCTCCTGCGCTTCGCCTCCAAGGTCAGGGCGCCTCTGTGGGTGAAACTGTGCGCGGCGACCATCCTTATGTGTTGGGTCCTCGCCTTCACCCACGCCCTGCCCGCCGCCTTCATCGCCATCCTGGCGATGAGCCTGACGTGGTCGTCAAGCGACCTCTCCCTGCGATCCGAGATACAATCCTCACTGGGGGACGGCGACCAGCCGCGAGCCGCGAGTTTCCTTTACAGCAGCTTGATCCTGGGCACGGGGCTTGTTTCGCTGCTGCTGGGTCTCCTCATCGACGCCGCGGCGATGACCCCGGCGCTCTACGGAATCTTCGCGCTCTACACCGCGGTCGCCGCGGTCGTGTTCTTCGCCGGACGACGCCTCGCCGCGCCTAAGACCTGAGCCGTCGTCAGTCGGTCAGGCGGAACTGGATGGGCTGGGGCAGGCGCACCGGCACGGGCTTGCCGTTGAGCCCGATCGCGGGAGAGAAGCGCATCAGCCGGCCCACCTTCTGGGCGGCCTCGTCGAATGACTTTCCTCCCGAGTTCACGACGTCGACCGAGCCGACGGCGCCGTCCTGGCCGATGTGGATGGTCACGATCACGTCCGCCTCGAGGCCGGCCCGACGCTCCGCTTCGGGATAAAAGCGGCGCAGGTTCCGGAGGACCTCGTCGCGGTTGAGCAGCTGCGGCATCGCCGACAGCGGCGTGCCGCCGTGGCCCGTGCCGCCCGGCACGCCCTCGTCCGCGCCCTCGCCCGAGCCGCCGGTCTTGGCCGCCGCGCCCGTACCGCCGGGCGCTCCGCCGGGGGTGGCCTGCGGCGGGGCCGGGACCTCGACGACCTTGGTGCTGGGCCCGGGCAGGACCCAGTCCTTCGGCGGCTCCTGGGCCTTCTCGACGGGTTTGGGCGGGACCTCGCTGGTCACGTTGACCTTGGCCGGCGCGCCCGGCACGAGCGGTTTCGGCGCGCCCAGTCTGGCCGGGCCGTCTCCGAGGAAAGGGCTGGTGATCTCGACCTCGAAAGGCGGGGTCGAATCGAAATGCAGGCGCGGCAGGACCGCGGCCAGGCCCAGCAGGACGGCATGGATGGCCGCCGACCAGCTTAGCGATTTCCGGAAGGGCGGCGCCTGCGGAGCGCGCGCGGCGTGCTTCATTTGCGCCTCACTTCCAATCCGACCTGGCGCACGCCCGCGCCGCGCACGGCGTCGAGGAGCTCGGCCACCTCGCCGTAGGGCAGGGTCTTGTCGGCCGAGAGGCTCACGGCCTGGTCGGGCCGGGAGGCGACGGCGGCCGAAAGGAGCCGCTTGAGCTCCGGGAGGTCGACCGCGCGCCCGCCGATGGTCAGCCGGCGGGCGGCGTCCAGGGTGATCGCCAGCGCCTCGGTGGCCGCCTTGTCCGATTTGGCCGTGCGCGGGACCTCCACCTTGATGGCCCGGCGCGCGATCATCGGCGCGGTGGCCATGAAGATGATGAGCACGACCAGGACCACGTCCACGAGGGGCGTGATGTTGATGCCGGTGATCGCGTCTTCGCCCGAATCGGCCTGCACGAAAGACCTCCTAGCGGCGCCGCTCCCCGCCGTGCGCCTTGGCGCCCAGGCGGCGGCCCAGGGCCTCGGCCTCGGCGAGGAGGTCTCGGACCCGCTTCGAGAAGATGTTGAACGCCAGCACGCACGGGATGGCGACCAGCAGCCCGACCGCGGTCGCGACCAGAGCCTCCGAGAGGCCGGACATCACGACCTCCGGGCCCGCGCCGCTCTGCGCGAGATCCCGGAAGGCCTTGATCACGCCCAGCACCGTGCCGAAGAGGCCGATGAAGGGGGCATTGTTGCCGAGCGTGCCCAGCCAGAGCAGTCGATGCTCCAGATAGCGCCGTTCGTCGGAGAGCGCGGCGGCGAAGTGCTCCGCGGCCGCCTGCGGCCCGCGCGGCAGGTGCGAGAGGCCCTCGGCCAGCGCCCGCGAGGCGAAGCCGGGGTGAGAGGAGAGGACCTTCTCCATCGCGTCGTGGGAGCCGGAGTCGATCACGGCCAAGAGCGGCGCGCGCAGGGAGACCAGCGCCGCCGCCTCCTCGCGCAGGAGCTTGAGGCGGTCGTAGATCGCCGCGACGGCCAAGATCGAGCTCGCGATCAAGGCCCAGATCACCCAGTCGCCGCCCGTCAGCGCCAGGGACATTAGGATCGTCTTCATGGGAGGTCCTTCTTGGGGTCGAGTTTCAGCAGCGCCGCCGCCAGTTCCGCCTGCACGGCGGGGTCGGTCTCCGCAGCCAGCTCGCGCTGGAGGCGCCGGTACTCCTCGCCGCCGCCGAGCTCGCCCAGATAGTGGATGGCCATCGCGCGCACGAACCAGTCGGTATGCTGATAGAGGCGCAGCAGAATCTCGCGGCCGTAGGCGTCGCCCATGCGCCACATCCCCGCCGCGCCGTAGATCTGGATGGCGAACGAGGCGTCGGTGCGCGCGGCATTGCCGATCTGGAACTGGACGGCGGGATCGCCGAGGACGAGGAGGGATTCGAGTGCTGCGAAGCGCACCGTGATGTTGGGATCCAGCAGGGCGTTCTGGAACAACGGAAGGAACCGCAGATCCTTGGTGTAGGCCAGGGCCACCAGGGCCGCCGCGCGGGTCTGGACGTTCTTGCCCAGGCGCGCCGCATTCTCCAGCTCCGACTGCAGCGTGAAGTCCGTGGTGCCGGCCAGGCCCTCAGTCAGCAGGAAGCCGAGTTCGGTGTACCGGGTCTTGAGGTCGTAGCCCGTCCGGGTGGAGAGCTTGTTCAGGTTGCCGATGGAGGCGTCGAGCTGGGCGGCCGAGTCGGGGCGGGCGTCCATGCGCTGCTTGAGCAGGCGCAGCAGGTGCTGGTTGATGCGCGGATCGATCATCTCCTTCTGCGCCCGGACGCGCGGGGCCCGGACGACCAGGGGATCGAGCTGGAGCAGGAGCGCCTGGTCGACGACCAGGTTCCCGGACAGCGGCTTGTCCGCCGCGAAAGCGGGGCCCGCGAGCAGGAGAGCGAGAAGCGCCGTCCTCATCGCTTCTCCTTCTTCGGGTAGAGCTTGAGCGCGGCCACGCAGTACTCGGCCACGACGAAGTCGTTGCTGACCTCGGCGTCGAGGCGGTTGAGCAGGATGTCGTAGTCCTCGGCGGTCCCCAAATCGCCGATGTATTTCGCGGCCATCGCCTTGACCAGCCAGGAGGGGTCGTCCAGGAACTGTCTCAGGCGGTGCAGGCCGGCGGGGTCGCCCAGCCGGGCGAGGCCGGCGGCGGCATACACGCGCAGGAGCGGCTCCGTGTCGCGCTCCGAGGCCGCGGCCAGCAGGGGCATCGCCTCGCGCGGGTGACCCCAGACGACCAGGGCCTCGAGCGCGCCGAAGCGGACGGCGGGGTCGAGGTGGACGAGAGCCTCGTTGAGGACCCCCAGATGCGCGCGGTCATGACCGCCGGCCAGCGAGATCAGCGCCGAGGCCCGGGACTCCGAACCCTTGTCCCAGCGCGCCATCTCGATGAGCTGCTGGCGAAAGACCGGGTCCGTGTTGGCCGAAAAGGCCTCCGCCAGCGGCAGGCCGAGGTCGAGGAAGCGGTTGCGCAGGTTGTAGCCGATGGGCGAACCGAGCAGGAGGAGGTCTCCGACGGGAGTGCCCGCGGAGCTTGACAGGTCGCGCTTGAACCGGCCGCGGTCCTCCGCGAGGCGCACCAAGGTCGCGGTGATCTGGGGATCGAGCTTCTCCCCGGCGGACGGCTCGACGGGCGCGCGCACGGGGACCTCGCCGCAGGCCGCGAGCGCCGCGGCCAGGAGAGCCGGAAGGATCGAGCCGCTTGAACGCCTCATCGTCGACATTATGTAATAAATCAGGCGACGGCGTCTCCGACGCGGACCGTACCCCCCTTGAGGACGCGGGCGAAGATCCCCTCCTTGGGCATCACGCAGTCGCCGGCCAGGGTGTAGATCGCGCAGCGGGTGTGGCACTCCTTGCCGATCTGCGTGACTTCCATCAGCACGTCCGCGCCGAGCGTGAAGCGATGCCCGAGCGGCAGCGACGGGAGGTCGATGCCCTTCGTCGTCACGTTCTCGGCGAAGCTGCCGACGTTCACGTTGAGGCCTTTGGCGCGCATCTTCTCGATGCTTTACCAGGCGAGCAGGCTCACCTGGCGGTG
>MGUL01000134.1:408-1698 GCA_001800005.1 Elusimicrobia bacterium RBG_16_66_12 | reverse complement strand
TTCCTTGAACAGGGCGCTGCCGACGTCGTTCTTTCGCCGGCCCTTCTTCACGCTGACGCAGACGGCCAACACTTCTCCCATATCACTCTCCCTATCCGCCGATCGCGCACATGAAGCGCGGGTTCGCGGCGGCCGCCTCCGCCTTGGCCGCCATCGCGTGCTCGCGCGGCTTGGTCCGCACGGTCTCCTCCAGAAGCCGGCGCAGCTCGCCGTCGTCCGCGCCTCGACGCAGAGGCCCGCGCAGGTCGGTTCCCGTCTCGCCGTCGAGGCAGGGCACGAGAAGGCCCCGCGAGGTCAGGCGCAGGCGGTTGCATGAGGCGCAGAAGCCGCAGCTCAGCGCGCTGATCACGCCGACCGTGCCGCGCGCGCCCGGACGGCGATAGTAGCGCGCGGGACCATGCCCGACGGGACGCTCCGCGCCGCTCAGCGGCTCGAGCGGGCCGGCCGCGGCCAGGATCTCCGCCAGCGGCACCCATCGCTCCTTTGAGAAGAAGCCCGTCTCGCCCATCGGCATCAGCTCGATGAAGCGCACGTGCAGCGGGGCGCTCTGGGTCAGGGCCGCGAAGGCGGCGACCTCGTCCTCGTTGAGGCCGCGCGCGACGACCACGTTGAGCTTGACCGGGGAGAGCCCCGCCGCCAGCGCGGCGTCGATCCCCGCGCGGACCTCGTCGAGGCGTCCGAAGCGCGTGACCGCGCGGAAGCGCTCCTCGTCGAGCGAATCCAGGCTGATGTTGACGCGGCGCAGGCCGGCCCGCGCCAGCGGCCGCGCCAGCGCGCCGAGAAGCACGCCGTTCGTGCTGAGCGAGAGGTCCCCGATGCCGGGCACGCGCGCGAGCCGCTCGACGACCTCGACGATGTCGGGGCGGACCAGCGGCTCGCCTCCGGTCAGGCGCACATTCGAGATTCCCGCGCCGGCGAAGACGCGCGCGAGGCGCTCGATCTCCGCGGGGCTCAAGACGTCCTCGCGGGGCGAGAACGAAGCGCCCTGCGCGGGCAGGCAGTAGACGCAGCGCAGGTTGCAGCGGTCGGTGACCGAGAGCCTCAGGTAGTCGATGCGGCGCGCGAAGGAGTCGGTCAGCACGCGGCGGCCTCCCGCGCCCGCTCGTATTCGGCGCGGGTGTCCAAGTCGATGAAGGAAAGTCCGCGAGGGTCGAGCGCGCGGACCTCGGCCTCCGCGACGACGCGCGTGCGCACCAAGCCGAAAACATCCCGGACGCGAGGGTTCTCCTGAGCGAGGAGACGGTCCATGACCGGCGCGCAGGTACGAGCGTAGACGGCGCAGAGGGGCTG
>MGUL01000134.1:0-247 GCA_001800005.1 Elusimicrobia bacterium RBG_16_66_12 | reverse complement strand
CGAGCGCACTCCGCCAAGGGCGTGCGCCTCGCAGCACAGATCGCGGACGACGCGGCGCCCCGGCGCCTCCAGGCGCAGGAAAGGCGCGGGGTCCTTCACCACGACGAGCGTCGAGTCGAAGACGCCGGAGAGGACGTCGGCGACGGTCTCGACGAGGGTCTTCCCCCGCCACGGAGCCGCGGGCTTGGCCGAGCCGAAACGGAGGCTGAGGCCCCCCGCGAGGACCGCTCCGGTCGCATCCCTCATT
>MGUL01000133.1:5549-7195 GCA_001800005.1 Elusimicrobia bacterium RBG_16_66_12 | reverse complement strand
GGACCCCGACGACCCGCTTCGACCGCTCCCACCTGGCGGTTTTCCGCGAGTCGGGTCTGGAGTTCGAGAGCGTCTTCTACGTGACGAGCCCGGACTACGGCGTGTACATGGACCGCCGGCAGGCGGTCCTGCTGGGCGTGCTGGACGCCCTGCGCGCCGACGCCGTCCCGCTGGCCCAGCCGACGCGCACCCTCGTCATCGAGCGCGAGGCCAAGGCCGCGTGAGCGCGGGCCTGCCCGCGTTCTACCGCGACCCGGTCCTCTACGACCTGATCCACGCCGAGGGCACCGGCGACGAGGTCTGGCTGCTCGACCTCCTCGCCCAACGGCATGGCAACGGCGGGAAAACGGCGTTGGAGCCGGCGTGCGGCACGGGGAGATATCTGGCGGGACTGCTTCGCCGCGGCTGGACGGTGACCGGGTACGACCTCTCGAGCGAGATGGTGAAGTTCGCGAGGGCACGGCTTTCTCACCGAGGGAAGAGAGCGTTGGTGGTTCGGGGAGACATGACCTCGTTCCGGCCGAAGGGGAGATATGATCTGGCGTTCAATCTCCTGTCCACGTTCCGGCATCTGCTCACCGACCGGGAGGCGTTGGGTCACCTGCGCGCGACGGCGGAGGCCCTGAGCCCCGGCGGGATATTCGTTTTAGGATTGGACCTGGCGGTTTACGGAGAGGACATGCCGGACGAAGAGGTCTGGACGGCGCGCTCGGGGGTCAAGCACGTGATGATGACCATCCCCGCGACGGCGCGGGGCCGAAGGGAGCGGATCATCAACTTCGTCGAGAGAGGCGGGAAGGTCGCGGAATCATCCTATGACCTGCGCAGTTACGACGCGGCCGAGATGTCGGCCCTGTTGGCGCGCTCGCCATTCCGGTTGGAGGCGTGTTACGGCTACGACGGCCGCCCGGCCGAACTGGGCGGGCCGGAGCGCGCGTTGTGGCTGGTGCTGAAGGTCCGTCAGCCCCCGGCTTCGGAGCTTCGGCGCTCGAGCAGGGCGCGCACGCGGCGCGAGAAGCCCCGGTAGGCCGCGGCGCCCTCTTTGGTCCTCAGGCTGAGCAGATCGGCTTCGATGGCCCGCGCGAGCTTGGCCGATCTCCGGCTGCGTCCGGCGCGCGCGGCCTCCAGGTCCTGCTCCAACTGGTCGATCACGTCGTCGAGGGAGTCCGTCCCGAGGCAGGGGCTTCCCGGTACGGCGGCCGAGATCAGCTCCACGAAGGCGGCGGGACCCTTGGTCAGGGCGTCCAGCGCCTGGCGGGCGAAGGTGTGCGGGGGCGGCGTCAGGCCCAGCTCGGCCATCAGCTCCAGGTCCTGCAGGTGGGCCTCGATCTCCAGCTCCAGCGCGTAGGAGGGCAGGCCCGCCGCGTGCTGGGCGACGTGGAGGAGTTCGTGGACCAAGGTGCCGGCCAGTTCGCCTTCTCGGCCGGGAGCGAACAGCGCGCGGTGCAGGCTCATGCGGCCGTCCAGGTAATCGTATTCTCCGTAGTTCTTGCCCAGGTCCCGAACGTCCACGGCCAGGACCCCGCCCGAGGCCGCGACCGCCTTCTCGGCGGCATCGAAGGCGCGGCGCCCCACGGCCGTGCCGCGTGCCAGATTCACGGCGGCGTCGAGGGCGCGGGCCAGGCGAGCGTCGCGGACGGACAGCC
>MGUL01000133.1:4699-5531 GCA_001800005.1 Elusimicrobia bacterium RBG_16_66_12 | reverse complement strand
GCGGGTCCTGGCTGTGCTCGCGGATTCCGGTACGAAGGCGAGCGTGGCGGGCGTGTCCGCGTCTTCTGCGGCCGAGCCGAAAGCGAGGCCGTCCCAGAAGCGGTTCAGGGAAGCGGAGGGATCGCCTTTCGCCGACTGGGCGGCGCGGCCGAGGGCGGAGAGGGGCGAGAGCGGGTCGGGGCTCTCGGCGGGAGCGGCGGCGACGGGGAGAGCGGCGAGCGGAACGGCGCTGGGAGACAGGGACAGGGATGATGGCTGAGTCATCGGCACGGCGTTCGATTGGGGAAGCAGCGACGTCACGGAGGGCAGCGAGAGCGGGGTGATGACGACTCTGCCCATAATCGGAGAGATGGTCTGGGCGTGTAGAGATGAGGCGGCGAGGAGCAGCGCGATGATCACGCAGGGCCAGTCTATCAAGCGCCTCACAAGCGCCGTTGGGACCTTCGGGGAAGGATGAGAACGGCAAAGGGCCCAGCGGTAGGGATATGTCTTATCGGCCATCGTGGCTCGCGCCGGCGCGAGTTCCTGGCGCGCGGTCAGGGGATGAGGCGGAAGTAGTCGGCCTGCTGGATGTCGCCTTGGGCGGGGTCGCGCAGTCGGGCGAGCATCTCGGGCACGCCCACGCCGTCCTCGGGCATGAAGGGGTAGGGCAGCACGACGACGGCCGCGGAGACCCCGCGGCGGGCGGCGCTCTCGGGCACGCCGGCCTTATAAAGGACGTGGCCCTGGCCGGCGACGAGGAGGAGGGTATGCCCCTCGGCGACGCGGCGCGCGGCCTGCTCGCCCATGGTCTCGTTCCAGACCGCCATGGCCTGGATGCGGCGCTCGATGA
>MGUL01000133.1:3975-4673 GCA_001800005.1 Elusimicrobia bacterium RBG_16_66_12 | reverse complement strand
CGATGCCCAGGAGCCGCAGGAAGGATTTCATCATGGGGCCGTGAGAGGAGACCGATTGCAGGACAAAATCGCGGTAGCGGGGGTCGGAACTCTCCTCGATCTTCGCGGGCAGGCGCGCGCGGTCGGCGGGGGGCAGGGCGTCCAAGCCTTTCTTGGCCACGGCCTTGACCAGAGAGGCGGGAGCGTTGAGGGCGTACAGCGGCAGGCCGCGCTTGCGGGCCTCATCGAAGATGGGTTTGTACATCGCGTAGTCATAACCCCAGACCGACTTCCACCAAGCGGCGAAATCCGCCTCGGAGGTCTTGCCGGAGGCGAAGGCGTCCAGCTTGGGCTGGTCTTCGTAGGAGAGCATCTCGAAGCCCACGGCCGTCGCGGGCGCGCGGCCGGCCAGGAGGGCCAGCATCTCGGCCTGGACCTGATGGTGCGCGAGGGAGTCGTGTTGCTCGCCGACGGCCACCAGCTGCGCGGCCGAGAGAGCGGCGCCGAGGGCGCCTCGGGAGACCAGGTTGCCGGCCGGAGCCGCGACGATGGGGGCCGGGGCGGGTTTGGCGCTGGACACGGGATGGGTCTGGGCGGGGAGTGGCGCTTGGGGCATGGGCGGGGTCCAGCCGAGGAGGGACGAGGCGAGGGTGATCGCGGAGATATTCATGGCCGGATTCTACTTTAAAACGGCTTGAATTCGACGACGAACGGGACCT
>MGUL01000133.1:0-3859 GCA_001800005.1 Elusimicrobia bacterium RBG_16_66_12 | reverse complement strand
CACCTTCTCGGGGCGGTCGAACTGGGCGTTCAGGTCCTTGCGCAGGCGCTCGGCGTCGCGCTCGGTCTCCTTTAAGATGACCAGGCGCGCCTGGGGCATGCGGCGCGTGATCTTGGTGAGCTTGTGCAGCGTGGTCGTGCCGCACTCGACCCAGAGGCGGCCCGCGCCGGCGTCGTCCAAGGCCAGCAGGTCGGGGAGGAACTCGTAGTCGGCCAGGGCCGGGGTCTTGACCGAGGCGTCCAGCAGGGGCTCGTAGTCCCAGAAGAGGATGCAGGCCGCCAGCTTATGGGCCAGGTGCGCGTCGAGTTCGTTGGGGCCGCTGACCAGGAGAGTCGAGCGCTCGCCGCCGTTGATGTGGAGATGGGCGCGGATCTTCACGGTGGGGAGTCTAGCAAACGCCGGTTGTCCGCTCCCGGGGATATTCGTATCATCAGGGCATGAAACGCCTGCCGACGATCCTTTTCGTCTGCGTGGAGAACTCCTGCCGCTCCCAGATGGCCGAGGGCTTCGCCCGGCGCCACGGCGCGGGCAAGGTCGCGGCCTGGAGCGCGGGATCTCGACCGAGCGGAAAAATAAACGGAACGGCGACGGCGCTCATGGAAGAGAATGGCATCGACATGAGCGGACATCGCTCCAAAGGCTTGGACGGACTCCCGACTCAGCGGTGGGATTGGGTGATCACGATGGGCTGCGGCGATGCTTGCCCGTTCATGCCTTCTCGGGCCAAGGAGGATTGGGCCATCCCCGATCCCAAGCACATGTCGGCCGATGATTTCCGCAGGGTCCGCGACCTCGTCGAGACCAAGGTCAAGGACCTGATCGCTCGGGCCATCAAGGAGCACGCATGAACGTCGCCCGGCTGTCGTTCCTGGACCGCTATCTGACCGGCTGGATATTCGCCGCGATGGCGCTGGGCGTGGGGCTGGGCTTCTTTCTGCCGGGCGTACCGGCCTTCGTCAACCGCTTCCAGGTCGGGACGACGAACATTCCCATCGCGCTGGGGCTGATCCTGATGATGTACCCGCCGCTGGCCAAGGTGCGCTACGAGGAGCTGGGGGAAGTGTTCCGCGACAAGAAGGTCCTGGCGCTCTCGCTCGTGCAGAACTGGGTCATCGGCCCCGTCTTGATGTTCCTGCTGGCGGTGACGTTCCTGCGGGGATACCCCGAATACATGGTGGGGCTGATCATGATCGGGCTGGCGCGCTGCATCGCGATGGTCATCGTCTGGAACGAGCTGGCCGAAGGCGACACGCAGTACGCGGCGGGCCTGGTCGCCTTCAACAGTATTTTCCAGGTGCTCTTTTTCAGTCTCTACGCCTGGTTCTTCATCACGGTCCTGCTGCCGAAGTTCGGCCTGGCCGGGACGGCGGTGAGCGTGAGCATGGCCGACATCGCCCGCAGCGTCTTCATCTACCTGGGCGTGCCCTTTCTGGCCGGGATGGCCACGCGCTGGGCGCTGCTGCGCGCGAGGGGCCTTGAATGGTACGAGGCCGTCTTCATCCCGCGCGTGAGCCCCCTGACCCTGATGTCGCTGCTCTTCACCATCATCGTGATGTTCAGCCTCAAGGGCAGGCTCATCGTGAGCCTGCCCTTCGACGTCCTGCGCATCGCGGTCCCGCTCTTGATCTACTTCGTCGTGATGTTCCTGGTCAGTTTCTGGCTGGGGCGCAGGGCGGGGGCGGATTACGCGAAGACGGCGACCCTCTCCTTCACGGCGGCCAGCAACAACTTCGAGCTGGCCATCGCGGTCGCGGTCGCGGTGTTCGGCATCGACTCCGGACAGGCCTTCGCCGCGGTCATCGGCCCCTTGGTCGAGGTCCCGGCCCTCATCCTGCTCGTGGATGCGTCGTTATTTTTCAAGAAGAGGTTCCAAGATGACCAAGAACGCCGAAGGCTATAAGAAGACCACGCGCATCGTGCACGGCGCGGCCAAGACCCCGCGCTGGGACTACGCGCATCACGTCGTGCCCCCGCTGACGGCGTCCACCACCTTCCGGCTGGAGTCCGTCCAGCGCGCGGCGCGCGGCTTCAGTGAGTTCGGCCAATACCGCGGGGAATTGGACGAAGCGCCGGTCTACATCTACGACCGCCTCGAGGAGCCGACTCGCGGCCTGCTGGAGAGCCAGCTCGCCTCCATGGAAGGCGCCGACTCCTGCCTGACCTTCGCTTCCGGCATGGCCGCGGTCTCGGCGGCGCTGGGCTGCCTGCTTCGGACGGGCGACGAGGTCCTGGCGCACACCTTGCTTTACGGCTGCACTCATTCCCTGTTCACCAGTTGGTACCCGAAGCTCGGCGTCAAGGTCCGCCGCGCGGACTTCACCGACCCTAAGGCCGTGGCGCGGGCCGTGAACTCCCGCACCCGCGCGCTCTACTTCGAGTCCCCGGTCAACCCGACCTTGGACCTGGTGGACCTGCGCTCCATTGCCGAGATCGTGACGCAGGCCAACAAGCGCCGCAAGCGTCGGCTCTACTCCGTCATCGACAACACCTTCGCCACCCCTTTCTGCCAGCGGCCGCTGGAGCACGGCATCGACTTGGCGGTCCACTCGCTGACCAAGAACATCGGCGGCTTCGGCACCGAGGTCGGCGGGGCGGTGTGCTGTTCCAAGGAGGTCTTCCCGGAGCTGGCGATGTACCGCAAGGACTTCGGCGGCATCCTCTCGCCCAAGGCCGCGTGGAACATCCTGGTCTACGGCGTGCCCACCATCCCCCTGCGCATCAAGCGCCAGCAGTACAGCGCCCTGCAGGTCGCGCAGTATCTGGAGAAACACCCGATGGTCGCGATGGTCCGCTACCCCGGCCTGGACTCCTTCCCCCAGCGCGCGCTGGCTCTCAAGCAGATGCGCGACTTCGACGGGGGATTCGCGCCCGGCAACATGATCTACTTCCGCCTCGACGAGCGCAAGGTCTCGGGCGTGAAGTTCGTGGACCACGTGGCGCAGAACGCCTACTGCGTGACCCTGGCCGTCAGCCTCGGCCACACCAAGACCCTGATCGAGATGCCTTCGGCGATGACCCACTCCGCCTACGCCGGCGAGGGACCCATGCGCGAGCGCGGCGGCATCCGCCTCTCGATCGGCCTCGAAAGCCCCGTCGACATCATCAAGGACCTCGAGGCAAGCCTGAAGGCCGTCGACAAGCGCCGCTGATTAGGACTTGGAGCCTGGCTCGAATCCGATCTTCCGGCGAGGTTTCTCAGGCGGGTCCATAAGGTCGCGCAAAGTCGTAAATAATCTCTCGATATCCTGATCGTGTCCGAGGAACTTCCGCTCCAGTTCCTCCAATCGAGTCAATGCGGCGCTGTGCCAGCGCTCGCGAGTCTTGGCATAGACGAAGGCCCGCATGATCTCGATATTCGCCCGGACGGCGCGAGGGCTGCGGAGGACGCCGGACAGCATCGCGATGCCCTCCTGCGTGAAAACGAAAGGAAGATGGCCGCCCAAGCGAGAGCGTCGAGATGGTGCCGCATTTTGCGGCACCACCCCCTCCGCCTCCTCGAGAGTCAACTCGAACATGAAATCGTCCGGAAAGCGCTCCCGGTTTCTCCTTACCTGCTCGCGAAGACGTTTGGGGGTGACGTCGTATAGCTCCGCTAAATGGGCATCAAGCAGTACACGCCGCTTGCGGATCACAAGGATGCGTGGCCGAAGCTTCGACAGGGGCACGGGGAAGGTATCCATCACTTACCATACGTTTGGGCCCCCTCAAAAGTTCCATCCCAAAACGAAAAAGCCTGATCTTCCCTGATCCTCGGACAAGACTGACAGACCCGCCACCCAAGAAATAGAATACCTCGCGTCTCCGAGGAGAGCATCGCCCTGAGGGGCAACGGTGAAAAGCTTGAACTTTTCACCCGCGA
>MGUL01000132.1:3989-16310 GCA_001800005.1 Elusimicrobia bacterium RBG_16_66_12 | reverse complement strand
CCCTCGAACAGATGGCGACCTGCGCCGCCTGCCTGGCCCTGGCCGCGCGCGCGGGAGTCTCGCCTCACGCCGCGGTCCTGCGGCGCGCGGAATCCCTCTACGGCCGCGTCGAGGTCCTCGACGGCGCGGACACGCGCTACCTCCTCGTCAACGGGACGGCCCAGTCAGCGATGGAGACGGCCACGGGCCTGAGCGAGTCCGAATACGACCGCGCCATCGAGTGGACCCTGGCCCTGCGGCCGGGCGCCAAGAAAGTCCTGGCGCTCGGGCTCGGCGCGGGGCTCCTGCCCACGGCCCTCGAGCGCGCGGGACTGACGGTGGACGCCGTGGAGATCGACCCCGAGATCGTCCGCGCCGCGCGCGACTTCTTCGGCTACGCGCCCAAGGGGCAGGTCCTCATCGGCGACGCGCGCGCCGCCCTCGAGACGGGAACGGGCCGCTGGGACCTGATGGTCCTCGACGCCTTCGGCTCGGAGTCTCCGCCCAGCCACCTCTTCACCGCCGAGGCCTTCGCGCGCATGCGCGAGTCGATGGTCCCGGGCGGCGTGCTCGCCGTCAATCTGGTCACGGCCCTGGACGGCCCCGCGGGCGCGCCGTGGCGCGCGACCTACAAGACCCTGAGCCGCGCCTTCCCGCGCGTGCGCGCCTTCGCGGCCGCGCCCCCGATCAACGGACTGGCCAACGTCCTCTTCTTCGCCTCGACCGGGCCTCTCGAGGCCCCGGCCTCGGCCGCGCCCCCGAGCGCGCGGGACGCCGCGGCGGGGATGCTCTCGCGGGAGCTGACGCCGACGCCGGCCGAGCACGACGAGGCCCCGGCGATGACGGACGACCACGCGCCGCTCGACAGCCTGCTCGCCGCCACGGCCGTGCGCTGGAGGAGCCAGATCCAGCGGAACATCTCCGAGGTGCTCCTGCGCTGAAGCACCACGACACGCGCCCTCCCGCCGAGAGGGCCGTCCTCGTCGGCGTCGGGCCCAAGTCCCAGACGGCGCTCATCCGCTCGAGTCTGGAGGAGCTGCGCCGCCTATCCGACACCGCGGGCGCCGCGGTCGTCGGCGAGACGACGCAGGCCCTGGCGCGCTTCGACCCCGCCACGCTCGTCGGCTCGGGCAAGGTGACCGAGATCGCGGGGCTCTGCGCGGGACTGCGCGCGGGCACGGCAATCTTCGACCTGGAGCTGACTCCCGGCCAGCAGAAGAACCTGGAGAAGGCCCTGCCCCGGATCAAGATCGTCGACCGCACGCGGCTGATCCTCGACATCTTCGCCGCGCGCGCGCGCACGAGCGAGGGCCGCCTGCAGGTGGAGTCGGCCCAGCTCTCCTACATGCTGCCTCGGCTGACCGGCGCCTGGCGCGAGTTCTCCCAGCAGGCCGGCGGCATCGGCACGCGCGGCCCCGGCGAGCGCAAGCTCGAATACGAGAAGAGGCACATCCAATCGCGGCTCAAGTCCCTGCGCGCCGAACTCGAGCGCGTGCGCTCCGCGCGCAAGCTGCGCCGCGAGCGCCGCGCGGGCGTGCCCATGCCGCAATTGGCCCTCGTCGGCTACACCAACGTCGGCAAGTCCACGATCCTCAACCGCCTCGTCGGCGCGCGCGCGGCCCACGCCGACGACAAGCTCTTCGCGACCCTGGACCCGACCGCGCGGCGCGTGCGCCTGCCCGAGGGCGGCTGGGCGGTCGCGACCGACACCGTCGGCTTCATCCAGCGCCTGCCCACCTCGCTGATCGCGGCCTTCCGCTCCACCCTCGAGGAGGTCGAGGCGGCGGACTGCCTGCTCGTGATCGGCGACGCCTCCTCGCCCCAACTCGAGGAGCAGCGCGCCTCGGTCGACGCGACGCTCGCCGACCTCGACACGGGCGGCATCCCCCGCGTGGAGGTCTTCAACAAGGCCGACCGGCTCGGGGCGTCCGCGCGCGCGGACCTCTCGCGCCTGCGGCCCGACGCCGTCTTGATCTCCGCCGCGACGGGGGAGGGCCTCGCCGAGGCCCTGGCCCGCGTCGAGAAAGCACTCTCCCGCCGCTGGCTCAAGCGCGAGATCGTCCTTCCCGCCGCTTCCGGCGGCTTGGCGCGCCACTTCTACGAGAGCGCCCAGGTCCTGTCCCACGAGACGCGGGGGGAGGATACGCACTGGCGGCTGCGCGTCACGGCCGAGAATTGGAAGCGATTGCAGGCCCTGGTCGCTGAATGCTAGGATTGCGCTGGAATTCATGACTGATTCCCGCGCCGCCGGCCTCCTCATTTTCAGCTACCTCGCCGGCGGCATTCCGACGGGCTACCTCGTCGTCAAACACCTGAAAGGCTACGACATCCGCACCGCGGGGTCCGGCAACCCAGGCACCGCCAACGTCTACCGCAACGCGGGCGCCTTGGCCGGGGCCGTCACTTTGGTCGTCGACGCCCTGAAAGGCTACGCCCCGGTCCACCTCGGCCTGCGCCTGTTCCCCGACCGCCCCCTGCTGGCCGTCGCGCTGGGCGCCGCCGCCATCGTGGGCCACAATTGGACGCCCTTCCTCCGTTTCAAGGGAGGCAAGGGCGTGGCCACCTCCGCCGGAGTCTTCACCGCCCTGCTGCCGCTGCCCATGGGGGTGACCGCCGCGGCGTTCCTCATCGCCGTCAAGCTCTCCGGCCACATCTCGGTCGGCTCGATGGCCGGCGCCGTCGTCTTGCCGCTGGCCGCGACCCTGCTCGGAGCCCCCGCCTATTTCACGGGTGCGGCGGCAGCCGCGGGCGGCCTCATCCTCTTCAAGCACATCCCGAACCTGAAGCGTCTCCGGCAGAACAAGGAGCTCGGAATCCATGGCCCGTCCGCATAAGCCCGTCGCCGCCGTGCTGGGAGGCGGCATGTGGGGCGTCGTGCTGGCCCAACAGCTCAGCGCCAAGGCCCGCGTGCGTCTCTGGGAATTCGTGCCGTCGCTGGCGGACGCCCTGGCCAAGACGCGCCGTCACGCCCACATCCCCGGCTTCCGCCTGGACGACTCGGTCCGCGTCGGCCACGACCTGGCCGCGGCCTGCGCCGACGCGGAGGTGCTGCTCTTCGTCCTTCCGTCCCACGCGATGGCCAGGGCGACCCGCGACGTGCGCGCGAAGGCCCGCCTCTCGCCCCGGGCGCTGGCGGTCAACGCCTCGAAGGGCGTCGAGCCCAGGACGCTCGCGACGATGGGCGACATCGTCGCGCGCGAACTGCCCGCTCTGCGCGGCAAGGTCTGGACCCTCACCGGCCCCAGCTTCGCGCGCGAGGTGGCCCGGGGGGTCCCGACGGGGCTGATGCTGGGCGGACCCCTTGGCCCCCGGGCGGACAGGCTGGCCGCCCTTTTCGAGAGCGGCTCGCTGAGCGTCCAGCCCTGGCCCGACCGGGTCGGAGTCGAGCTGGGCGGCTCGCTCAAGAACGTCATCGCCATCGGCGCGGGCATCCTGGACGGCCTGGGCGCCGGCGCCAACACGAAGGCGGCCCTCCTCGTCCGGGGCCTCGCCGAGATGGGGCTCATCATCCGCGCCGCCGGAGGGCGAGCCGACACGATCTACGGGTTGGCGGGGCTCGGCGACCTGATCGCCACCGGCACTTCGCCCGAATCGCGCAACCGCGCCTTCGGCGAGAAGCTGGGGCGCGGCCTGTCGCCGCGCCGGGCGCTCTCGCAGATCCCGACCGTCGTCGAGGGCGTGGAAGCCGCCGACAGCGCGCGCTCTCTGGCGCGGCGTCACAAGGTGCGCACGCCGCTGCTGGACGCGATCTTCGACGCGGCGGGCGGCGAGCCCGCCCGCGGCGTGCTGACGGCGTTGGGATTCCGCTGGGGGGAACATGGCGAAAGGCGACAAGAACGATAAAGAGAAGACTCCGGAGCCTCCCGCGAAAGAGAAGGAGGTCCACATCTACTCGCTGGCCACCACGGTCAACGAGTGCATCATCTTCCTCGAGGAGCTCGAGGGAAGCCGCCTGCTGCCCATCTGGATCGGCATCACCGAGGGCCAGGCCATCGCGATCCGCTTCTCCGGCATCGTGCTTCCGCGCCCTCTGACCCACGACCTGCTGCTGGCCGCGGTCAAGCAGCTGGGCTGGGAGGTCTTGAAGATCGTCATCAGCGACATCAAGGAGAACACCTTCTACGCCCGCATCGTCGTCGGCGACGGCAAGAGGACCGCCGTCCTCGACAGCCGCCCCTCGGACGCCATCGCCGTCGCGGTGCGCGCCGGCTGCCCCATCATGGTCGACGAGCGCGTGTTCGCGCGCTGCCAGACCCTCACCAAGCCGATCTCCGAGGAGGAGGTCGGGAAGTTCAAGGAAGAGCTCAAGAACCTCAAGCCGGAGGACATCTTCAAGGACCTCAAAAAAGCTCCGGAAGGAGGGGACCAGCCCCCCAAGAAGAACGATCCCCCCAAGAACAAGGAGGACGAGAAATGAATCGTCTCGACATCATCAAGGCAGTGGCGAAAGTCCTGACCACCAAGGGCGAAGCCGCCCTCGCCGTCGAAACGGCCTTCGAGACCGTCCGGCAGGCGCTCAGCCGCGGCGAGAAGGTCGTCGTCTCCAACTTCGGGACCTTCCGCGTGAAGTCCCGCCAGCCCCGCGTGGGCCGCAACCCCAAGACGGGCGAGCAGGTCAGCGTGCCGTCCCGTCGCGGCGTGCGCTTCAAGGCCTCCAAGAACCTGCTCGAATAGCGAATCACGGTGGAACTCCCGTTCCTCCCCGACCGCGATTTCTTCACCATGCGCGAGGCCGCGCGCCTCGCCCAGGTCCCGCCGCACACCCTGCGTTACTGGGAAAGCCGCTTCGGAGACCTGCGGCCCGCCCGCAAGGCCGGCGGGCACCGCCGCTACACCCGCACGGACCTGGCACTCATCCTGGAGATCCGGGATCTGCTCCACAAGCGGCGCATGACCGTGGCCGGCGCGCGGCGCGCGCTGCTCGACAAACGCCGGACCCCCACGGCCCTTGACGGCACCAGTCCCGCCGCCGCCGACACGGCGCCGGCTCTCAAGCTCTTGCGCGAGGTCAAAAAAGAACTTAAAATGATCATCGAGGAGTTCGGCCGGTGACCGGCCGTGCGTTGTCGCGCCTACGGTCGGGGACTGGCTCAATGGTAGAGCGCTCCCTTGGGGTGGGAGAGGCTACAGGTTCGATTCCTGTGTCCCCGACCGTGGGCGTGACACGAACTCCAAACGAGACGGGGTATAGCTCAATTGGCAGAGCGCTTGGTTCGGGACCAAGAGGTTCTCAGTTCAAGCCTGAGTACCCCGACCATCTTCTCGCAAGCGAAGTGAGGACGCGGCCGACCGGAACGGCCGCTCCGGCGTCCTTTTCTCTTGCCCCTTGCGCGCGCCCTTGACAAATCACTAGAATGGCCGACGCCGCCCCTTGACGCGTCTATACTTGCTCGTGGAAGGACGGGTCCAGGGCGTGGGCTTCCGGTGGTTCGTCCGCGAGCGGGCCGAGGCGTTGGGCCTGGCGGGCTGGGTGCGCAACCGGGAGGACGGGACGGTCGAGGCGGAGGTCGAGGGGGACCGGCGGGCCGTGGAGGGCTTCATCGAAAGCCTCCGGGACCACCCGACCGCGCGCGTGGACAGGGTCGTGTCGCGGCCGGTCGCCGTACGTAGCGAAGCCGGATTCACCATCAGATGAGATAGGGGAACAATGGAACCGTCGACCGACACCATCAGCCAGTACTTCAAGGGCATTCAGAAGCTCTCGCTCGTCACGCGCGAGGAGATGCACGAGCTCTGGAAGAAGGCCAAGAAGGGCGACGCGCCCTCCAAGTCGCGCATCATGGAGGCCAACCTCCGACTGGTCGTGCCCATCGCGAAGAAGTACCACCGACAGGGCATCGACTTCATGGACCTCGTCGAGGAGGGCAACCTGGGCCTGATGCACTCCATCGACAAGTTCGAGCCCTCCAAGGGCTATCGCTTCTCCACCTACGCCTCCTACTGGATCGAGCAGTCCATCCGCCGCGCGGTCGAGGAGCAGTCCAAGACCATCCGCATCCCGCCGCACGCGTGGGAGGCGTTGAGGAAGTGGCTTAAAATGTGGGAGAAGATGCACGTGAAATTGGGCCGCGACCCGTCGCTGGCCGAGATGGCCCGCGCGATGCACTGGACCGCCCGTCAAGTCCGCGGCGTGCTGGACGCGGCCGAGGCCGCCAAGGGCATGGGCTCCTTCGACGCCCCGATCGATTCCGAGGACGACAACATCACGGTCGAGGACATGGTCGCGGAGACCTCCGCGCAGTCCCCGGAGAACGTGATCGGCGTGCTGAAGCTACACGACGAGCTGCACCAGGCCCTGCGCGAGATCGGCGACCGCGAGCGCATGATCCTGGAGTTCCGCCACGGGCTGACCGGACAGACGCCGATGACGCTGGAAGAAGTCGGCAAACGACTGCGGCTGTCGCGCGAGCGCATCCGGCAGATCGAGGAGCGCGCGTTGCTGCGCCTGCGCCGCGTGGCCAACCGCATGGGCTTGATCGACCTGGAGGACGGCGGCCGCCGCGGCCCCACGAACCTCCAGCCGGGCTTCGACCGCCCGAAGCTCAAGACCGACATCCTGGGCCAGACCATCCCGGCCGGGCGCAAGACGGCGCCCGCAGCACCCCATCTGATCCGCCGCCAGCCGCGCAAGCTGATGTTCGCCGCGACCGCGGCCAGGCATCCCGGAAAGAAGAGGAAGTGATGGACTTCAAGAAGCACATCCACGACGTCCCCGATTTCCCCAAGAAGGGGATCGTCTTCAAGGACATCACCCCGCTCTTGGCCGACCCGAAGACCTTCGCGGCGGCCATCGACCGCATGGCCGAGCCCTTCGTGGGCGCGGGCGTGCAGATCGTGGCCGGCATCGAGTCGCGCGGCTTCCTGCTGGCGACTCCGATCGCCTACCGCCTGGGCGCGGGCGTGGTGCCCATCCGCAAGAAGGGGAAGCTGCCTCGCGCGGTCAAATCCGCCAGCTACGCGCTGGAGTACGGCATGGATTCCATCGAAGCGCACGCCGACGCCTTCCCGAAGAACGCCAAGGTCCTGCTCGTGGACGACGTGCTGGCCACGGGCGGAACCGCCGCCGCCGCGATCCAGCTCATCGAGGTCATCGGGGGGCATCTGATCGGCTCCTCTTTCCTCATCGAGCTGGGCTTCCTGGACGGCCGACTGAAGCTGCCCGGGCGCAAGATCCACTCGCTCGTCTCCTACTGATCTGCGCCCCGGCGGCGCAGTCGCGAACAGGCTTGACCTAACTGCCGATTCATGTTAATATATATTCGGTTATGATCGAATATAAATCAGACTGTAGCCAGCGACTTGTCGCCGACGAATTAAGAAGACGGCTCACGGAGCCTCCCTCGGGACGAGTTCAAGTGCTTCTGGGCCCCCGGCAGGTCGGAAAGACGACTCTGCTCCTGGGCTTGATGGATCAGGTTCCAAACGCGATTTATCGGGCCGTGGACTCGCCTGAAGCGGCGCTGGGCGGCTGGTGGGAGGCGACCTGGCGCGACGTGATCGAGCGGGCGCAGCGAGAGACCGCCGTCGTCGTCCTGGATGAGATCCAGTATCTCGACGGCTGGGAACGCCTGGTCAAAGCGAAAGCGGACGAACTCCGCCGAAAGCGGACGCGAGTCCATCTTGTCGTGAGCGGCTCGTCGTCCCTCCTCGTGGGCCGCGGTCTCAAGGAGACGATGGCCGGCCGGTTCGAAAAGCTTCAACTCAACCATTGGGGCGCCGCGGATCTCGTCGAGGCGTTTCATCTCGAGCCGGAGAAGGCCGTGCACCACTTGGTGCGCCGCGGCAGCTATCCGGGCGCGTTCCCGCTTGTCGATGATCTACTCCGCTGGCGCGCCTACATGCGCGACAGCATCGTGGAGCCCGCCATCGGGCGCGACATCCTCATGTTGGAACCCGTGCGCCGTCCGGCGCTTCTGCGCCAGCTCTTCTTCCTTTGCCTGGAATATCCGGCCCGGATCGTGGCATTGCATAAGCTGGCGGGAGCGCTCCAGGACAAGGGCGCCCTGGAAACCCTGGCGCATTATCTTCAAGTGCTCGAACAGGCGTTCTTGGTGGCGGGGCTTCCCAAGTTCTCTGCGCGCCCGATCCGCCGGCGAGCCTCTCCGCCGAAACTGATCGTCCTGAACAACGGCCTTTTGGCCGCGGTCCATGACGTCGGGCCGACCGACCGAGGATGGGGCGGACGGGTCGAGAACGCCTGCCTGGCGCACGCGGTCAACAGCGGACAAGAGGTCTGTTATTGGCGAGAGGAGCCCTCCGAGATCGACGGCGTATTTTCCGGAAGCTGGGGGAAATGGGCCGTCGAGATCAAGACAGGCGATTTCATCATGCGCGACCTGGCCGGACTGCTGGAGTTCTGCCGGAGACATCCGGAGTTCAAGCCGCTGGTGCTTTGCTCGCGAAAAAGGGCGGCCGAGAAACTCGACGGCATCACGACCTTGTACTGGGGGGACTTCCTGCTGGGCAAAGGCCCGTCTACCGGGCGGTAGAATATTTGCACCCGTCGTCAAAATAAGGAAAAATGTCGATGTTCGCAAGATTTCGCCCCGATAGCTCAATGGATAGAGCTACTCCGTCCTAAGGAGAAGATGGGGGTTCGATTCCCTCTCGGGGCACGCCTCTCTTATGACCGGACTTGAAGACCTCCTCCATCGCCTGCTGCACGAATTCGAGCGCCGCCGCACGCGCTACGCCCTGATGGGCGGGTTCGCTCTCGGCGCGTTGGGAGCCCCGCGCGCGACCCGGGACCTCGATTTCCTGATCCACCGAGACGACCTGGCCGGGATCCATGACTTCCTGACCGCCGCCGGCTACAAGCGCATCCATCACTCCGCCGAAGTCTCCCAATACTCTGGAGACCTGCCGTGGGGGGGCATCGACTTCATCCACGCCTTCCGCCCTCTGGCTCTGCGCATGATCGAACAGGCGGCCTCCATGCCCTCCGGCCGTTTGGGGCTGGATGTGCGCGTCGTCCGTCCCGAGGACCTCATCGGGCTGAAGATCCAGGCTCTGGCCAACGATCCCGCCAGATTGCATAAGGAGATCGCCGACATCGAGGCCCTGCTCTCCGTCCGCTCGGCCGTGGATTGGGGCCGTGTCAAGGAATATTGCGATCTGTTCCATCAAGACGCCCTTTACGCCGATCTCGAGAAGCGTTTCCGCCATGTTTGACGAGAACGAGAAGAAGGAACTGCTCGCCGGAATGGTCTCGGCCTCGCGCCGTCTCGACTTCGAGACCATGCGGCGCAACTCCCAACCGCCGGACCCTCTCCACATGAACATCGACGAGGTCATCGACTTCCTGGAAGCCGCTCTGCGGCTCTCCAACCTCCCATCCGGCCCCCTCGCGTCGAAACGCGATTATCCCCGGCCGCTGATTTGATAGGATACCCGCCCTCATGACCCTCAAAGACAAGCAGCACTGGTCGGCCAAGTCGGAAGTCAAGCGCGACGAACTCAAGGACGCGCTCGCCCAGACCCTGGACTGGCTCATCCTGCGCCGCCGCGAGGCGGGCATGGCGCTGGGCGCCGCCGTGATCCTGGGCCTGGTCGCCGGTCTGTTCCTTTATGGGAAGCACTCCCGGCAGAACGCCGCCTGGGACAAGCTCTCCCTGGCCGAGCTTTACGCGTACTCCGGCAAGCCCGACCAGGCCCAGACACTCCTGGCCCAGGTGGCCGAGGAGGGGGCCAGCCCCGCCGCCGCCAGCCTGGCGCACATGCTGGAAGGCGACCTGCGCTTGCCGCGCGGGGAGGCGGACTTGGCCCTGGCCGCCTACGAGAAGGCCGCCGCGACCGCCCCGGAGGCGCTGAAGCCCTTCGCGCTGGCCGAGAAGGTCCTGACCCTGGAAGTCGCCGGAAAGCCCGCCGAGTGCGCCGCCGCCGCCCAGGACTTCTTGGACGCCTACGCCGACTCCCTGCTGGCCCCCATGGTCCACTCGAGCCTGGCGCGCTGCCAGCTGGCCTCCGGCCAGGGCGAGGCGGCCAGGACCGCCCTGCAGAAGATCTCCCTGCAGTACCCCAACACCCCTTGGGGCGCCTGGGCGAACTCTCGCCTGCAGCCCCCAGCCACGCCCAAATGACACTGGATGACACCTGGCGCATCCGCGTGGAAAATACTTGGCACCTGTTGACACGAATCGCTCCCGTTTGCTAGATTCGCAGCGTTCGCAGTGGTAAGGAGCCGCAAGAACAAGGCGCTCCGGTCGTGCGTAGGTCCCGCCAAAAGCGGGATATGCCGCAAAAGTATCCCCGCCTGAGCGGGGCTTACGAAAAACATGGAGGATTACAGAATGAAGAAGCTCCTGGGATCGACCTTGGCTCTGGCCCTGTTCCTGCCGGCCTCTGCCAATGCCGAACTGTTGAAGAACCTGAAGGTGGGCGGTCAGCTCGACGTCCAGACGACGGCCGCTCGCAACGTGCTCGACTTCGCGACCCGCCCGAACACCGTCGCGGGCAATACTCCGCTCGCGGCGAACAACGACCGCATCGGGCATGCGATGACGCGTGTGATGCTGAAGATGGACTGGGACCTGCTCGACGACGTCCACGGTCGCGTAAGCCTCGTCAAGGGCGCCGCGGCCAACGGCGCGGTCGGACAGTCGCGCACCTACGGCTCCGCCGCCGAGAGCCTCGACGGCGTCACGGCCAACACGATCGTCCAGGAAGCCTTCGTCAAGATCGACAAGCTGTTCGGCTTCACCGACATGACGCTCGGCCGCCAGTTCTACGGCGAGCCCGGCGACCTGGTCATCTACTACGGCCTGCGCAACACCTACGGCCTGACCGTCGGCGCGCTCGACGCCGGGCGCTTCGACTGGAACGGCGAGCACGTGAGCGTGACGGGCGTGGTCGGCAAGACCAGCGACGGAACCATCATCACGAACGGCAACGCGGCGACCGACCTGCGCGGCCTCGTGGTCTCCTGCAACAAGCATGAGAACGTGAAGGGCTCCGCCTACGTCTACAACGCGGTAACTCACGCCACCGGCGGTCTGGGCTCGACCACGGGAAAGAACACCTTCCTGTACATCGCGGGCATCAAGTCCAAGATGACCTTCGGAGGCCTGCTGGCCTCCGTGGAGTTCGCCAAGAACTTCGGCTCCGACCGCACGGGCGGCGCTCTCAACAACGCCCACTACAAGGGCTGGGGCTTCCTGGGCAAGGCCGAGTACAAGGCCGACCTCCAGGACGTCGCCGCGCTCACCCCGTGGGGCGAGTTCGGCTACGGCACCGGCGACGAGAACGGCGCCTACAAGGGCAACAACACGTTCACGACCATCAACACGGCCTACCGCCCTGGCGGCGTCTACGGCCGCTTCAACAACGCCGCGCCTATCAAGCTCTACAGCGACGCCGGCGGCGTCGCGGGCAACGGCTTGAGCAACCGCGTCATCTGGGGCGTCGGCTTCAAGGCCACCCCGGCGGCGCTCAACAAGCTGACGGCCGGCGTGCAGTTCTACAGCTACAAGTTCCACACCAAGGTCGACAACACGGCCAACAGCCGCAGCATCGGCTCAGAGTTCGATGCGACGGCCGAGTGGAACCACTCCGAGAACGTCTCCATCAAGGCCGTCCTGGGCTCGTTCCAGCCCGGCCAGTTCATCGCTCAGTCCCAGACCGCGAAGAACCCCGCGGTCATGGCGGCGCTGGACTTCTCGGTCAAGTTCTAAGATCCCTTAGAACCGCTCGAAAGGCCCCCCGGCCTCGCGGCCGGGGGGTTCTTTTTTGCACGTTGACAGCAGGGGACGCGCCCGTTACAATGAGGCATGGCCGAATCACGCCTCCGCACGGAAAAGAAATCCGCCCAACGCGCGGCCTTCGCGAGGATGAGCCCGGCCTCCCGGCTGAAGCTCGGAGCCGATCTCCGCGCCGCGGGACGCGCCCTCCTGGTCCGAGAGAAGGCCGCGCCGCACGCTGGAGGACTTCCAGAACCATTCCGAACGCTCTCAGTCATCCTCGAGCTGCTGACCCGGACGAACACGCCTCACGCCCTGATCGGCGGCTGGGCCGTCAACGCCTGGGGCGTGGCGCGCGCGACCATCGACGTGGACCTGATAGCGGACTACCCCAAGCCGCCGAAAGAACTCATGGACGCGCTTGCCGGATCGTTCGAGGCCGAATGGAGGGCGCCCGGCCTCGACGACCCGATCGACGGGCTCATTCGCGTCAGTTCCCGCTCCAAGCCGGGGCTGGAGATGGATCTTCTTCGCGCGGCGAAGGCGGCCGACCGGCGCGCGCTGGAGCGCGCGACCGCAGTCGAATTGGAAGGCCTCAAAATACCCCTCGTCCGCCCGGAAGACCTGCTGGCGATGAAGCTCCAGGCGGGCGGCGGCCTCGACTGGC
>MGUL01000132.1:0-3943 GCA_001800005.1 Elusimicrobia bacterium RBG_16_66_12 | reverse complement strand
GACCCTGCTCGAGCAGGCCTGCCGCGAACGCCGCGTCCGAGACCGACTCGCCCTCCTGCGCCGCCGTTAGGATTTTGCTAGGATTCAAAACGATGCGCCGCCCCTTAGCCCTCGCGGTCCTGCTCGCCTCCGGCGCCTCTTTCGCCTCGGCCTCCAGCCTGGACGTCACCGCCGCCTACCGCATGAAGGCGGTCTCCTACAAGAACCTCGACCTGAGCTCGGACCCATCAGGCCGCAACAGCCGCTCCTTCCTCGCCAATGACGCGCGCCTGGGCATGGCGGTCCGCAAGATCCCGCTCCAGACGCGCGGGGGGGAGGACACCACTCTGGACGTGGGTCTGCTCCTGCACGCCATCGGCGTCTCGGGCGCGACCGTAGCCGTCTCCTCGCCCTTCGACCGGGTCGCCGCCTGCTATCCCAGCTCGAACCTGACCCCCTTCATCGAGAACGCCTACCTCCGCGTCAACCGCCTCTGGTCCTTTCCGCTCGAGGCGACCTTCGGCCGCCAGAACTTCAAGCTGGGCAGCGGCCTGCTCTTGGACGACGACGGTGCGGGACTGACCGGCGTCAGCGTCCGCGGCGAGCTGCCCTGGGCCGGGATGAAGGCCGAGGTCTTCGCCTTCGCCGACCGCAACCCGCGCGCCGCGGGCCCCTCCAGCCTGGCCCTCGTCGGGAGCTCGCTGGACCTGCCCGGGGAGGGCGTCTGGCAGCTCAACCAACTCGTCGAGCGCGACCGGACCGACCAGCTCGTCTACGGCTGCAATTACGCCGGCAACCCCGAGCTGAACGGCTGCTCCGTCTCCAAGGCCGTCCGCAGCTTCACCAGCGTGCGCTACCAGCTCAGCTACGGCCCCATGGTCTTCGAGGGCGAGGCGGCCCTCCAGAAGGGCGCGGCGACCCCGACCGGCCCGAACGCGGCCGGCAATCATATCACCTACAACGGCAACGCGCAGGTCGTGAAGATGAAATGGAAGCAAAGCCTCTACAAGACCGGGGAAGGCATCATGCGCGTCAGCCTCGCGCGCGGCACCGGCGACGACCCCGGCACCCCAACCCGCGACGAGGCCTTCTTCCCGACCCGCGGCCACCGCCACAATGGTTTGGAACGCTCCGGCTTCGGCGAGTTCTTCGCCGCCACCCCGTACGACGCCCTCGGGGGGAACTACTCGACCTCCACCGCCTCCGGCCTGCGCCAAGGGGCCGGCGGCATCGTCGTCGTCGGCGCGGGCTACACGCCTCCCGCCTACCGCGGTTTCAACCTGGACGTCGACTACTTCCTGTACCAGGCCGAGCGCGTCTCGCGAGGCCCCCGGACTTTGGGCATGGAGTGGGACGTCCGCCTGCGCTACCCGATTCGCGACCAGTTCTCGCTGAGCCTGACCTCGGCCTATTTCAAGGCCGGAACCTTCTCCGACCCCGGCCGCGGCGTCTCCCGTAAGTTCTCCTTCGAAGCCTCCGGCCGCTTCTAAGCCCTCGGCCCCGATCGTCCTCTACATTCGGCACTGCCGCCGCCCCTGAGCGGCACTCCCCGCGCCGCGCCCGAGACCAGCCCCCCGATTCCCCCTCTCCCCGAATACACCCGACCCCGAAGGGACTGGTCGAGGGGGGAGTTATCCCCATGGCGTTCACACCGCCATGTCTTATGACTGACGTATGTCTCCTATGATTCTGTCATATGACGGAGTATTAGTCAGCATCGGCGTCATATGCTCGCTATTCACGCCTTATGCACAGACTGTTGCCCAATCATCTGTCATATGAGAGAATAAGGACATGACCACCCACCGACTGCGCTTGAGGCTGCCCACGGGCGCCGAGCTCGAGGCCGAAGGCGACGCGGAATTCGTGCGCCAGGAGCGCGCGGAGTTCTTGATCCGTCAGATCCCGGTCGCGGGAGCGGAATCCGCCGGCGGCACCGGCCGCGAGCCCCGGGTGGACTGGAACGCCGTGGTGGAAGCCAGGAGCGGAGGCTTGACCCTGAGAGGCAAGATCGCCGGAGGAGACAAGGCCGGCAAGGATGCCTGCCTCGTGCTCCTGATGGCCTCGGACAGGCTGCTCAGCCAGCCGAAGCCCACGGCCGCCATGCTGGGCAAATGGCTGCGCGCCTCGGGCTACCCGGTCGGACGCATGGACCGGACCCTCCAGGACGCCGTGTCTCAGGGAGAGTTGCTCTCTTCCGGCTCGCGCCGCTCCCGGCGCTATGAGCTCACCGCCACGGGCAAGATCAGGGCCCTGCTGCTGTCCGAACAGATGACGCTTTCGGTCCTAGGCCGACGCGCCTAGGGGCGGGCCCAGAGCCAGGCAAACCAGGCCAAAGGGGATAAGCCGAACCGACCGAAACAAACCGAACCATTTCAACTTGTTACTACTGATAATACATATTATGTTACATTCAGAATTGATCTAGATGATTTGCGCTCTCCTCCAATCGCACGCATATTCAAGCGATTCTCCCAATGGACATATCGGTAATTCAACGCAAACGCGGCGTTGCTTTAACTATTCTAAATTGGCAGTCCCAATCCATGGTAAGCCCGCCCAAAAGTTGCCCGGAATCCGCGGAACCGCCGGCTCAGATCCCCGAAAAGTTGGCAACATCCGGGGCTAGATAGGATCAGTTGGGAGGAGCCAAAAAACCATGAAAGGTCGGGGCCTGGGAGCATGGTCAGAGGCCCGAAAAACTGCCGACTTTCGGGCGATCCCACCACAGGGGCAGGGGGCCCGAAAAAACCAGGGAAGGGGGCGGGGCCGGGGAGCCTAAAAACAGGGGGAGGGGATCCGGAGACTTGCCAAGATTTGGGGCAGCCGAAAAGACCACGAAAGGGGGGTCACGGCTTTCATGGTCTAAAAAGACCAAGGAAGCGGATCTCGGTCGGGAGCGGAAAAAACGATCGAAGCCGCGGTCAGGCCCGGGGGTTCCGTAAGGCGGGCGAAAAAGACCGGCGGGGCGGCTCAATCACTGGAGCTCCCCCTCTTTGATGGTTTTTTTGTCAGGAGGAGGCCGGAAGGCAGAGTCCGACGCCGATGGCGGCGTACCCGCCCAGGAGCAGAAAGGGGGACACGCTCGCGGCGAGGTTGGAGCCCAGGGGATCGGCCTGGCTGAGGACGAGGAATCCGAGCAGCACGGCGGCCCCCCCCGCCGCGACGAGCGCCTTGCCTCGTGAGGACAAGGCCTCCGACGGGGGCGGCGGCGCCTGGACATCCGGTTTGATGGTTTTTTTATTCTTCGCCATACGTCCTCCTTCAGGCCTCGGCGGCGTAGAGGTCTTTCAAGGTCTCCCGGCGGCGGGCCAGGATGACGCGGCTGCCGTCCAGAAGGACCTCCGCGGCCCGCGGGCGGGAGTTATATTGGCTGCTCATCGCGAAGCCGTAGGCCCCGGCCTTGCCCACGGAGAGGAGGTCCCCCCTCTCCAGGGGCGGCAGGCGCCGGCCGCGCGCCAGGAAGTCCCCCGACTCGCAGACCGGCCCCACGACGTCCACGGTCTTCTTCCTTCCGCGGCGAGGAGAGACGGCCTCCACGGGGTGCCAGGCGCCGTACAGCGCCGGGCGCGGCAGGTCCGTCATGGCCCCGTCGACGATGATGAAGCTCCTCTTGCTGGTCTTCTTGCGGTAGAGCACGCTCGTCAGCAGGATGCCCGCGTCGGCGACGAGGTAGCGTCCCGGCTCCAGGAGGATGCGCAGTCCCGGCCAGGGCGCGAAGGCGTCCTCGATGGCGCGGGCGAACGCGCGCAGGGAGAACGGGCGCTCGTCCTCATAGGTGACGGGAAGCCCCCCTCCAAGGTCCGCGAAGTCCAGGCTGATGCCCTGAGCCTCCAGGCGCGCCGTCATCCTCGCGACGCTGGCCGCGGCGAGGCGGTAGGGCTCCAGCGCGGTGATCTGGGAGCCGATGTGGCACTGGATGCCCACCACGCGCAGTCTCGGGTCGCGGGAGGCCTTCCGGTAC
>MGUL01000131.1:7553-9468 GCA_001800005.1 Elusimicrobia bacterium RBG_16_66_12 | reverse complement strand
ACTTGTATTCGGACGCCAGCTTCTGCTCGATGGTGACGCCGGCCCGGCCGCCGCCTCGGCGCCGCCCGTCCAGGTCGATCGTGATTCCGGCGTAGAGGGCTTTCGAGTCGACCTCGGCGTTGCCGTAGAGGAAGCTCTCGCGTTCCCCGGAGACGAAACCCCGAACCTGGGGCGTCAGCTGCGCCTCGAGCTGGAGGCTTTGCTTATGGCGGTCGAACTCGATCCCGTCGCCCTTTTCGCGGCTCTCCCGCACGCGGAGAGCCAGCGGGGTCTGGGCGACGTCGGTCATCAGGGACAGCTCGGCCTGGGAGACCGTCGTGTCCCGGTTGTAGCGCCGGCCGGCGGAGACGGAGAAGTCGGTCGCGTCGAATGCCGGCAAGCGCCCCCACAGAGAGGCCGTCCA
This sequence comes from Elusimicrobia bacterium RBG_16_66_12, assembly GCA_001800005.1. Classification (GTDB taxonomy): domain Bacteria; phylum Elusimicrobiota; class Elusimicrobia; order UBA1565; family UBA9628; genus GWA2-66-18. The sequence continues at coordinate 9,065 of MGUL01000131.1, read as the reverse complement.
ATGGGGGGCGTTCTCCTGGTTGAAGCCGCCCTTCAGTTCATCGGAAGCCATGTCCTGGTACAGACGATTTCCGACCGGGGAGATGTTCTCCGTGACTCCCCCGAAGAGGCCGACGAAGAGTTCGTCTCCCGGCAGGCGCGCGCGCAGGCCGAGGGACTGGTCGAAGGCTTGATTCGGGACGAGGTGCATCATCTTGGTGAGGCTGGTGGCCGCCGCGGCGATGTCGACGGGGCCGTAAAGGTTGTACGCGCGCGAGACCTGCGCGAGCAGGCTGGAGATGATCAGGCCCTGGGTTTGCTCGCCGTCATTGTAGGACAGCTGTTCGCGCAGGCTCGAAGCCGTGTCGGCGTCCAATCCCAGGCTCTCGGCCGCGCCGAGCAATTGCGCGGCGCCCGAGCCGGTCCCGTCGGCGAAGAAACGCGCGCGCATCTCGACGTATCCGATCTGCCCCTTGGCGCGATAATCGATCCAGCCGTCGGGGCCGCTCTCCCAGGATTTTACGAGGTTGAGGTACGGGCTTGGGACGATCAGCGGCGTGCGGCCGTCGATGCCGATCTGGCCGGCCTCGAAACTGAGCTTCTTGTTGGGGTCGGTCAAGGTGAAGGAGGCGAGCGTCCCGTTGCGCACGTGGGCATCAAGCTCGAGTTCGGCGCCGGCGGACGCGCCCTTGGAGACGGGGCCGGGGGCGCCGTCAAAAACCTGGCCGAGCATCGCCTGCGCGCGCGAGAGGTCCTCGGCGGACATCTCCTGACCGTCCTGGCGCTCGAAGCCGGCGGCGGGAGCCTCCCCCGCCGCGACGATGACGAGTCCCTCGGGGGTGAGGAAGCCCTTCGGAGTGACGAAATCCCGCCAGTCGCCGGGGCGCAGGCGCTCGATCAGCTCCAAGCGGCGCAGGCGCGCCCCCTCATTGACGGAGAGAACGCTCCGCATGCTGTCTTTCTCCGGCGCGGAGAGCGAGAGGTAGCGCTCGACGGGGATGTCCCAGCGCGCGAGCAGTTCCTCCGTGACGGGCTGTGGCGCCGGAATCGCGGCCGCCCATGAGCAAAACGCCAGCAACAGAAGGCTCGCGCGTACCATCGCTGGATTGTACTACGGGACCGGGCCACGGGCCTGGGCCCTTTGGGAGCGGAAATGCCGGCCGAAGGAACTATGCCCTCCGGCTCCCCTGCGGCGAATCTTGTTGTATAATCGAAAAGCGGTCCCCTTAGCTCAATGGATAGAGCCCGCGCCTTCTAAGCACGTGATCCAGGTTCGATTCCTGGAGGGGACATGATATGAAAGGAGCTGAACCCATGAGGATTCTGATCGCCGCCGTCGCCGTGACCTTGGCCGTCCCGCGCGCGCATGCCGGGACGGATGAAGCGGGCCTGAGGGCCGCGGGCGACTCGGTCCTCTCGATGTCCGACGAGGACTACCGGGATCTCGCCAAAGCGAACGCCGGCGCGCGCTGGGCCAAGATGGAGCGCCCGGCCATGCTCGCCACGATCTACGCCAGCCTCGCCTCCGCGCGCT
>MGUL01000131.1:6335-7544 GCA_001800005.1 Elusimicrobia bacterium RBG_16_66_12 | reverse complement strand
CCGCCGACGCCGGCCTCGACCCCGAATCGACGCAGGCCGGACGCCCCATCTCCGCCGACGCCCGGAGCGCGTCCGTGGACCCGGACCTCCTCCAGCAGACCGGCATGGTCGAGGACCTCCGGGCCTATATCCAGCCTGAGCGCCAGCATCGCCCCGCGGCCGTGGCCGCGGTGCGCGGAGGGCGCAAGCTCTCCACCGAGTCGGACAAGGAGGTCTCCAGCCTGCTCGCCGCCATCGACGCGGGCGACAAGGCCCTCACGGACGCCAATCGCGCCCGGACGCACTACGACGCCTCCCTGGCCTACCGCAAGATCGCCTCGCTCGTCGCCTCGCCTTCGGCGAAGCAGCCCGCCGCGGTCCTGTCGGCCAAGGAGATATACCAGAAGGACGCCCCCTCGGTGCTGCTGATCCTCGGCTCCGGCGCCGGCGGCCAGGGGGAGCTCGGCACCGGTTCCGTCATCGACTCGGACGGCCGCGTGCTCACCAACGCGCACGTCGTCATCGACGACCGCACCGGGGCGCCCTTCCCGACCCTGCGCGTCTACCTCAAACCCGCCAAGGTCACCGGCGACACGAAGAAGGACCTGACCGATCCCGTCACGGTGAAGGTCGCGCGCTTCGACCGCGCGCTGGACCTGGCCCTGCTCGAACCCGCGCGGAACCTGGGCGTGCCGGCGATCGCGCTCGGCGACGACGCGTCCGTCGAGCCCGGCGACCCCGTCGTCGCCATCGGACACCCCGAGCAGGGCGGCCTGTGGACCCTGACGCAGGGCGTCGTCAGCACCGTCGTCGCCGATCTCGGGGGCGTGGCCGGCAAGGACGTCTTCCAGACCGACGCCAGCATCAACCGCGGGAACTCGGGAGGGCCGCTGCTCGACCGCTCAGGGGCCATCGTCGGCGTCAACACCTCGATGGCGCGCAAGGCCGCCGACGGCCTCACGATCACCAGCGTCAACTTCTCCATCAAGTCCTCGGTCGCGCGCCGCTGGCTGGGGGGAGAGGCTCCGCCCGCCGCGCCGGCTGCACCCGCCGCGCCAGCGGAGCTGCCGCCCGCGCCCACGACCAAGCCCGTGGTCCTGACTCCCGCCAAGCCCTACCGCATCGACGACGTGATCGAGGCGGAGATCAAGGAGATGGAAGACATGGGCCGCGACATGAGCGAGGAGATCCGGCGCCGCACCCAGCCGCACTAATCAGAGGACGGCGAGG
>MGUL01000131.1:4600-6321 GCA_001800005.1 Elusimicrobia bacterium RBG_16_66_12 | reverse complement strand
GAGCGCGCCGGCGATCATCTTGCCGAGGTTGGCTTCCTTTCGGCCGCTCACCAGATAGTGCATCGCCGCGCCGAAGAGCACGACCGCCAGCGCGAAGCGGCCGACCGTCTTGGGGGTGACCGAGATCATCAGTCCGGCTTGCCCGCCGCGGCCCTCGCGGCCCAGGCGTCCCAGGCGGCGAAATCCAGGCGGTCCCAGTTCTTCCCGGAGATCAGCCCGAGCAGCGTGAAGCTGAGGTCTCGGCTCTCAGGCTGTTCCATCCTCACCAGCGCGGCCAGCCGCGGCGCGGCCGAGAACATCTTCTTGCGGTGGGCCGTCTTCTCGGCGAGCGGGACCATCAGCCCCATCGCCTTGCCCCGCACGCCGGCCAGCGGGTCGTCCAGCCGCCGCAAGACCGGGTCCAGGTCGATCTCGACGTCCTTGTGATTGTTGACGATGTCGGCCAGTATCTGGAGAGCCGCCCCGCGCACCCTCGAGTCGGCGTCCGAGAGGGCCTCGCGGCAGAGCCGGGTCACCTTCTCGCCGGCGCGCTGATAGCTGAGCACGAACAGAGCCGCGGCGCGCTTCTCCCCGTCCGCGTCGGCCGAAAGGAGGCGGCGCAGCTCCTCGCTGCGCTTCTCGGCGCCCGTCACGAAGCGCTGATGAGCCGCGTCCAGCTCCGGGGTGCCGCCCCAGAGGCAGTAGAAGCCCGGACAGACCGGGCGGTCGACCGGCATCTGGCCGCGGCGGGAGAGCGCCTCGCCCAGCTCGACGTAGGACTTCCACGCCGCGAGCAGTCCATCCGGGTCCGGGATGCGGGCCTTGGGCGCCGGGGCGAAGGAGAGGCGCGAGGAGTCGGCGGCATCGACGACGTCGAAGACCGCATAGATGGCGTGGTCGACGGAAGTGAAGTACTCGGAGAGATGGAGTTCGACGAAGGCGACGCCCGGGGTCCTGGCCGCCGCGCGCTCGACCCTGCGGCGCAGCGCCTCGGCCTTCTCGTCGGCGGCGGGACGATGCGCGTTGCGCAGGGTCACGATCTCGCGCAGGTCCGCGCCGAAGCGCTTGCGCGCGTCATCGGCCGACAGGGCGGCGGAGCGATAGACGTCGATCGCGCGCAGAGTGGCGGAGGATTGGGCCGACGCGGACGGCGCGGCGGCCAGGGACGCCATGACGAGGATGAGTCTTCGCATGGGCCGATGATACAGGTTTTTTTTGCTATCGTCCATCGGTGAACAGGACCGGAGTGGCGCGGGCCCGGGTGGAGATCCTGTCGACTCCGCTTCGTCGGCCCTTCGTCACCTCTCTCGGCCGCCGCACCCACACCGTCAACGTCGGCCTCACCTTGAGGCTGAAGGGCGGAGCGCAGGGCTACGGCGAAGCCTCCACCTCATTGGCCATGCGGCATCTCACGGCCCCCGCCCTTCGCCGCGCGCTGGAACGCCTCGCCTCGCGCGCGATCGGCCGCGACGCGCGCGACTGGCGCAGGCTCGTCGATCTCGCCTGGACGCAGGCCCCGGACTTCGAGCCCGCCGTCGCGGCCTTCGAGGCGGCGCTCGTCTCGGCCCTGTCGGCCGAGGCGGGAGCGACCCTCGCGTCCTGGTTCGGCGGGGCGGAAAACCGCCTGGAGACCGACCTCACGCTCTCGGCCTGGAACGATCCCCGGATGACGACGGAGGCGGCGCGGGAGGCGGCGGCGGCGGGCTTCCGCCGGCTGAAGATCAAGGTCGGGGGGGCCTTCC
>MGUL01000131.1:4217-4576 GCA_001800005.1 Elusimicrobia bacterium RBG_16_66_12 | reverse complement strand
CGCGCCGCCCGGCGCGGCGCGCCCCGGGCCAGGCTCATCCTGGACGGCAACCAAGGCTTCACGCCGCGCGCAGCGCTGCGACTGCTCGACGCCGTCCGCGCGGCGGGCGCGCGGGTCGATCTTCTCGAGCAGCCCGTGCGCAGGGACGACCTGAAGGGCATGGCCTTCGTCGCGCGGCGCGCGGGCGTGCCGGTCGCGGCCGACGAGAGCGTGGCCACGCCCGAGCAGGCCGTGCGCGCCCTCGAGGCGGGCGCCGCCACCGCGGTCAACATCAAGCTCGCCAAGTCGGGGCTCTCCCGGGGGCTGGAGATCGCCGCGGTCGCCCGCGCGGCGGGCGTCCCGCTGATGATCGGCTGCAT
>MGUL01000131.1:386-4197 GCA_001800005.1 Elusimicrobia bacterium RBG_16_66_12 | reverse complement strand
CGCCAGCGTGCACTTCGCGCTGGGCACTGGCTTCTTCCGCTTCGTCGACCTCGACAGCGACATGCTGCTGGCCGAACCCCCCGGCGCGCGGGGCGCCCCCGGCTGGGTCCGCCGCGGGCCGTCGATCAGCCTCTCTTGACGAGGGAGCCCAGCCAGGCGCGCGCCGCGGCACCCCAGGAGCTGGGGTGCTCGTGGGTGGGAAGGATCACGGGCACGGACGGGATCTCAAAGACCCCGCCGTCCATGGTGTGCACGTGCTCGCGCACGCCGCGCGACCCGATGTCCACGGTCAGGAAATGATGGAACAGGTCGGAATTGCCCGACGGAAAAAGCGCCGAGCCGCCTCCGCCCGTCAGCACGTAGCGCACGCCCTGGTGGTCCTGCACGCCGAAGGCATGCACGTGCCCCATGTAGACGCGAAGAACCTTCGCCTCAGTCACCGCCTCCGAGAACTCCCGCGCGCCCTGTTGGAATCCCCCCAGCGCGTGGAGCTTGCCCGCCCCGCCCCAGAGCCCCAACTGAACGGGAGGCATGTGGGTGAAGACGATCTTGCGCAGGGAAGTCTTCAAGACCAGCCTCAGCCACCGCAGCTGCGCGGGAGTCAGCCGCTTGGCGCTGGAATCGAGGACGACGAAGCGGGTCTGCGCGTGGTCGAAGAAGTAGTTGGATGATCCGAAAAGCGTGCGGTACACCGTCGAGTGGGACCGGCCGTTCGGGCGGGAGCGGTCGTGGTTGCCGATGACGGTGAGATACGGGCGCCCGCTGCGCACGCGCCGCAGGTCGCGGAAGAAACGATGATAGCGCCCCGGTTCACCCCTCTCCACCATGTCGCCGAGCTGGACGACGAAGGAGACCTTCTGGCGCTGGATGGACCGCATGTGCTCGCCGAAGACCCCTTCGCGGTTGAAGAGCTTGCGGTAGATCCAGAAGCGCGAGGGCTCGCAGTCTCCCAGGACCGCGAAGCGAACGCTGTCGGAGGCGGCGCTGGGCAGGCGGGAGAGCAGCTTCAGCTGGCGCTCGGTGCGCCAGCGCGCGGCCATCCGCGAGAGCTCCTCGGGAACGCTCATCGCGCCAAAACGAGGCCGATCGCCTGGGCGGCCTCATTGAGGCGCTCATCGAGCGAGAGGAAAAGAGTCCTCGCTTGCGCCTCGACCGCGGCGCGAGCCGAGGCCAATTGAATGGCGTCGGCCGGCCTCAAGCCGAGTGCGGCGACATTCCTGCGGGCGTCGGCTAGGATTTCGTCATCAGGCCAGATCACGGCCAGAGCGGATTCAAGCTCGCCGGCCTCCAAGCGCAGTCTCGAAAGAGCGTCCCGGCCCAGGGAGCCTTCGGCGATTCGGCGCGCGTAGGCGGACTCCATCTCAACGAACGTGAAGAAGGAGGTGTAGCCTGGAAGTCCCCCCTCATGGAAAGCCCGGTTCCTGACACGGGCGAAACCCGGCTCCTGAAACAGCATCGCCAAAAGAGCCGAGGTGTCCCAGTAGCAGGGCTTCATTCTTCGTCGCGAATGCGCCTCACGAGTTGGGCCGAGGACAGCTTCGCCTTGCGGCCCAAACGAAGCGGCTTGCTTGCGCGCAGACGAGAAAGATCGCACGCCGGCAGTGAAGGAACCCGGGAAACCGGGACGATCCGCGCGACCGGCCGGTTGTGGTCGGTGATCACCACTTCGGCGCCCTGAGCGACGTCCGCGACGATCGAGGAAAGGCCGTCCTTGAGACGGGCGATGCTGTAGGTCTTCACGCTTTGAGTATAGCCATTTTTATGGCCAGTTTCAAGGCCTATTTCCTCATTCCCGTTTCCAGGCCCGACAAGAAAGCGCCCACCACGCCGAGACTCCGGCCATGTCGATGGCGACATCCCCGGCGGCCCCATGGCGTCCCGGCACGAAGGTCTGGTGCCATTCGTCGCTGGCGGCGTAAAAGACGCAGAAGAAGGCCGAAGCCCACGAGGCTCGCCGCGCCCGGACGCCGGAGCTGGAGAGTGCGCGGCGGGTCAGCGCGAAGAGGACCCCGTATTCCGCCATATGAGCCAGCTTGCGCAACGGAAAGTCCCATTGAGATCCGGAGGAGAGGTAGGGAATCGAGGAGAGGGTGAAGATCAGCGCGCACCACGCCGCAACCGGCAGCCACAGGGAGAGCTTGCGCGCCACGGCCGCCATCCTAGCAATTTGGTAGGATGCGCCCCATGCTTCGGGAACTGCGCGGCCTGGCTCGGGAGACCGCGGTCTACGGCCTGACCACGATCCTGGGCCGGATGCTCAGCTTCCTGCTGACGCCGCTCTTCACCCACCTGCTCGACCGCGCCGAGAGCGGCGTGGTCCAGACGGTCTACGCCGCCATCGCGTTCATGACCGTCGCCTACGGCCTGGGGCTGGACACCGCCTATCTGCGGCTGGGGCGCCGCGACGGCCGGGCCGACGACGACGCCTTCGCCTCGGGTCTGACGGGGGTGGTCGCGACCGCCGTCGCGGCCTCCATCCTCCTGCATCTGTTCTCCGCGCAGGTCGCGGCGGCCCTCGGGGTGCCGGCCGAACTGGCGGTCGTCGTGCGCTACGGCGCCTGGATCCTGGCGCTCGACGCCGCGATGCTGATGCCCTACGCGGAGCTGAGAGGCTCCCATCGCGCCGCGACCTACGGGGGAGTCAAGCTCGTCACCATCGCGATGAACCTGGTCCTGGCCTGGCTCTTCGTGCGCCGCATGGGGATGGGCGTGCAGGGCGTCTTCCTGGCCAACCTGGCCGCCTCGGCCGCGGGCCTGGCGATGATGGCCCCCGTCATCGCCTCCCGCCTGGGCCGCCCGAGCGCCGCGCGCCTGCGCGCGATGCTCTCCTTCGGAGCCCCGCTGGTCCTGGCCGGGATCGGGTCGATGATCGTCCAGGTCGCCGACCGTCCGCTGATCAGCCGCATCTCCGGCCTGGCCGTCGCGGGGCTGTACGGCAACTGCTACAAGCTGGGGATCTTCATGATGCTCCTCGTGGGGATGTTCGACCAGGCCTGGAAGCCCTTCGTGCTGGAGCGCGCCGAGCGCCCGGACGTCGACGCGCTGATCGCGCGCGTGCTGACCTATTTCGCCGTCGCCGCCGCGGGCGCCTTCCTCGCCGTGGCCTTCTTCGTGACCGCGGCCGTCACCGCGCCGCTCTTCCTCGGCCAGCCCCTCTTCCACCCCGCCTACTGGGACGGCCTCGCGATCGTGCCCGTCGTGACGCTCGGATACCTCTTCAACGGCCTCTACTTCGTGATGCTCGCCCCGCTGATGATCGACAAGCGGACCGGCGCCGTCGGGGCCGCGACCTGGGCGGGCGCCGCGGTCAATCTCGGCGTCAACCTGTGGGCGATCCCGCGCCACGGGATGATGGGGGCGGCCTGGGCGACCTGCGCGGCCTATGCGGTCATGGCCGCCGTCGTGTGGGCCCTGGGGCGCGCGACGCGCGCGGTGCCCTACGAGTGGGGACGGCTGGCGGCCGTCGCCGCGTGGACGACGGCGCTGTGGCTGATCGGCGCGCGGACGGGGCTCGGCGCGAGGGCCCTTCTGATCGGCGCGTACCCCGCGGGCTTGTGGTTCTCGGGGTTCCTGAAAGCGGAGGAGCTCGCCGAGCTGCGCGCGATCTTCAGCGCGCGTTCTTCACGGGCAGCGACTGTCCCTCCGGCCGGGGACTGAACGGATCCAGGACGGGGCGGGGCGGGGCGGGGGCTTCCAGCGCCCGCGCGGAGTGGACCAGAAGTTTCTCGCCCGCGAAGGAGAACGCCACCTCGACGCCCGTCCCGCGCCACGCGTCGAGCGCGCGCGCCAGACGCGACAGCCGTCGAAGGCG
>MGUL01000131.1:0-273 GCA_001800005.1 Elusimicrobia bacterium RBG_16_66_12 | reverse complement strand
TCGCGACGGCCTTCTCCACCCGCACGCGGCCCTCATAGGAACTCCCGCGCCCCGCGCGCAGGCGCGCTCCGAGCGCCCCCGCGGACCAGGACGCGGCCCAGACCTCCTTGACCCTATCGAGGACGTCGGCCGGCCCCGACTCGAGCGTCGCGTCCTCGCCGACGACCCTCACGGGCCCCGACGCGGCGGCGACGGCGGCGCGGCCCGCCTCGGAAGCGGGGTCCAGGCGCGCGGCGAGTATCCGCTCGCGCACGCGCGCGGACTTGCGACGCA
>MGUL01000130.1:5662-6296 GCA_001800005.1 Elusimicrobia bacterium RBG_16_66_12 | reverse complement strand
CAAACCCATCCGCGCTGACTCGGCCAGTCCCTTGGATCGTCACCTCGCCGGCCAGAAGAGTGACCCCCGTTCCGGTCGAGGCGTCTCCCTCCAACTCCATCCTCTGCGCCGCACTCACGAGCAGGGTGCCTATGTCGTAGGTGCCGGCAGGCTGGGCCGCCGTGTTACCCACCGCGGTCAGCCGCACAAGTGAATTCGGGGGGCCGGCAACCAGAGCCAGGCTTGAGAGCGGACTGAGAACGCCTCGGTTGACCAGGTTCCCTCCGCGTATAGTCAAGTCGGAGACGCCCTGGATGCTGCCGAGGTTTGTCAGCGACACACCGTTCAGCGTGAAGGCGGCGGGCAGCGACAATGATGCGCCCGGATTCACGTGAAGTCCGAACGCCGCCAGCTCGTCCAGTTGCAGGTCCAGCGATCCGTGGAACTGAAGCTGGGCCGTGCCGTCCCCCGACGCGTTTCCCGCCGTGAGCACGACCGTATCGTCGGCGTCGATCAGCTCGAGGTCGCCCTGGCCATTGAGCGAGATCGCTTCGATGGCCCACGTCGTTGGCCCTGGGCTGGTGATCCCCGCCGCCCTCCCGTCGCGCCCGAGGTTGTCTACTCGCAGGGACCGGAAGCCCGTGGAGACATCGAC
>MGUL01000130.1:226-5618 GCA_001800005.1 Elusimicrobia bacterium RBG_16_66_12 | reverse complement strand
CGAAGTGTCGATCCCGGCCGCGGCCTCGATCGTGCCAACGAAGCTGTCGGCCATCGTGTAGAGCGCGACACGGCCCCCTCCCCCACTCCCGCCTGTAGAGGAAAAGATGTTGCGGGCGCCTCCGTTGGACTGGATCGCGCCCGAGCCGCCCAGAGCATCCACATCCAGCCACAGACTCCCGCCGGCGCCTCCACCGCTTGACCCGTTCGCGCTGAGGGTGCCATCGAGCGTGAGGCCGCCCACCAGCAAATGGATCGCGCCGCCGCCCGCGCCGCCCGAGGCGCTGCCCAGGTCCGTTGGCTCGAGAGCAAAGCCATAAGGAGCGCCTCCCGTTGATCCGCCGCCGTAGCCGCCGTGCCCGGCCGCGCTTCCCCCCGCCCCCGGCCCGCGGTTTCCCTGCGGCTGATACCCGAGGCCGTCGCCGGATACGCGCCCCCCGGTCTCCACGACGATCGTGTCGGCGGTCAGCGTGACTCCGGCGCCGGTGGCAGGATCGCCGGCGAACTCCAGCGCCTGATTGGCGCCCACCTGTAGGTTGGCGAATTGGTAGCTGCCGAGCGGGTGCCCGCTGTGGTTGCCGAGCGCGGAGAGGCGCACGCGGCTATTCTGAGACCCATCCGCCTCCAGGGCGAGATTCCCGGCTCCCTCCAGCATTCCGTACACATCGAGCTCAACGCCTGTGACCGTGAAGTCCGCGGGCACCGACAGCGTGGCGCCCGATGGAACCGAGAAGCCGAACCCTCGAAGCTGAGGGTCGGCAAAGGCCAGACTTGCCGGGAGATAGAGCTGACCCGTTCCGTCGCCAGCCATCTGCGCCGCGGTGAGGACGATGGAATCATCCGGATCGAGCAGCGCCAGGTCGCCGCCACGAAGGAGCTCGACCCGGTCGAATTGCCAGACGGTTGGCGACGGGTCGGTGAGGAGGGCTGGCCGACCGGTCCGATTGGCGTTGTCGACGCGGAGGCTGCGCTGACTGACCGCGAGGTCAAGGGCGAAGACCGTCCCCGGGGATCCGTTTGGGTACCCACCCCAGGCACTCGTCTGCCCCATGAATCCCTGGGCTGCTCCAGAGTGGGAGATGCGGCCCCCCGCTCCAGCACCCAGGAACTGCGACAATTCGATACCGAAGATCTCGGAAGTTCCGCCCACCGCCGTCATCCGACCGGCGCCGGCGAGGGTTCCGGCCACGATCGAGACGCTTCCGCCTGCCCCTCCGCCGGGAGCTGCTCCGCTTGAGAAGATGGAGCGCGACGTCCCGTCGGCGGCGATGGTGCCGTCGAGTTGAAGCGCGCCGACGAGTTCGAGGAAGATCGCTCCTCCCCCCGTCAACCCGGCGTTGGTACCTGTATCCAACCCCGGTCCGGCATTGCCGCCGGCGCTGCCGAGCAGAATCGGACTCACGGGAGGGCCATAGCCGGCGCCTCCAGCGCCACCTCCGTAGTCGCCCCCGGTTCCGCCGTACCCGCCACCGGCCTGGAATCCACCGCTCCCCGGGCCCTCTCCGGCCCGAAACCCCAGCCCCGTGGCGACTATCTTGCCTCCGCTTTCGATGGTGAGGCTTGTGGCTCGAAAGGCGACGACTCCGCCGGTTGATCCATCCCACGCGTGCGCGGTGATCACGCCCCCGTCTTGGACCACGACCTCGCCGAAGCGAGGGATCTTTTGGACCATCACGCGATGGCTGAATCCGTCGTAGGCATTCACCAGGCCCGCGGAGAGCACCAGCTCTCCAGGTTGAACGTTGATCACCTGGGCCAGGTCATAGGTGCCAATCGAATCGCCCTGCATGGCGATGATGAGGATGTCGTCCCCTGGAAGGAAGCCTGGCGTGCCGTCGTAGAAGACAAACGGCGTGTCCGAGGGAATCATGCCCATCATCCGGTACCGCGCATCGTCGACGGTCAGGACCTCCCCGCTCCCCACGACCAGGGCCGGAGGCGGGACAACCTCAACGGTCGACTCGTCCGTAAAGGGCGGGCCGTCGATGGTGGTGACACTAATGGTTTGCGACCCGAGAGTGCGCATGACGAAGTCGACCTGCGTCTCGCCGTTGTTGAGCGTGGCTACGCCGGGTAGGTCCGCCGCTGGGTCGGTTGTGGTGAGGCGCACGTCGCCGGTGTAGCCCGCGGCCACGTTGAAGTCGGCGTCTACCGCCTGCACGATAAGCCTGCCACCGGACCCTACCGGGACTGGGGAGGGAGTGCCGGTCTTCCCGGGAGCCTGACCCGGTGTGGCTGTCTCGCCCGGAAGCAAGAGCCGCAGGTCCACCGGTGGGCCTGACTCGAAGTTGACCGGCGTCGTGGCCTGCAGAACCTGACCTCCGGCACGCACGCGAACGATCTTCTCCTCGGGGAAGGTGGAGGCCAGATCAGCCGCCACAAGTCCCGCGGCGTCCGTAACTCCGATCTCCGTCCAGGCGCCCGCCGGCACCTCGACCCCGTTCACGTGGTTCTCACTTCCGCTGATGTGGATGGCGACCGGCGTGTCAGCCCAAGGAAGACCGAATTCGCTGAGGAGCTGCACAGAGAGCGTTACGACAGAGGCTCCATCGGCCGGGGCGCTAGCGGGAGTGGGTTCCAGGACAGCGCCTTCCAGATCCAGAAAACTCAGGTTGCCCAGAGGGATCACCTGCCGGGGGGTCGAGGCTGAGCTCCACTCGAGGCGGATCCGCGCGTCCCCATCATTATCGAAGTACTCCAGCCGCATGTCGTACCAGCGGCCCGCCTCGAGATCCAGACTGGCGGTGTCCTCGGTCGCGGAATGCGCCGTCCAATTGTCGATGATGAGCTGGTCGTCCACCCACAGCCGCACACCGTCGTCGGAAGTTGTGATGAACGCGTAGGACTCGGAGAAGTCCGACCGCACTCGCCCGCGCCAACGTGCCGAGAAGTGATCCGGAGGGAGGGTGGGAGCCGGGCTTCCCAGGCCGAAGTCGAAGTCGATCGTTTCCCGGAAAGGTAAGTAGGACGGCGGCGCGATCAGATCGGGGTTGGGAAAGTAGTCACCGTGCAGTCCGGCGATTTGAAGGCCGAGCACCTCCAGCGAAGCCGAGCCGACGAGGAGGGGATCCGTCGTGTCACTGGCTGTCAGGCTATGGGCGCCGGGCGTCATCCAAGTAACCCCGGCCTGAGCCGCGCCGGCGACAAGGTCTGCAGACGGCGGCAGGGCGGCGGCTGGATCACTGGCGTTGAGCACCGCCGTCCCGGTGAAGGCCTCGGCGAGATTGAAGAAGACGTCGACGGCGCGGATGTGGACGGTCGTAGGCTGACCGATGCGTGGCGATTCTGGGGATCCGCCCTTCCCCGGCGGTCCGCCCGGATCTGGTGACTCACCCGGCAAGAGCACTTGCAGACTTGTCGCCGGGCCGGCCGTAAACAGGAAAGAGGCCGGATCCGGAAGCACCACGTCGCCGGCCCTCACCAGGATCGTCTTGCTTTCGGCCACGGTGGAAGCCAGCTGTGCGCTGGCTTCTCCGGACAGGTCGGTGGCGCCCATGGGCGACCAGATTCCGGACTCGACCGGCGATCCGTTCAGGAAGTTGTGGCTCCCACCGATCATCATGTAGAGGGAGACACCCGGCAGGGGAATCGCCGATGAATCGGCCAGGGTGACAGTGAGAGTGGTGGCCTGCGTGCCATCGGCCGTGGCCGTGGCAGGATCGGCCACGATGGAGGAACCTCCGAAGTCGGGGTATTGGAGGCGGTCACCCGGGATGACTTGTCGGGGTGTGGAGGCCGAGCTCCATTCGAGATGGATCAGGGCGCCTCCGCTCTGTTCGAAGAACTCGAGACGCAGGTCCACCCACTCCCCAGCCTCGAGATCGATCGAACCGCTGTCCTCGGTGGTCCCATGAATGGTCCAGTTGTCAATGACGGGTTGACCATCCACCCAAAGGCGGACCCCGTCGTCGGAGGTGGTGAAGAAAGCGTAGGTCTCTGAGAACGCCGCCTGGACCTGCCCGGTCCATCGAATGGAGAAGCCCTCGCCCGGCAGGCTCGGATCCGGGCCTCCGCCGCCGTAGTCGAAGTCGATCGGCCCGTCGAAACGAGTCATGGCGACAGGCAGGTGAAGGCTGTTATTGGCGAAGTACTCGCCGCGCAGACCGGCCACGGGAGCGGCCGCACCCGCGGGGGTCTCCTGCGCTGAACCTGGCCCAGCGCGGCCAGCAGCCACGAGGATTATGCAGACGACCAGACCTAAAGTCAGCCTGCTCGTCTTGGCTAGTGCGGCGAGCCGACTCGCCCATGGCGCAGACGTGTGCCTGGGAACTAGCGATCTGCTACTAAGCGAGGGCGCGTGAAGGGAGATCCTGTCGACGGGGAGAATGAATGAGAATCGGTCGACCGACAGCCTATTGGGCATGGACTAGGGATCCGGTAGAAGACGCGCCTAGGACTTAAGTACTAGCCCCCAAGACAGTCTACGGCAAGAGGGTCTCATGGGTCAAGTGGGTGAATCGGCGGCGGGCCCACTTATGTCGACGACCGGAGGCCCGAGCTTGCGGAGGCTGGCGGGGTGGACGCAGAGGCTACCCGCGCCGCCGCAGAAAGCGGATGGCGGCTGCCCTACTTCTTGGCCTTCTTCTCGTTCTCGACCATTCGCGCCTTGACGAGTTTCTTCACCAGCGCGACCGGGAGCGGCTCGCCAATCGGGAACTGGATCGTCCCCTTGGAGATCTTGTGGCCTTTGAGCTCGCCTTTGTACTTGTCCAAGAAGGTACCGCTCGCCCCGTACAAACTGCAGTGGTTCTTCCACGCCGCGTAGTAGACCAGCATGCGGCCGCCGTACCGGAAACCCGGCATCCCGTAACTGACCACTTCCTCCGCGTTTGGCGCGGCGGACTTGATGATCTTGCGGAGCTTCTCAAGGGTCGCCCGCCGCTCCTTCGTCAGCGCAGCCAGGTAGACGGCCACATCCTTGGGTGCGCTCACGTCATCCTCCCGAGGAGCTCGGCCAGACGGTCCATCGATTCGTTCGCCCCGTCCTCCATGCCCGACTGGACCATTCCGTCGCGGTCCTCGACCGATTGGTAGACGGAGTGGCTGGTCAGCGTGGTCACCCCGCCCTGTTCTACGAGCGTAAGCGTTTCCAGGATCACGTGCCCGGGCACGCCTTCGAACTCGAAGGTCTGCACAATCCGTTCGGGGGCCACGATGGCGTGATACACGCCATGGAATCCGTAGTCCCCGCCGTCGGCCGTTCGCTCGACGAAGCGCCACCGGCCACCTTCGCGGACCTCCATTCTGTCGACGGTCGTAGTCGAGTTCTTTCGCCCCCACCACTTCGGGATAGCGTTGGGATCCATGTGCGCCTTGAACACGAGCTCGCATGTTGCGTCGAACGTTCGCATCATGATCACCTCCTGCTTTCCTGGTTCGGCGGTCACATGATG
>MGUL01000130.1:0-175 GCA_001800005.1 Elusimicrobia bacterium RBG_16_66_12 | reverse complement strand
TGAGGGACAGACCTTAGGACGTCCCAGTGCCACGTCAGCCCTTCCGGCGATCTCGCAGGGGTTCGCCTTGTGCCCCAAACCCATTGGCAACGTAGCCGTTTGGTAAAATACCGCGCCCGCGTGATTTGTCAAGTCGGCTTTCGAGGCTCGTCGACGCTTTCAAGGCGTACCAAGT
>MGUL01000129.1:15555-17749 GCA_001800005.1 Elusimicrobia bacterium RBG_16_66_12 | reverse complement strand
CCGAGGCCGTTTCCGAGACGCCGCCCCCCGCCGATGCCGTCGAACTCAAGAACAGCCTGCGCGCGCTCCAGCTCGTGCCGACATCGTCCGCGGACCTCCGCGCCGGGCTGATCCGGCATCTCCAAATCGTCGGCGATGGCCTCCGCTCCGGAGCGTGGCCGAGTCTGCGCGCGGAGTCCGAGGGCAAGATGTCTCTGCTCGTCGGGATGCTTGAATACCTTCAGAAGGCGCTGGCCAAGGACGTCTCCCTGTGCAAGAAATGCGTCTCGAACCGCTCCTGCTCGAAGGTCGAAGGCGGAAAGGGCTGCAGCGGCTGCCTCGCTTCCGTCAAGATGAGCGCCGAGGAGGACGAGTCGGCGTTGCGGGTCGCGGCCGCCATCTCCGCGCATCTGAAGTCGCCGACGATCGAGGGGGTGAACGGCTGCATCGAGGAGCTGTCGCGCGACACGCTCGCCGGCTCTGCCGACCGCGCCAAATGGGACTCGCGGTACGCCTCCAATGATTACACCCCCGGCACGGCCCCGGCCCGATTCCTGTCCGAGGTCGTCGACCTTCTGCCCCGCGAGGGCCGCGCTCTCGACTTGGCGATGGGGGCCGGCCGCAACGGCGTTTTCCTGGCCGAGCGTGGGCTGGATGTCTTGGGACTGGATATTTCGAAGGAAGGGCTCAAGAAGGCGAGGGCGTTGGCCTCCGAGAAAGGGGTCGTCATCCGCACCGAGACGACGGACCTCGGCGTCCGCGACCTGGAGACGTCCGCCTACGACGTCATCCTCTCCATCCGCTATCTGAACCGCCGCTTGCTCGCGCAGATCGGGGACGCGCTCAAGCCAGGGGGGTGGGTGCTCATCGAGGCGTTCGCCCCGGACGCTCGCCGCCCCGGCTCAAGACCGGATCACCTGATAGGGAAAGACGAGCTATCGGACGCGTTCAAGGACTTCGAGATCGTGCGCAACGAGATCCGAGACGCGGGCGGGAAGGCCGTCGTCGTCTTCCTCGCGCGTCAGCCGTTGCGCAGGCGCGCGTAGACCCCCTGCAGCTCCAGGTACAGTTCGGGAGACGCGAGGGCGAGGGACAGCGTCGCGGCCTTCGCCAGCTTCCGCGCTCCACGGTACTGGCGGACCAGGCCGCCCCAGCACTGTTTGGCGTGATTCCAGTCGCCGGCGTGGCGCGCCAGGAACATGTCCGTGAAGAGCTCCTCGGCGCGGCGGCCGCGCGCGGCCTCATCCGTGAGGGAGAGGCCTTTGGCCGCGAGCAGGCGCGTGAGCTCCCGGTCCAGAACCGTCAGCGCGCGGCGGTACTCGCGCAGCCGATCTGGCCGGCGCAGGCGTCCGGCGTAACGGTTGTCCGCGTGCACGCGGCGCCAGGCCAGGACCTCCGGGATGTTGCCGACCGGGGCGTCGAGCGCCGAGAAGTAGAGATAGCTGTCGGCGCTGATGCGCAGGTCCTCGGGCACGGGCAACAGCGAGCGGAGCGCCGACGCGCGGAAGCTCAGGCCGGTGGTGCCGGTGAAGACGCAGGCTCCGCGCAAAAAATCCTCCGGACTGAAGCGGGGCGGCGTCGACGGGGAGCTCGCGTTCACCGGCCGTCCGTCGGGGCCGACCTCCCGGCACCAGTGCTGGACGATCCCGAGGTCCTTCTCGGCGTCGAAGCGCGCGACGACGCGCGCGAGCTTGGTCGGCTCCCACCAGTCGTCGCTGTCGAGCAGGCAGAATATGTCCCCGGTCGCGGCGGCGAAGCCCGCGTTGAAGGCCGCGGCCTGCCCGCGGTTCTCCGGCAGGAGGACGGCGCGCACGCGGGGCGCGAAGCGCGCCAACACCTCGCGCGAGTCGTCGGTGGAGGCGTCGTCGACCGCGATGATCTCGACTTCGTCTATCAGGCAGCGCTGGTCCAGCACGCTCTGCAGCGCTTGGCCGAGGAAGCGTCCGTAGTTGTGGTTGTTGACGAGGACCGAGACGCGAGGCATGGCGATTCGCGGATTCTACCATTTGCCGATTTTGGTACGATGCCCTCATCCGATGAGCGAAGAGCCGGGACTCTCCGTCGTCCTGCCGACCCTCGATGAGGCCGCGGGCCTGCGCGTCCTGCTGCCGCGCCTGAAGGCCCTCTTCGGGCGCCTCGGCGTGCGCGGGGAGATACTGGTGGTCGACGGGGGATCTCGCGATGAGACGACGGCGGTCGCCGCGGAGCATGGCGC
>MGUL01000129.1:15163-15524 GCA_001800005.1 Elusimicrobia bacterium RBG_16_66_12 | reverse complement strand
CAGTGCGCGAGGGGCTGCAGGCGGCCGGGGCCGAGTGGGTCGCGCTGATGGACGCGGACGGCTCACACGCGCCCGAGGACCTCGAGCGCTTCTGGGCGCGGCGCCGGGAGGCGCGGCTGATCGTGGGCTCGCGCTACTGCCGGGGAGGCTCGGCGGACATGCCGCTGCTGCGCCAGGTCCTCAGCCGCGCGCTCAACATGGTCGCCCGGCGCGTGCTGGACCTGCCCGTGCGCGAATCCTCCAGCGGCTTCCGCCTCTACCACGCTCCCTCCGCCCGGGCCGTGCCCAGCGCCGCGACCGATTTCGGGGTCCAGCAGGACCTGCTCGTCGGCATCCTCGCCGCGGGCGGACGCGTGGTCGA
>MGUL01000129.1:14111-15157 GCA_001800005.1 Elusimicrobia bacterium RBG_16_66_12 | reverse complement strand
GATCCATTACGCGCCGCGCGTGGGGGGGGCCTCGAAGGCGAACGCCTGGAAGCTGGCCCCCGCGTACGCGCGGCTGCTGCTGCGCCTGAAGCCCCTGCGCGGAGGCTGGAGCGCGGAGGCGGGGCTCTTCTGCGTGCTGGCCCTGGGGCTGGCCACGGGCCTGTGCGGCATCACGGGCGGCCTGCCGGGTCCGGACCGCTGGCGGGCCCTTCCCGAGGAGCTTCATCGCTCCCACGCCTTCGCGCGCGGCTTGGCCGATTCCTGGAGGCGTCTTTATCAGGAGATCAGAAAATCCCATGACGAGATGCGCGCCGACGAGCCGCGCACCTCGGTCCAGGGCGTCGTCGAGATCGCCCCGGGCTGGACATCCCCTCCCGACGAGCTGGTCAACGCCGCGCGCGCGCTGCTGACGCAGACGATGAACCCCGACGAGAAGAAGTCGTTCATCATCCTGGCGCAGATGCGGCCGTGGCGTCTGGAGTTCAAGCCGCTGTACGCCCAATACGGCGGCGCGTTCATCTACCCCCTCGGCGTCTTCCTGGGCGCGGCGCATTTGCTCCATCTGGCGCGATTGACGCCCGACCTCGCCTACTATCTGGCCGCGCCCGAGGCGATGGCCCGCCTCTATCTGCTCGGACGCCTCTTCACGCTCATCTTCCATCTCGGCACGCTCTGGATGATCTACGAGTTGGGGCGCATCCTGTCCGGGCGCCGGACCGGGACGGCTGCGGCCCTGCTCTGGGCCCTGGCCCCGGTCGCGATCGTTAATTCCCACATCCTCAAGCCGCATCCCGTCGCGGCCTTCTTCTTCCTCGCCGGCGCCTACTGCATGGTGCGCGCGGTGGAGGAAGGGCGCTGGGTGGACTACCTGCTGTGCGGGCTCGGCATGGGGCTGGCGGCCGGCGGCAGCCTCTCCCTCGGCTACGGCCTCGCGGCGCCTCTGCTGGCGCGGGCGTGCCGGCGCGAAGGGTCTTGGAATGCGCCGTTGCTCGGCGCGGCCGCCGGACTCGCCGTCGTGGCCGTCACCAATCCCTTCCTTCTGTTCT
>MGUL01000129.1:13371-14089 GCA_001800005.1 Elusimicrobia bacterium RBG_16_66_12 | reverse complement strand
GCTCACCATTTACTCTCCATCGCGTCTGGGGTTCTCGCCGACGGGGCTGGCCGCCTTCGCCCTTCGCGTCGTCCCCGAGGGGCTCGGGGCCGCTTTGGCCGCTCTGGCCGCGGCGGGCCTGGCGCGCGCCCTTTTCCAAGACGCTCGCCGCCGCGCGGCGGCCCTGCTTGCTCTCGGGGGGATCGTCGCCGTCCTGCTTCGTTTCCCGGATATCTCGGCCGGCACCGGGTCCCTGCGCCTGCACTATCCGGCCGCGGCCCTAGGCGTCCTCTTCGCCGCCGACTTGCTGTCCGCTCTGCCTTCCCCGGCCCTGGCCGGTCTCCTGCTGGCGGGCGCCCTGGCCGACACGGGCCTGCGCGGCGCCGTCTACCTCGAAAACCTTCGCCGGGAAGCCGGGCCGTCGTCGACGAAGACCCTCGCCGCCGACTGGGCGGACGCGAACATCCCGGCCGGGGCCTCAGTCGGTCTCTTGCGCTATCCCGAGCCGGCGCACACCCCGCCTTTCCGCTGGGACCGCCTGCGCCTGGTGGTCTTCGAGTCGTCCCGCGACCTGGAAGCGCGCCCGGCGCCGGATTGGATCGTCGCGAGCGCTTCGGGCTGGGAGGGCTTGGACGAGGGCCTGCGAAGCCGTTATGAAGAGGCCCGGGATTTCCCGCCGGCGCGCCTGCTTTGGGCCGCGCCGCGCGACGACTCTTTCTATGCCGGCGCCGGCATGACC
>MGUL01000129.1:9982-13356 GCA_001800005.1 Elusimicrobia bacterium RBG_16_66_12 | reverse complement strand
CCATGAACCTCCCCCTGACGCTCGTCTCCCCGGTCGAGCCGCGCGTGACCCTGCGCGCGGCCGGGGCGGGGGACCTGGAACAGCTTCGCGCATGGAAAAACGCCAACAAGAAGGGTTTCTTCTTCAGGGGCGAGATCACCCCGCAGATGCAGAAGGCCTGGTTCGCCTCGTACCTGCTGCGCCCCGAGGACTTCATGTTCGTCGTCGAGCACGAGGGTCGCAAGGTCGGGTGCATGGGCTTCCGGCTTCAGAAGGACGGCCCGGCCGACGTCTACAACATCATCGCCGCGCCCGGCGACGCGGGCAAGGGACTGATGAAGGCGGCGATGGCCCTGATGTGCGCCCACATCGCCTCGCGTCACACCAAGGACATCGGCTGCCTGGTGGTGAAGGGCAACCCGGCCGTGGCCTTCTACGAGCATTGCGGCTTCAAGATCATCGCGGACGGCGGCGATCACCACGTGCTGAAGCTCATGGCGAACAAGAAGACATGAGCGAAGACCCCGTCGTCGTCCTCGGCGCGGGCTGCGCCGGGTTGATGGCCGCGCGCCGCCTGCGCGAGAAGGGGCGGCCGGTCCTGCTCGTGGAGGCGGAGGACCATGTCGGCGGCCTGGCCGGAGGCGTCACGCTCGGAGGCGACGTCTACGAGTACGGCCCCCACGTCTTCCACACGACGGACCCCGACATCCTCGCCGACATCAAGAGCCTCATGGGGAAAGACCTTCTTTCTTATGAACGGACCATCCAGATCAAGTTCCTGGGGAACTACTTCAAGTTCCCGCTTTCGATCCCCGACGTCCTGCTCAAGCTCCCGCTGGCGACGGTCCTCCGCGCGGCCGGCAGCTTCGCGTACCACTTCGTCAAAGGCGCCTTGGTCGTTCCGCGGCAGGAGAACTCCGAGACCCTCCTCCAGCGCTACTACGGCGACGTGCTCTACCGACTTTTCTTCAAGGACTACATCCAGCGCGTCTGGGGCATCCCTCCCTCGGCCTTCTCCCCGTCCTTCGCCCGAGAGCGCATCCCGCGCCTGAACATACTGGACTTCCTCGACAAGGCCGCGGTCGCGGCGCACGGGCTCTTCTCCTCCGAAGACGCGATGAAGACGGAGGGCTACGTCGAGAAGCTCGAGGGGCAGCTCTGGACCACGAAGAAGGGCTTCTCCATGATCTGCGAGCGCCTGGCCGCCGACGCATTGAAGAAGGGCGCCCGGCTGCGCCTGTCCACTCGCGTCCTCTCGATGCGCCGGGAAGGCGGGAAGGTCGCGGGCGTCGAGCTGGAGCACGGCGGCGCGAGGGAGGTCGTGGCCTGTTCCGGGATCGTGAACACGCTGGCCGTCAACGAGGCGGCGAGGATGTTCTCGCCGTCCTTGGGCGACGCGGCGCAAGCCGCGGCCGACGCGCTCCGCTTCCGGGCCATCGTCTTCGTCGGCCTCAAGATCCGACGGCCGAAGGTCCTGCGCGCCTCCTTCATGTACTTCCGCGAGCATTCCTTCAACCGCATCACGGACCTCGCGCACTTCGGCTTCCACATGGACCCGCCCGGGACCACGCTGCTGGTGGCGGAGGTTGCCTGCGACCCGAAGGACGCCGTCTGGACGGACGAGGCCTTGGCGGTGGAGGCCGTGGTTTCGGACCTGGTCCGCGAGGGCATCCTCGACCGCGCGGAGGTGGCCGCCTCCCACGTCTTCCGCGCCCGGCACGCCCACCCGATGTATACCCTGGGCTACGAGACGGCGCTCAAGACGCTCCTCGACGCCTTCGCGGGTCTGTCGAACGCGGAGACCGCCGGGCGTCAGGGGCGTTTCCAATACGTGAACACGCATGTGGCCATGAAGATGGGGCAAGACGCCGCCGACCGTCTCGACGTAAAGCTCTCCCGGGCCTGATGGACAATAACCGGGAAATGCGCTAGCCTATCGTCGGATGATCAACGTTTTCGGCTCTCTGATGGGCCCGGAGGAGCTCGAGGAGGTCCGCACCAGTCTCGAGGCCCAGTGGATCGGCATCGGCCCCAAGACCGCCGCGTTTGAGAAGGGTTTCGCGGAGCGTCTGGGGCTTCCCGGCTTCGTGCTGCTGGATTCCGGCTCCAACGCCCTGCACCTGGCGGTCAAGCTCCTGGACCTGCCCCCGGGTTCGGACATCCTGGTCCCCTCCTTCACCTGGATCGCCTGCGCGCACGCCGTCGTGCTGTGCGGACACCGCCCCGTCTTCGCGGACGTGGACCTCGACACCCACAACATCACCTTAAAGACGGCTCAGGCCGCGCTGACGCCGAAGACCAGGGCCGTCATGGTCGTCCACTACGGCGGCCTGCCGGCCCGCGTCGACGAGATCGAGGCCTTGGGTCTGCCGATCATCGAGGACGCCGCCCATTCGGTCGACTCGAAGTTGAAGGGCGCCCACTGCGGCGGTCTCGGCGAGGTCGGCATCTACAGCTTCGACGCGATCAAGAACCTCGCGATGGGCGAGGGCGGCGGGCTGACCGCCAAGGACCCCGCGCGCCTGGCGCGCGCGCGTCAGCTGCGCTATTGCGGGATCGGCAAGTCCGGCTTCGAGGCCTCGGCGTCGAAGGACCGGTGGTGGGAGTACAACGTCACCGACTTCTTTCCTAAGATGCTGCCATCCGACATCGCGGCCTCCATCGGCCTGGCCCAACTGCGCAAGCTCGACGCGATGCAGGCCTACCGCCGGAGGATCTGGGAGCTCTACCAGAAAGAGTTCGCCTCCCTCGGCTGGCTCGTGCGGCCGCAGGACGCCCCGGCCGACGCGACTCATTCCTATTTCACCTACTGCGTGCGGGTCCCGGCGGGCCGGCGGGACGCTTTCGCCAAGTATCTCTACCAGAACGGGATCTACACCACGCTGCGCTACCATCCCCTGCACATGAACAAGATCTACGGCTCGCAGTCCAAGCTGCCGGTCTGCGAACGCTTGAACGAGGAGGCCCTGAGCCTCCCCATCCATCCGGGTCTCAAGGACGCCGACGTCGCCCAGATCGTCGACTCGGTCAAGGCCTGGAAGGGATGAACCCGTAACGGAGTCGATCAATGGGAAAGAAGATGTTCGTCGGCGGTCTGCCTTACGAGGTGACGGAGAGCCAGTTGAGCGCGCTGTTCGCCGCCTGCGGACTGGTCGTGAGCGCGAAGGTGATCAAGGACCGCGACACCGGCCTCTCCAAGGGCTTCGGCTTCGTGGAGATGGGCACCGACGCCGAGGCGGCGGCCGCGATCTCGAAGCTCAACAACAGCAGCGTGGGGGCGCGGCGCATCATCGTCAATGAAGCCCGCCCGATGGAGCCTCGCCCGGCCGGCGGCTTCGGCGAGAAGAAGAGCTTCGGTGATAAGCCTGGAGGGTTCGGGCCCGCTCCCGATTCCG
>MGUL01000129.1:7732-9968 GCA_001800005.1 Elusimicrobia bacterium RBG_16_66_12 | reverse complement strand
GGGTGCGGCGACAAGCGCGGCGGGCGCGGCGACAAGCGGGGCGGGCGCGGCGACAAGCGAGGGGGCTTCGACGAGAAGCGCGGCGGCAGGAAGGGCGGTTTCGGCGGCAAGAGAGGCGGCAAGGACCGGCATGACGACGGCGGCGACTCTTGGTGAGGGCTTATTCGCAGGCTGCGCGGCTTTTGCCGCCCAGCAACGGGAAGAGCGTCTTCTCCTCGTAGGCGAGGTGGGCCTCCAGCTCGTCATGGACGCGGCCTGCGATGTGCCGCACGGAGTAGACGTGGCGGCCGTGGTCGATGACGGACGCCGCATTGAGGAGCTTCATCAGGTTGTCCAGGGTCTCGTGGGACTTCTCCATTCCCCGCCGGAACTCCTCCTGTCCGTCGGGCAGGGACTTTACGGCGTCGGCCAAGACGCGATCCTCGTATGTCTCATGCGTTTTCAGCTTCCCCAGGAAATCCCTCAGGCTCGCCTGGAATTGGGCCATGTCGCAGTTTGAGCAGTCGTCCCAGCCCGCATCCGACTTCGGCCCCAGCAAGGACTCCAGCCCCGCCAGTCCGCGGCGCAGTCCGGCGTGCTGCTCGAGAAGGTCGTCGACGATCTTCATATCTCCTCCCACTCTCACTCTATCGTCGCAACAAGACGACCGCGCCGGCCGACGGGGGCGCTAAAGGCGGCCGTGACGGAGTATGGCCAGCAGCAGCCAAAGGCCCATCAGCGCCGACAGCAGGAAGCCTCCGATGCCCGGCACCGAGACGCCCCGCCAGTAGGGAGGAAGGCCCGCGTGGACGAGCAGGGCCGAGCCGATCACGAGCGAGCCCAGCAGGATGGCGTAGGCCAGACGGTTGCTGATCTGGTCGAGCTCCGAGAGCGCGGGCTCCAGGCCCTTGTGCTCGAATTCGATGAGCAGGCGTCCGCGCCGGGCCTGGCGGATCAGCTCGCGAAGCTCCGCGGGGGCCGAGGTCAGCAGATCGAGGGTCTCGCGCCCGGCGGTGGCCAGACGCTCGGCCAGGCGCCGAGGCGCCAAGCGCTCCTCGTGCACGCGGCGGATGAAGGGGGCGGCGGCCGTGACGGCGTCGAAGCGCGGGTCGAGCGCGCGGGTGAGGCTTTCCAGCCCGGTCAGGGCCTTGACCATCAGGAAGAGGTCCGCCGGGACGCGCACGTGGTGGCGGGCCGTGGTCTGGAAGAACTGCTCGAGCATGCGGCTGAGCCGCCATTCGCTCAGGGGCCGATAGGCGTACTGGTCCATCAGCTCGGCCACGTCGTCTTCGAACGCGCGAGGGTCGGGCTCTTCGTCGTGCTCGGAGAGCGCGAGGAGCGCGCGGCCCAGCATCGCCTGGTCCCTCTCGGACACGGCGAGGACGACGTCGGCCAGGGACTCGCGCGTCGCACGGTCGAGGCGCCCGGTCATGCCGAAATCAAGATAGGCGACGACATGGCCGGGCTGGACCATCAGGTTCCCTGGATGGGGGTCGGCGTGAAAGAAGCCGTGCGTGAAGATCATCGCCAGATAGTGCGCCGCCAGGCGCTCGGCCACGATGCGCGGGTCCAGGCCTTCGCGGTCCAGCGCGGCCAGATCGTCGGCCTTGACGCCGTGCAGGCGCTCGAGGGTCAGCACGCGCGCGGAGCTCAGCGCGCGGTAGACCTTGGGAACGCGGACGGTTTCGTCGCCGGCGAACTGGCGCGCGAAGCGCTCCACGTGCGCGGCCTCGAGCGAGAAGTCCATTTCCCGGTCGAGGGAGCGCGCGATCTCGGCGACCAGGCGGGTCGGCCGGCGCCAGCGCCACTCGTCGAGGTGCCGCTCGGCCAGCGCCGCGATGTGCGCCATGATCTCGAGATCGACGGCGACGACGCCGCGGATATGGGGCCGCTCCACCTTGACGACGGCCGCAGAGCCGTCGGACAGGGTGGCCGCGTGGATCTGCGCGATCGACGCGGCGGCCAGCGGATGCCCGTCGAAGCGGGCGAAGAGCTTCTCGATGGGCCGGCCTAAGTCCTCCGTCAGGATGCGGCGCGCCTCCTCGGCGGGGAAGGGCGGCACGCGGTCCTGGAGTTTCGCCAATTCGCGCAGGTACTCCTCCGGGATCATGTCCGCGCGCGTGGAGAGATATTGCCCCGCCTTGACGAAGGTCGGCCCCAGCTCCTGCAGAGCGAGGCGCACGCGCTCCGGCCGCGAGCCCGCGTCCGCCGGGGGATGCAGCGCCAGTCCCTTCAAGCCGGCCTCCAGGTGGAGGTC
>MGUL01000129.1:3774-7698 GCA_001800005.1 Elusimicrobia bacterium RBG_16_66_12 | reverse complement strand
GGCGAGGATGGCGGCCACCTCGCGGTAGCGGTTCAAGTGGCGATATGTCCGCCTCAGGGCCTGCAGGCCGCCCATACGCCCTCCGGTGCTATTCGATCTTCACGCTGCGGCCGGTCTGGACCCGGGCGCGCGCCAAGGTCACGCGCAGGACGCCGTCCCGGTAGGCGGCCTTGGCGCCATCCGGCTTCACCTCGGCGGGCAGGCGCACGCGGCGCAGGAACTCGCCGCGCGGCATCTCGCGCCGTCCCGCCTCGGGCGCTCCCTCCTCCTCGCGGCGGCGGCCGCTGACCGTCAGCGCCTCCTCGGTGACCTGCACGCGGATGTCGGCCTTGTTGACGCCGGGCAGGGCGAAGGAGACCGCGATCTCGCGCGGCCCTTCCTCCACGTCGGCCTCGGGGACCCAGGCGGCCAGCCTCGGCGGGGCAGTCGCGGCCAAACGCGAGAGCAGCATGCGCCGCGCGGGATACCAGCCTCCGGCGACCGCCTGCTCGACGCCCTCCAAGATGTCGTGCACGGGCTCCCAGACGGAGCCGTCCGGCCCTTGCGGCGAACGCCTGTTCGAGGTCATCTGAGCCTCCTCCTTCACACGGCCTCATGCCGTCATATTCTTCGGCGCAACAATGCGACCAAAGCGCTCGAACCGGGTGTTTTTGTTGCGCCAGTCATGGTTATGAAACGATTCCCGCCCAGACGCATCCTGGTCGCCGCCGACCTTTCCGCGCCCTCCCTGTCCGCCCTCGACGCCGCCAAGGCGCTCACGCGGCGATGGGGCGCCGTGCTCGAGATCGTGTACGTCCAGCATCCGCCGATGGTCGCCGCTTGGGTCGGGCCGGACAGCATCCCCGTCAGCGTGCCGCCCGTGACGGAGGAGCCGAAGCGCAAGATCGAGGAGAAGCTGCGCAAGGCCGCGGCGGGACTGCCGCCCGAGCGGCTCAAACTGCGGACGGTGCACGGCTGGCCGCCGGCCGCGCTGCTGGAGTTGGCGCGGCCGGAGCGCGCGGACCTGATGGTGATGGGCACGCACGGCTACGCCGGGCTCGACCGCCTGCTCACGGGCTCGGTCGCCGAGGCCGTCATCCGGCGCGCGCAGATCCCCGTGCTCGTGGTGCCCGAGCGCCGAAGCATCGAGACCTTCGCGCGCGTGCTCGCTCCGTGGAACGGGCGGCCTTATGCGACGCGCGCGCTGCGCTGGGCGCGGGAGCTCTCGCACAGTCTCCGCGCGGGCCTGGATGTGCTTCATATCGTGGAACCCGGGTCGGCGGCGCCCGGGGAGTTGGACCGGCGTCTGGCGACGGTCCTGGGCGCGGGGCCGGACTGGACCCTGCGCGCGCGCAAAGGCGAGGCGCGCGCGCGCATCATCGCGGAGGCGAACTCCGGACGCTACGAGCTCGTGATCCTCTCGGCGCACCGCCGCCCCTTCGCCGCGGACTTCGTGTTCGGCTCGACCGTCGAGCGCCTGCTGCGTCACTCCCAGGTCCCCGTGCTGGCCGTGCCCTCGGGCCGGATGCGCCCGCGTCTCGTCCGGCGGCTCGTCTCGCGCGCCGGCGCGCGTCTGTATTGACGGCGAAGGAAATGAAGGAGGGTTAAAAGTATGGCTGAGAAGAACCTGCCGGTCATGGAAAAGGAGAGGGAAGGCGGACTCGAGGAGTGGAATCCATTCAGGATGATGGATCCGCTCAAGGAGTTCCGTCTGTTGCCGTTCGGAGGACTGTTGGAGGACGTCTTCGCGCCGCTGAGGACGAACAGGCCCGCGTTCCCCGCGGCCTGGATGCCCCGCACGGACATCCGGGAGACGGAGAAGGAGTACATCCTCGACATCTCCCTTCCGGGCGTGCGCAAGGAGGACGTGAAGGTGGAGGTCAAGGACGACGTCCTGACCGTCACCGGCGAGAAGAGGAGCGAGAAGGAGGAGAAGGGCAAGACCTGGCTGCGCCGCGAGTCGTCCTACGGCTCATTCCTGAGGAGCTTCGAGCTCCCGGAGGGCCTGCACACCGAGGACGTCAAAGCGTCGTGCAAGGACGGCGTGCTGACGCTGACCATGCGCAAGCCGACGGAGGTCAAGACCCGCGGCGTGAGCATCAAGGTCGACTAAAAGACACTTCCCGCCGCCCTCTCCCGCCCCCGTCGGTTGATGTAAGAAATATCGTTGCGACAATCCCTGTCAGGCGCGGGGAGGGCAAAGCCGCCCCGCACAAGAGGCTCCTCTACGAGGGGCCGCGCAAAGACGCGCCGGAGACGCCGAGGGCCCGTGATAACACAGGGCAAAGAGTAGGCGCTCCGATGAGAAGTGAGGGCAGGGCGGCCTAAACGACCGCCCTGCTTCGCTTTTGCGTAATCGTCGGGGGGTGGCTTTTCCGTCGCGTCCATGAGTGTCGTGGACAGCCCTCAGACGACGCCGCAGCCCAAGGATTCGCCCGAGGCCCGGGCCGCCCTCGTGCGGGTGCGGGAGGTGGTCGGTTGCCTCGACAAGACGGTGAAGGCGTTCCTGCTCTATCCGCCCTCAAACCCCCTGCCGGCCCAGTTCAAGGCCGAGCTCCACGGGATGCTGACCTCCTTGCTGGACGAGCAAGGAGCCCTCGACCTCTCGATCCGCGGCGACGCGCTCTATTTCGCCGAGGAGAAGGTGCGCAAGGACGCCGGCACGGACGGCTTCGCCGCCTCCCTGACGCGCGACGGCATCGTCAAGCTGACGTTCCATCCGGGCCTGAAAAGCGAGGAACTCGACCGTTTTCTGGCGGTCGTCAGGAAGGCGGTCAAGGACCGCCGGGGCGGCGATGACCTGGCGACCCTCCTGTGGGAGGCCTCGCTGAAGGGGATCGAATACGAGGCCGTCGGGGGTCTGGAGGCCGTCGACTACGAGGCGGCCGAGCGCAGCCGCGCCGCGCGCCGCGTGCGGCGCCCGGGGACCGACGCCCGCGTCGACCCTGCGGCGATCGTGGGCGCGTCGGGCGGCGCCGGGGCAAGCGCCGTGGCGAAGTCCCGGCGGATGAATGCGCTCGTCCAGTCGGCGGCGGGGACCTTGCCGCTGGACGTGCTGCGGGGCGAGGCCGCGCAGTTCGACCCGCTCGATTCGACGCTCCGCATCCTCGGCGATATCCTCGGCGCGGAGGAGGACCCAGCCGAGTTCCGGCAGACCTGCGACGCGCTGGACGATCTCTACGACCGCTTCATCGCGCAGGCCGACTTCCACTCGGCGCGGCGCGTCTGCGCCGCCCTCCCGGAGCTCGAAGAGGCGGTTCGCGGCCGCGAGCCGGAGCGCTGTCGCAGGCTCGAGGACTCGCGGCGCCGGACGAGCGACGAGCGCCGCGTCGAGCAATTATGCGGGACGCTGAACGCCTCGGACGGCTGCGATCTCGACGCCTGCCGCCGGCTGCTGTCCGAGATGCCCGCGCAGGCCCTGCCGGGGCTGGTCGCCGCCCTGGGCCTGCTGGAGCGGCGCGCGGCGCGAGATGTGTTCTGCGGCTTCCTCGTCGAGCGGGGGACGAAGAATGTCGACGCGGTCGCCGCCGGCTTGTCCGACGCGCGCTGGTATGTCGCGCGCAACGTGGCCATCGTGCTGGGCCGCATCGGCGGCGCGCGCGCCTGCGAGCACCTCGCGAAGGCGCTCCGTCACGCGGACGAGAGGGTGCGCCGGGAGGCGGTCGCGTCTCTGGCGCACGCGGACTCCGACGAGTCCCGCGGGCAGTTGCGCAAGGCCCTGCATGACGAGTCCTCCGAGCTGCGGCTGCGCGCGCTGAACGCACTGTCGGAGCGCCGCGACGCCGAGTCGGGAGAGACGGCCGCCCGGCGCGTGCGCGAGGCGGACTTCCCGCGCCTCGACGCCGAGGAGCGCCAGGACTGGCTGAGGGCGCTGGTGCGGATCAAGGGCGACGCGGCTCTGCCGCTCCTACGTCCCCTCATCGAGCGCTGGGGGCTCTGGGGCGC
>MGUL01000129.1:360-3739 GCA_001800005.1 Elusimicrobia bacterium RBG_16_66_12 | reverse complement strand
TCGCCGAGGGCGCCGGGCCCGAGACCGCGGCCTACCTGCAGGGGCTTGCGGCGGCGCGCGGCAAAGCGCTGCGCGACGCCGCCGTCCAGGCCCAGCAGAAAGCGCGCGTGAACCGCGGCAGGAGCTGACGCCATGGTCATCGAACAGGACTCCGCCGCCGCCGCGCCGATCGCGGCCCAGCTCGTCCACGACCTGCACGTCTTGATCAAGGCCGCCGCCGTCTACGGCCCGAACAACGCCGGCTATCTGCAGCATTCCGCGCGCGCCGGCGCGACGCTGCGCAAGGCTCTGGAGGACGAGGGCTCCGTCCAGCTGGAGTCGCGCGACGAGCAGCTCTTCTTCAACCGCCTGCGCATCCGGTTCCCCACCGAGGGGACCGCCGGCGCCCGCTTCCTGATGGACGAGATGAAGCGCCGGGGCCTCGGCGCCGTCGAGTTTTCTTCCACCTGCGACCAGGCCCAGCTGGACGCCTTCGCGTTCGCCTTCAACGCCGTGCAGACGCGCAAAGGCGAGGGCCTCGACAAGCTGCGCGGGCTGCTGCGCGCGGCCGGCGCCGCCGCGGTCGCGGTCCAGAAGATCGCCGAGACGGAGGAGGCGCAGGCCGCCCCCGCCGCGGGCGACGGCGCGAGCGCGGCCAAGAAGACCTTCACCCGCGCGCTCTGCGTCGTCGAGGACATCATGGCCCAGGCGCGCGCGGGCCAGCCGGTCGACTTCGTCCAGGCCAAGAGGGTCGTGCACGGCCTCGTGGACCGGGTCCTCGAGGACGAGCAGGCCCTCTTTGAGCTCACGGCCCTGCGCGACTACGACGAATACACATACGCCCACTGCGTCAACGTCTGCGTCTACTCCGTCGCCGTCGGCGTGCGGCTCGGTCTGGAGCGCGCGCAGCTCGCGGAGCTCGGCTTCGGCGCGCTGTTCCACGACATCGGCAAGGTCAAGCTGCCGCTGGCCCTCATCAACAAGCCGGACGAGTTCGACGATTCGGAATGGGAGACGATGCGCCGGCACCCGGTGCTGGGCGCCCGCGAACTGCTGGGCATGCGCCGTCCGTACGACCGGGCCCTGGCGCGCGCGGTCTCGATGGCGTTCGAGCATCACCTAAAGGCGGACGGCTCCGGCTACCCGAGGCTCCGGCAGGCGCGCCGCCAGGACGTCTTCTCGCGCATCTGCGCGCTCGCCGATTCCTTCGACGCGCTGACCTCGGGCCGCGTCTACACGCGCAAGCCCTTGGCTCCCGATGAGGCGCTGCGGCGGATGGCGGAGGATGCCGACGTGGCCTACGACCCGGCCCTCCTCGTCCTCCTCATCGCCGTCGTGGGGGTCTTCCCGATCGGCACGGTCCTGGCCCTGGACACCGGCGAGCTGGCCGTCGTGCGCCGCAACAACCCCGGGGACCTGCTGCACCCGGTCCTCGAGGTGTTCGCGGACGCGAACGGGGAGCGCGCGGCCGTGGAGGCCGTCGACCTCTCCCTGAGCGGCGCGCAGACGGGGCAGCCGCCGCGCGAGATCCAGCGCGCGGTCGACCCGCACGCCTGCGGGCTCGACACCGGGGCCCTGCTCGCGAGGAGGAGCCCATGAGACCTCTGGCGGTCCTGCTTTCGCTGGCGGTCGCGGCTCAGGCGGCGGCCGCGCCGTCGACGATGACCGTCGCGGGCGTCGAGCCGATCACCGTCACGGCCGCGCGCCCCGTCATCGACCCGGCGGAGATCCCCACGCTGAAGACCGCCCGGGCCGCGGGCGCGGTCGCGGGCGGGATGGGCGTGGGGCTGATGAGCTATGTCGTCTTCTTCAGCGCCGGCGGGCCCTTCGGCTGGGCCGCCGCGCTGATCTTCGTTGGGGGGATGACCGCCTACCTGTCCCATCGGCGGCTCCAGGACCGCCAGGACTTCCCTCCGACGCCGCGCCCGGCGCCGCCCCCCGCCCCGTCGCCCTCTCATTCCTGATTTGGTAACATCGCGCCGGTGAAGACGCTCCAGATCTATCTGGCCGACCTGAAGGAACTGCTCCAGGCCAACGATTTCGTCTCCGTGCGCAGCTGTCTGCGGGAGGTCTCGCCCATCGACCTGGCGGAGGCCTGGGACCGCTTCACTCCGGAGGAGCGCACGGCCATCTTCCGCCTCAGCACGCGCCAGAAGGCGACCCAGCTCTTCGAGGAGCTCGACCCGCCGGAGCAGGCCGGCCTGCTCGGCGGCCTGCGGAAGAACGACGCCGAGGAACTGCTCAGCGACCTGGACCCCTCCGAGACAGGCCGCATGATGCGCGGCTTGCCCGCGCCGATGGTGCGCCAGCTGACCGCCATCATGAAGAAGGGCGGCCAGGAATACGTCCAGCAGTACCTTCAATATCCCGGGCAGACCGTCGGCGCCCTGATGCGCGGCCGCTACGTGACGCTCGACGAGCGCTGGCCCGCCCGCACGGCCGTCGAGCGCATCCAGTACAGCACGCGCCTGCGCCGCATCGAGGAGACCCACCTCGACACCCTGATGGTCGTCGACGCCGACAACCGCCTGCTCGGCCAGGTGGGTCTGAAGTCCCTGGTCGTGGCCCCCGGCGACATGCTCGTGCGCGACCTGATGGATTCTCGGCCGCCGACCCTACCGCCCGAGGCCGACCAGGAAGAAGCGGTCAAGCTTTTCACCCGCTACAAGCTCAAAAGCGCGCCTGTCGTGGACTCGGGCGAAAAGGTCCTCGGCGTGGTCGTCTACAAGGACATCTTCGAGGTCGCCGCGGAGGAGACCGAGGAGGACTTCGCCAAGATGGCCGGTTTCTCTCATCCGGCCTCGCGCACGATCGCGCGCAGCGCCTTCCTGCGCCTGCCCTGGCTGCTGATCACCTGCCTGGGGGGCATGCTGGTCTCGGTCGTGGTCGGCCACTTCGAGGGAACGCTCTCCAAGATCATCGCGCTGGCCAGCTTCTCGCCGATGATCGCGGGCATGGGAGGCAACGTCGGCGCTCAGACGGCGACCATCATGGTCCGCGGCCTGGCCACGGGGGATATCCCCCCGGGCGGCGAGACCAAGGCGATCATCCACGAGATCGCCATCGGGCTCTTGATGGGGGTCTGCTACGGCCTCGTGGTGGGCGCCATCGCCGACTCCGTCTATTCCGAGCGCTACGGGCTCTGGTTCGGGGTCGTCGTCGGCCTGTCGATGTGCTTCTCGATGACCTTCGCCACCGTGATGGCGTCGCTGGAGCCCTTCGTCCTGCGCCGCTTCGGCGTCGATCCCGCCACGGCCACGGGGCCGATGATCACGACGACCACCGACATCCTCAGCAACGCCCTTTACTTCTCGCTGGCCAGCCGGCTGCTGCTGCGCTGATCAGGCTTTGTCGGCCGTCCAGGGGACAGCCACGATCTTGTCGTCCATGATGCGGATAT
>MGUL01000129.1:0-330 GCA_001800005.1 Elusimicrobia bacterium RBG_16_66_12 | reverse complement strand
CCGCTTCGGGGTATTCCTTCAGAAAAAGACGCAGGTTGCCGCAATCGGAGTGACGCGCTTCGCTTGCAGCCTTCACCTCGAACGCGACCAGGCTTTTGCCTCGCTCCAAGATAAAATCGACTTCTTGGCCGCTGACCGTCCATCGCGCCCATTCCGCCCGTCAACACGACGCATCGGGCCACCTGGAGGATTGGGGGGGCCGCCGGAGCCTTGACCACGCCGCGCGTCCTTCCTATACTTCTGTCCGTGTCCGCCCCGGATAACGACCAACTCCTGGAGATGATTCGCTCGCTGAACCTGGAGATGCGCTCCCTGCGCGACGAGGTCGAG
>MGUL01000128.1:29414-29703 GCA_001800005.1 Elusimicrobia bacterium RBG_16_66_12 | reverse complement strand
GCGGCTCTTCGGCGGCCGCGTGGACCCGCTCTGAGAGACTCGAGGGCGATTACCAGGTCTTCGGATCGATTCCGGCTTGCCTGAGGATCTCGCGCAGCAAGGGCTCCCCGATGTCTCCTTCGTGGGGGTTGGGGATGCGGAGCTTAAGGGTCCCGCGCACCAAGAACTGATGTTTGCTCCCGCTGTAGGGACCCTTGAACCCGGTGTCCCGCAAGCGGCGGATGAGTTCTCGGCGCTTCAGCGGTTTAGGCACGAGCCAGTTCAGGTACGGTGAGCCGCTTGCCGTGGA
>MGUL01000128.1:28667-29376 GCA_001800005.1 Elusimicrobia bacterium RBG_16_66_12 | reverse complement strand
CAACACAATCCAGTCCTCGAGAACTTCCCGGAGCGACTCCCGGCATTTTTTGATGGTCTTCGCATTCGACCAAACTCCCTGGAATCCGGGAATCTCGCCGAAGCAAGTCTTGTCTTCCAAGGTCTTGTAGCGCGCGCTCGCCAATGCCGCTTCGATGTACGAGGATAAGCTCATGCTCAGATTGTAACAGGGGGCGTTGGTAAGTTCAAGGCTGCTTCGAGTCGATTTTCTCTCTCAGTCGCCGCAGGGCGAGCAGGTAGCGCCCGGTCCTGACGGCGGACGACTTCGGCATCTCGGTCTGGGCCAGGGCCTCGTCCACGGTCTTGGCCGCGTCCTGCTTGCGGCCGAGCGCCCACTCCAGCTCCGCCTTCAGGCGCCCCGCCCTCAGCCAGTTGTCGCCGTAGCCGGCCGCGGCGGCCCTGACCGCGTAGGGGTAAGCGGCCTCGGCGCGGCCCGCGCCCTTGAGGACGGAGGCGTAGTCGTAGCAGAAGGTGAACTCCTCCGGATAGGCCTTCACGAGAGATTCGTAGAGCGCCTCGGCCTCCGACAAACGGTCCGCAGCCTTCAGCGCGTCCGCGCGGCCCAGGTTGGCGGCGCGCGGGACTTTGAGGGGGGACTTGGCCGCCTGGGCGGCGTAGGCGTCGGCGGCCTTCGACCAGAGAGCGCGGGCCGCCTCGGTCGATCCCAGCGCCTCGAAGAAGGAGGCTTC
>MGUL01000128.1:28267-28657 GCA_001800005.1 Elusimicrobia bacterium RBG_16_66_12 | reverse complement strand
TCGGCGGCCGAGTAGCCCGACTCCCCGAGGGCGGGCGCGGCGGACCACTCGTCGACCGAGCGGCGGACGTCCTCGCTCAGCGCCCGCGCCGCGGTCTTGTCCTCCCCGGCGAGCGCCGCGGCCCACTCGGAGAAGGCGGGGTCTTTCGGGAACGCGAGGGCGAGTTCCTTGACGGCGGCCAGGCCCGCGGCGGCGTCGTCCTCTCGCCGGGCCTTCTCGCGCCGGGCCAGCAGAAGCTCCCGCTTGGCGGCGGGCTGGGTCATCCCCTTCAGCAGATCCTCGATCTCGTCGAATTCGCCCCGCTCCGCGTGCCAGCGCGCGACGCGCAGGCGCCGCGGTTCGGTCGACGACTCCCCGCCTTTGGCGATGAGGCGCTCGGCTTCTTCGAGA
>MGUL01000128.1:25123-28230 GCA_001800005.1 Elusimicrobia bacterium RBG_16_66_12 | reverse complement strand
GACCCCGGCCAGGGCCGGGCCGGTGCGCGAGCCGACCACCCGCCCCAGTTCCCGGAGCTCGGCGTCGGCGACGATCAAAGTCGGGTAGCCCCCGACCTTGAAGCGGGCCTTCCAGTCGAAGGAGGTCTCGGCGTCGGCGTCGAGGCCGATCTTCACGAAGTCGGCGGAGGCCTTCTGGAAGGCTGGGTCCGGGTAGGCGTGCTCCTCGAGCTCGTTGCACGGCGGGCACCAGATGCCGTAGAAGCCGATGAACAGGAGGCGTCGCTCGCGCCGGGCCAGCGCGCGGGCCCGGGCCGGCTCGTTGTCGATGAAGCCCTCCGGGGCGCGCCGGCCGCCCTTGGGGGCGGCCTTGAGCGGGGAGGACTTGGCCGCCTGCTTGGAGGTCTTCTTCACCTCCACCGCGAAGCTCTCCTGGCGGCAGAAGGTCTTGGCGTCGTCGCAGACGCTGGCCAGCACGGGGACCTGGCCGCTCTCCCTCAGCTGGCAGCGAAAGCGGCGGGGGAGGACCTCGTCGGCCCGCGCGCCGCCGCATTTCTGCGGGGCCGCGGCGTTGAAATGGTGTCCGGCCGCGGGCTTGAGTTCGAGGATCTCGTTGAGCAGGGCGGAATCCGGATGCGGCTGGACCAGGGAGGCTTGAGCGGCGCAGGCGGCGAGGGCGAGGAGGGGGAGGAGCGAGGTCATATCGCGGAGAGCGGAGGCAGGACCGCGTCCTTGGGGCTGAGGCGGATCTCGGATTTCGGCAGGGGCCAGGCCACGCCGACGGCGGGGTCGTCCCATCTCAGCCCCCCGTCCACGTTGGGGGCCCAATAGCCGGTCACCTTGTAGGCGACGATGGCGTCGTCGGTCAGCGCGCAGAAGCCGTGGGCGAAGCCCGGCGGAATCCAGAAGGCGCGGTTGCCTTCGCCGGAAAGCTCGATCGAGGCCCACTTGCCGAAGCTGGGGGAGCTCTTGCGGATGTCCACCGCCACGTCGAAGATCCTGCCGCTCACGCAGCGGACCAGCTTGCCCACGGCCTGGGGGTCCTTCTGGTAGTGCAGACCGCGGATGACCCCGCGATTGGAGCGGGAGAGGTTGTCCTGGAGGAGCGGGGGCAGACCGGCTTGGGCCCAGACGTCCGCCCGGAAAGACTCCATGAAGGTGCCCCGCGCGTCCCGGAAATCCTTGCCTTCCACCAGGACGAGGCCGTCGATCCCGCCGTAGGGGGTGAAGGTGATCGCCATGCGCTCATATTAGCGATTCCCACCCCTATTGGCAATCCGGGGAAGCGGCATTGGTATAATCGTTGCGAACATCGGCTTTGTCGGCCGCTGATGAGACAGGAGGACGCATGCCCGCCACGAAGACCCCGCCGTCCGCGAAGACCCCCGTTCACCCCGGGAAGACCGGCGTGGACCTTCTCCATAACCCGTCCCTGAACAAGGGGACCGCTTTCACGAACGAGGAGCGCAAGAAGCTGGGCCTGCTGGGCCTGCTGCCGCCCCGCGTGTCGACCATGGACCAGCAGGTGCTGCGCCTGATCAACAACGTCCGCCGCCAGACCAGCGACCTCCAGAAGTACGTGGAGATGATCGCGCTCCTGGACCGCAACGAGACCCTGTTCTACCGAGCGGTGCAGGACTACATCGACGAGCTGATGCCGATCATCTACACGCCGACCGTCGGCGCCGCCTGCCAGATGTACGCGCACATCTTCCGCCGCACTCGGGGCCTCTTCATCACCAAGTACGAGAAGGGGAGCATCAAGCAGGCGCTGAGGAACTGGCCGCACAAGGACGTCCGCGTGATCGTCGTCACCGACGGCGAGCGCATCCTGGGCCTGGGCGACCTCGGCTGCAACGGCATGGGCATCCCGGTCGGCAAGCTGAGCCTGTACACGGCCTGCGCCGGCATCCATCCCGAGCAGACCCTGCCCATCATGCTGGACGTGGGCACCAACAACGAGAAGCTGCTCGCCGACCCGCTCTATCTAGGAATGGCCGAGAAGCGCATCACCGGCAAGGAATACGACGCCCTGATCCAGGAGTTCGTCGCGGCCGTGCAGGAGGTCTTCCCGAAGGCCCTGCTGCAGTTCGAGGACTTCGCCAACCACAACGCCTTCCGCCTGCTCGAGAAGTACCGCGACGAGATCTGCACCTTCAACGACGACATCCAGGGCACCGCCTCGGTGACGCTGGCCGGGCTTTTCTCCACGACGCGCCTGACCAAGACGGCGCTCAAGGACATGAAGATCCTGTTTCACGGCGCAGGGGAGGCCGCCATCGGCATCGCGGACCTCATCGTCGGAGCGATGGTCGCCGAGGGCCTGTCGAAGAAAGAGGCGATGGGCCGCTGCTGGTTCGTGGATTCCAAGGCCCTGGTCGAGAGCACGCGCAAGGACCTCCAGGACCATAAGAAGCCCTACGCCCACAAGCACGCGCCCGTGGCGAGCCTCGCCGAGGCGGTGAAGGTCCTCAAGCCCACGGCCCTCATCGGGGTCTCGGGGATGGCCAAGCAGTTCACCCAAGAGATCATCGAGGACATGTCGAAGTTCAACAAGCAGCCCGTCATCTTCGCGCTGTCCAACCCGACCTCCAAGGCGGAGTGCTCGGCCGAGGAGGCCTACACCTGGTCCGACGGCCGCGCGCTGTTCGCCAGCGGCAGCCCGTTTCCCCCGTTCGAGTACAAGGGCAAGACCTACGTCTCGGGGCAGGGCAACAACGCCTACATCTTCCCCGGCGTGGGCCTGGGCGTGGTCGCCTGCGCGTCGAAGCGAGTGACCGACGAGATGTTCTACGAGGCCGCCCGCACGCTGGGCAAGCTCGTCACGCAGGGCGACTTGGACACGGGCTGCCTGTTCCCGCCGCTGACCAAGATCCGCGAGGTGTCGGCCCATATCGCGGCGGCGGTCATGGAGGTCGCCTACAAGCGGGACTTGGCCGCCGCGCCCAAGCCCAAGGACCTGCTGGCGCACGCCAAGTCCCGGCAGTACCAGCCGGTCTACAAGAAGTACGCCTAGGCGCGGGAGGCCGGGCCCGCGCGGCGCAGCAGGGCCTGCACGCGGGCGATGAGCTCGACGAAGCCGAAAGGCTTGGTCACGTAGTCGTCGCCGCCGGCGGAAAAGCCCTCGG
>MGUL01000128.1:22063-25111 GCA_001800005.1 Elusimicrobia bacterium RBG_16_66_12 | reverse complement strand
TTCGCCGAGGAAACGAAGATCACGGGGATCTTGGCGAAGCGGGGGAGGCTCTTCAGCTCGCGGCAGAAATCCAGGCCGTCGGCGCCGGGCAGGCCGCGGTCCATGACGATCAGGTCGGGGGTGAAGTCCTCCAGGTGGTCCTTGGCCTCGCCCACGTCTCCGGCCAAGCGCACGCTGAAGCGCTCCTGCTCCAGCACGAACTGCATGAAGCTGGCGGCGTCCGCGTCGTCTTCCACGATCAGGAGCTTCATGCCCCCAGTATGACCCCGGCGCCGCTTGAGCGCAAGGAAAAATACGGCAAAGGGAGGGCAAAAGGACGGCAACGGCGCTCAGGCGCGCGCGGCGAGCGTTTCGGCTTCCTTCTTCCAGTACGCCTGGCCCCCGGGGGGCAGGGTGTAGACGGGGTCAAGGTACTCGTAGCGGCGGGTGAGCGCGTCGGCGTCGTCGGCCTCGATGCCGGTGCGGTAGCTCTTGGTCCAGTAGGAGACGCCCTTGACCTTGTCGTAGTCGGCCAGTTGGTGGATCCAGCGCTTGCCGACGTACGGCACGTCCACCGTCACGCGCGGGGTGGCGAAGCCGGGCAGGTAGCCCATGATGTCGTGCTGCAGCTTCTGGCCCTCGGAGATCGACAGGCGCCAGTGCTCGGAGTTGGGGATCATATCGGCCATGTAGAAGTAGTACGGCATGATCTTCGCGTGGTCGAGGAGCATGAAGCACAGCTCAAGAAGATCCTTCTGGGTGGTATTGACTCCTCTGAGCAGGACTCCTTGGTTGCGCACGTCGCGAAAACCCATCTCGAGAATTTTTCGCACGACTTTTCCGACGAGGGGCGTCACTTGCTGGGCGCAGTTGACGTGGGTGTGCACGGCGATGTCCACCCCGCGGTCCCATGCGCGCTTGGCGATTCGGTCGAAGGACTTCAGCACCTCGTCCTGCAGGAAGTGCTGCGGCAGCCCTTGGAGGCCTTTCGAGGCCAGGCGGATGTCGCGGATGTTCGGGATATCGAGGAGCTCCAGCACGAAGGCCTCGAGCTGGGCGGTCGGCACGTTGGCGATGTCGCCGCCGGAGACCACCACGTCGCGCACGGCGGGCGTCTTGCGCAGGTAGTCGAGCATCGCCGCGTAGCGCTCCTTGGGCTGAGACTCGAACTTGTGCTTGCGGACCTGCGGCACCGAGTTGCCGACCAGGTCCATGCGCGTGCAGTGGCCGCAGTACTGCGGGCAGGTGGCGATCATCTCGGCCAGGACCTTCGTCGGGTAGCGGTGCGTGAGGCCCTCGGCGGCCCACATCTCGCTCTCGTGCAGGCTGTCGCGGCTGGCCTTGGGATGGTTGGGCCATATCGGATGACGATCCGATAGGATCGGCAGCATGTAGCGGCGGACCGGGTCGTTCTTTAGGTCCTTCTCATCCATGCAGTTGAGCATCTGAGGCGGGATGAGGATGGACATCGTCGCCATGTCCTGTTGGTCTTTGAGGATATCCTCGGCCAGGGAGTCGCTGAGGTGGGGGCCGAAGACGTTCTTAAGATCCTTGAGGTTTTTGGCCGAGTGCTGGCGCTGCCAGAGCGCTGATTCCCACTGTTGCGAGGTGACGTCCTTGTACCCGGGCAGCCGGCGCCAGTCCGGCTCCACGAACTGCCGCTTAAGGGGGTACTGGAAGGGTTGACGGGAGGGATCCGACTTCACTTTCTTGGCCACGGCTCATTCTACCGCTTCCTCAGGAGAATTGGTACCATCCGCGCATGGACATCAAGCGCGTCTGCGTCGTGGGCGGAGGCACGATGGGCAACGGCATCGCCCATGTCTTCGCGCTGAAGGGCTTCGAAGTCGCTCTGGTGGAAGCCAAGAGGGAACTGGCCGACAAGGCCCTGGCCGCCATCTCCCGGAACCTGGACCGGCAGGCCGCCAAGGGCGTCGTCACCGCGGCCGACAAGGACGCGGCCCTCTTGCGCATCAGGCCCGCCCTCTCGCCGAAGGAAGCCCCCGGCTTCCAGTTCGCGGTGGAGGCCGTCCCGGAGCGCATGGACCTCAAGAAAGCCGTCTTCCGCGACCTCGATGCGGCGGCGGCCCCCGGCGCGATCCTGGCCACCAACACCTCCTCCCTTCCCATCACCGAGATCGCCTCCGTCGTCAAGGACCCGTCGCGGGTCATCGGAATGCACTTCATGAATCCCGTTCCCGTCATGAAGCTCGTCGAGATCATCCGCGGACTGCAGACGTCCGACGAGACCTGCCAAGCGACGCGCGAGCTGGCGCTGAAGCTGGGCAAGACTCCCGCGATGGCCAAAGATTTCCCCGGCTTCATCTCCAATCGCGTGCTGATGCCGATGATCAACGAGGCCATCTTCTGCCTGATGGAAGGGGTCTCGACGAAGGAAGACATCGACGCCATCATGAGGCTGGGCATGGCGCACCCGCTGGGGCCTCTCCAGCTCGCGGATTATATCGGCCTGGACGTGTGCCTGGCGATCATGGAAGTGCTGCACCAGGGCTATGGCGACTCGAAATACCGCCCGTGTCCGCTGCTGCGCCAGATGGTGCAGGCGGGGCGCCTGGGCGTCAAGTCCGGCGCCGGCTTCTACGAGTACCCCAAGAAATAATGGACTTCGAGCCGACCGAATCGATGGCGATGCTGCGCGACTGCGCGCGCGAGTTCGCCGAGAAGCGCCTGAAGCCCGGCGCTCAGGCCTGGGACGAGCACGAGGCCATCCCGGAGGCGGTTTATAAAGAGGGCGCCGCCCTCGGCTTCTTCGGGCTCTCGGTCCCTGAGGAGTTCGGGGGGCTGGGCGTCGATCCCCTGGCCTACGCCGCTGCGATGGAAGAGCTGGCGTGCGGCTCGGCCGCCTTCCAGGTCTGCGTGACCGTTCATAATTCCTTGGTCTGCGCGGCCATCGCCCGACATGGCAGTGTAGAGCAGAAGAAGAAGTATCTGCCGAAGCTCGCCGCCGGCGAGTGGGTGGGGGCGTATTCCCTCTCCGAGCCGGGCGCCGGGACGGACGCGGGCTCCCTCGTCACCTCGGCCGCGGACGCGGGCGACCATTTCCTGGTC
>MGUL01000128.1:17996-22026 GCA_001800005.1 Elusimicrobia bacterium RBG_16_66_12 | reverse complement strand
CTTCGTCGTCTTCGTCTCCACGAATCGGGAGGCGGGTTCGCGCGGGATTTCCTGCCTGATCGTCGACAAGGCGACGCTGGGTTTCACGGTGGGCAAGAAAGAGAGGAAGATGGGCCTGCGCGCCTCGGACACCCGCGAGCTGGTCTTCCAGAACGCCAAGGTCCTCAAGTCTCAGCTCCTCGGGCATGCCGGAGAAGGCTTCAAGATCGCGATGAGTCTGCTCGACTCCGGCCGCATCGGCATCGCGGCCCAGTCGGTGGGGATCGGCCGCGCGGCGCTCGAGGAAGCGGTCGCCTACGCCAAGGAGCGCAAGCAGTTCGGCAAGACGCTTTCGTCGTTCCAGCTGACCCAAGCCAAGATCGCGGATATGGCGACCAATCTGGACGCCGCGCGGCTGCTGGTCTACCGGGCGGCGTCGCTCCTCGCGCGGGGGGAGAAATGCACCAAGGAAGCCTCGATGGCGAAGTCCTTCGCCTCGCGCGCGGCCAACAAGGCCTGCTACGACGCGCTGCAGATCCACGGCGGCAACGGTTACGTGCGCGAGTTTCCGGTCGAGCGCTATTTCCGCGACGTGCGCGTGACCGAGATCTACGAGGGCACGACCGAGGTCCAGTCCCTGATCATCGCCCGCGAAGTCCTCGGCTGAAGACGTCGATCAGTTCGATCTCGCGTTATACGCGCGTTCGGCGAGCGCCGCGATCCCGTATCCGATCACCACTCCGGTCGCGGCGATGGTTCCCGCGGCCAGGACCGCGGCGGCCACCGGGATTCCTGAGCCGATCGCGGGAAGCCCGACGACGGCTCCCGCGACCCCCCCGCAGATCGCGCTCACGATCTTCGCCTTGCTCCAGGCAGATCTTTCGGCCTCCTTCCTCATGGAGGTCGCGACGGCAGGGGCGGGAATCTCCTTGGACGCCGTCGTCCTCTTCGAGTCAGGCGACGCGGCGAGTCCCGAGGCATGAGAGGCCGAGGCTCCGGCGCGCACCGCTGGGGGCTCCTGGACTCCGGCCTGCCCCTTCCCGGATTCGAGGAAC
This sequence comes from Elusimicrobia bacterium RBG_16_66_12, assembly GCA_001800005.1. Classification (GTDB taxonomy): domain Bacteria; phylum Elusimicrobiota; class Elusimicrobia; order UBA1565; family UBA9628; genus GWA2-66-18. The sequence continues at coordinate 20,992 of MGUL01000128.1, read as the reverse complement.
CTCAGGCCGCTGTCCGCTTTCGAGGATTCAGAGCTTCTCGCTGCAGCGATCTGAGCGGCTGCCCCCGTGGCGATCAAACAGAGGAGCCCTATCGCTACGACCGCTATTCTTCGCATTGCCGCCTCCCGACGCCGATGATCGAACGTCATTGATAGTATGACCGTTCGCCGTCGGATGTCCTGGGCCATCGGGGCCTGGAAGCGGGGCCAAGGGGCCCAGGCCCGCGTTAGGGCAGCTTGAGCTTGGCGGCGAGCCCGCCCGGGCCGCCGAGGCCGCCGGGGGGAAGCCCGCCCTGGGGCAGCACGAGCGACGAGGACGCGCGGCGGCGCATCTCCTTGAGCTCCGCCATCGCCTCGTCGAAGGCGCGCGCGACCTCGTCGCCGTAGGCGGCGACGGCCTGCTCGAGCGTGGCGGCCGGTATCTCGAAGCTCAGCGGCAGGGAGCCCGCGGGCGTGAGCAGGGACGCCTCGCCGACGAAGAGGACGTGCCGCGCCGGGTCGGCCGCGCCGTCGGGCCTGACCGGGGTCAGACGCCGGATGGCGCCCAACTTGCGGTCGGTGAACACCTCCTCGCGCCAGAGGTCGGCGGCGTCCATCTTCGCGGCGGGGGCATTCGGTTCGTTGAACATCGCTCAGCCTCGCGTCAGCTTCTTGTAGTGGATGCGCTTGGGGCTTATGTCGCCCAGGCGCTTCTTCTTGTCTTCCTCGTAGGCCTGGAAGTTGCCTTCGAACCAGGTCACCTGCGAGTCGCCCTCGAAGGCCAGGATGTGGGTCGCGATGCGGTCCAGGAACCAGCGGTCATGGCTGATGACCACCGCGCAGCCGGGGAAGGCCTCGATCGCCTCTTCCAGCGCGCGCAGGGTGTGGACGTCCAAGTCATTGGTCGGCTCGTCCAGGAGCAAGACATTCGCTCCCTCTTTGAGCATCTTCGCCAAGTGAACCCGGTTGCGTTCGCCGCCCGAGAGGTTCTTGACGAGTTTCTGCTGGTCCTGCCCCGCGAAGTTGAAACGGCCGACGTAGGCGCGGGACGGCATCTCCAATTTCCCAAGCTTCACGACGTCCAGCCCGTCCGAGATGACTTCCCAGACGTTCTTCTCGCCGTCCAATTGGCGGTTCTGGTCGACGTAGCCCAGCTTGACGGTCTCTCCGACCTTGAAGGTCCCGGCGTCCGGCTTCTCCTGCCCCGTGATCATCCGGAAGAGCGTGGTCTTGCCCGCGCCGTTGGGCCCGATCACGCCGACGATCCCGTTGGGAGGGAGCCGGAAGGTCAGATTGTCATACAGGAGCTTGTCGCCGTAGGCCTTGGCGATGCCCTTGGCCTCGATAACGATGTCTCCAAGTCTTGGTCCGGGTGGAATGTAGATCTCGAGGTCCTCGTAGGTCTTTTCCTTCTGCGAGTCCTCGAGCATCTTGTCGTAGGCGGAGAGCCGCGCCTTGCTCTTGGCTTGGCGGCCCTTGGCGCCCTTGCGCACCCACTCGAGCTCCTCGGCGAGGGCCTTCTGCAGCTTGCCCTCGCTCTTGGCTTCCTTGGCCAGGCGCTGCCCCTTCTGCTCGAGCCAGCTGGCGTAGTTGCCCTTGTAGGGGATGCCCTCGCCGCGGTCGAGCTCCAGGATCCAGCCGGCCACGTTGTCGAGGAAGTAGCGGTCATGGGTCACCGCGATGATGGTGCCCTCGTACTTCGACAGGTGGTGCTCCAGCCACTCGACCGACTCGGCGTCAAGGTGGTTGGTGGGCTCGTCGAGCAGGAGGATATCAGGCTTCGAAAGGAGTAGTCGGCATAACGCGACCCGGCGTCTTTCGCCGCCCGACAGAATGCCGCATTTATGGTCTGAGGGCGGGCAGCGCAGGGCGTCCATCGCGACTTCCAGGGTGGAGTCGATCTCCCAGGCGTTCGTGGCGTCGATCTTCTCCTGGAGCTTGCCCTGCTTGTCCATCAGCTTCTCCATGTCGTCGGGCTTGAGCGCGGGATCGGCCAGCTTCTCGTTGATCTCGTCGAAGTCCTTCAGCAGCTTCATCGTCTCGGCGACACCCTCCGAGACGGTCTCCTTGACCGTTTTTTCGGGATCGAGCTGGGGCTCCTGCTCGAGCAGGCCGATCGTGTAGCCCTTCGACTGGGTGATCTGGCCGGTGAACTCGGTGTCCTTGCCCGCCATGATGCGCAAGAGCGTGGACTTGCCGGAGCCGTTGTCGCCCAGCACGCCGATCTTCGCGCCGTAGTAGAAGCTGAGGTAGATGCCCTTGAGCACCTGCTTCTTCGGCGGGTGGATGCGGCCCACGTCGATGAGGGAATAGATGATCTGCTTGGTGTCGACTGTCGCCATGGGTGTCCTCTTACTTGATGTGCTGACGCTTCGGGTCGAGCTTGTTGCGCAGGAGGTCGATCTCGTTCAGATGCGGGAGGTCGACCGGGGCCAGGGAAGCCTTCTGCTTGAGCTTCCAGCCGACGTTCTCCTGGACAGCCTCGAAAGTCACGCCGGGGTAAAGGGAGGTGAGGACCATCTCGCCGGTCTCGTCGGGCTCGAGGATGCCCATGTTGGTGATGATCTTCTTGACGCGCTTGCCGGTGGAGGTGATGAAGTCGACCTTCTCGGGGAAGGCGCGCTTGTCGAGCTTGGTGATGATCAGCACGCGCTGGGCGTGGATGGCGATCTCGCAGGCCCCGCCCGAGCCGGGCAGGCGCACCTTGGGCGCGTCGTAGGAGCCGACGGCGGTGGTGTTGATGTTGCCCATCTTGTCGACCTGCGCGCCGCCGAGGAAGCCGACCTGGATCTTGCCGTTCTGTAGAAACGACTGGAATATGTCGGCCATCGAGGTGACCATCAGGGAGCCGGTGACCAGCGCGGGGTCGCCGATGGAGGGGGGCACGCGCTCGGGCACGGCGCCGACGGCGCCGGACTCGTAGATCAGCGTCATGTTCGGGGCGTGGGTGGCGCGGGCCAGGTTGCAGGCCAGGTTGGGCAGGCCGATGCCGACGAAGACGACGTCTCCGTCCTTGAT
>MGUL01000128.1:13238-17966 GCA_001800005.1 Elusimicrobia bacterium RBG_16_66_12 | reverse complement strand
GCTCGTTGAGGGTGTATTCGGCCGCGGTCTCGGTCGTGGCGGGCATGTGGTGATTTTAGCTTTTCGCGTCGAGATGCCGCCAGAGATACCAGGCCGCGACGGTGCGGTAGGGCGCCCAGAGCCGGCCGTGCTTCTCCAGGGCGGAAGGCGGGGGCAGTCGCCCGCTCTTTCGGTAGAGCAGGCCGAAGGCCTTGCGCACGCCGTAGTCGCCGGTGGGCAGTACGTCCGGGCGGCCCAGGCGGAACATCAGGAACATGTGCACCGTCCAGTCCCCGATGCCGCGGACCTCGGTGAGCCGCTCGACGATCTCCTCGTCCGAGAGTCGTTCCAGCTCCTTGCGGGGGCGGACCACGCCCGAGAGCGACTTCTCGGTCAGGTCGCGGATGGCGGCGAGCTTGTTGGCCGACAGCCCCGCGGCTCGCAGTGGGGCGTCTGGGGTCTTGCGCAGGCGCTGGGGCGTCGCACGGCCGCCCAGGACCTTCAGCACGCGGCCCAGGATGGTGGCGGCGGCCTTCCCGTTCAACTGCTGGTAGACGATGGACTTCAGCAGGGCCGGGAAGGTGTCGTCGGGCTGAGGCTCCAGCGTGCACGGCCCGACGCGCTTGATGAGGCGCGCCAGGACGGGGTCAACCGCCTTCAGGTGCCGGACGGCGGCTTTAGTATCCGTAGTCGACGCCGGCGCAGACCTGAGGCTTGGCCTTCAGGCGCGCGGTCAGGCCCGGGTTCTTCTTCAGGTAGCCGGCGCGGTCTTCGACGCCGTAGACGAACTCGTCCAGGTACTTCTGCAGGCCGGCCGGCTCGCGGGCGATCTTGTCCCAGGCGACGTAGAAGTCGTTGTCGCGGTCGTAGTAGCCCTGCGCGTAGGAGGGGTGCGCGCCCCACGGCTCGACGACGACGGCGTCCACCTGCAGGCCGGGGATCAGCGTGCGGTTGGGGTCCGAGCGGATGACCGATTCCGGGACCAGTTCCTCGACGACGACGATGACCCGTTTGGAGGCGAAGGCGGCTTCCTTCTGGACGCCCATCAGGCCCCAGACCTGGGTGTTGCCTCCGGCGTCCGCGCGCTGGGCGTGGATGACGGTGACGTCCGGGCGAAGTGCGGGAACCGCAGCCAGGACCTCCCCGGTGAAGGGACAGTCCACGGCCTTGATGCGCGGGTTGACATTGGGGATGTCGGTCCCCTCGTAGTTGCGCAGGGGCCAGAAGGGAAGGTTCGCCGCCCCGGCCGACAGGCGCGCCACCATGCCGAAGTGGGAGTACTCCTCGATCTCGAGCGTCGGGGGCTTGGCCTCCACCGCGCGGCGGAAGGCGTGCAGGGAGCCCACGCCGGGGTTGCCGGCCCAGGAAAAGACCAGCTTCTTGGCCGTGCCCGCCGCGATCATCTGGTCGTAGATGAGGTCCGGCGTCAGGCGCGCCAAAGTCAGGCCCTTCTTGCCTTGCCGGATGATCTCGTGTCCCGCCGCGAAGCAGATGAGGTGCGTGAAGCCCTCGATGACGACGGTGTCGCCGTCGTGCACGAGTTCCGCGACGGCCTCTTTCATCGACCGGACTTTGTTCTTCACGACCGCATTCTAGCGCATCATGCGGAACAAAACGAGGGGGTACGCCGTATAAAATGCATGGATTCCCCGCGCGGATGCGGCGTTTCGGATGGACAAGACTTATCCACAGATTTATGCCGGCATCATTCTGTGGATAACTCGGCGGCGGTCGCTCGATGGAGCGACCTTGAGCTGCTTCATCGGCTCGATGACCTGGCTCAGGCCGAGCGCAAGGCCCTGCCTGACATGCTCGCTTGCCTGGCCGAGGTCGAGCGACGGGGCCTCCACCTCGATCGGGGCTCCCGTCTTTGTTCGACTACTGCGTGGAGCGGCTGAAGTGGAGCGAGGGCGCGGCGCTGCAGCGGCTGATCGTCGTTCGGACTGCGACGCTTCACCACGAGGTGTATTCCTACCTGCGTGACGGCCAACTCAATCTCAGCGCCGTGTCGCGGCTGGCTCCGTTCTTGACGGTCGAGAATCGCACGGAGATTCTGTCGCGTGCCGCGGGTCGCAAGCGCGCGGCACTGGATGAGCTGCTCGGCGAGCTTCGCGCTGAACAGGCGCGTAGTGCCGAAGTCCAGACGGAAGCCGGCAGTCCCGCGCCTCCCGAGGTCGACCTTCCCTTCGTAGGTGCTCCAAGTGTCGGCTCGACGCCCGGGGTCGTTGCCCCGGTGGACGCGGTTCCAGCGGTTCTATCACCCGCACCAATGGAGCCGCCGGCGCGTTTGAGCTTCCCGGCAGGCGAAGATCTTCGCCGTGATCTGGACCGAGCACGACGGTTGTTGAAGCGGCATTGTCCGTCCGGACGGCTCGAGGAGATGGTCTCCTACCTGCTTCGCGATTTCCTGAGGCGGTGCGACCCGGACACACGAACGCCCGCGCGAGAGCGGCAGCGGCGCGAAACGGAGACTCGCCGCATCCCCCAGTGGGTCAGGGATCGAGTTTGGCGCAGGGACGGAGGCCGATGCGCCTATGCCGCGCCAGACGGGATGCGCTGTACGGCTCGGAAGGGGCTCGAATATGACCACATCCATCCCTGGGCCCGAGGCGGTTCTTCGGATGATCCTGAGAACATCCGACTCCTTTGCCGCGCGCATAACCTCTTCCTCGCGCGGCGAGACTTCGGTGCGCGGGTGCCGCCGCGTGGAAACGGCATGAACGCATGTTAAAATGAGCCTGATGGCATCAGGCACTTGCGTCACTGACCGCCGGGACCACTTCGGTCTTTGCACGACCCTGCGGGTCGCCACTGCCGGCTACTACGAGCATTCGGATACCGAACATCCAGGTCTCGAGCTTTGTTTCGCGGCGGGGGGTACTCGTCACCAGCGACGCTTCCGCGGCAAGAGCTGGGTCGTCGCGGACGACGCCCTCATGGTGTTCAACGCGCGGGAACGGCATGTGGAGGAATGCTCCGCGAACCCGGACCTTCGCGATCTGCGCGCGGTGATCGTCCACCCGGGCTTCGTCGACGACCTCCTGGCGGACGTCCGGATGAACACGGATGAGCTCGTCTTCGATGACGCGCTGATCCGTCCCACCCGGTCCCTTCAAGCCGCCCTCGCCGCTCTCTTCAGCGCCGCCGCCACTCCGGGAACCTCCCATGTCGCCATCGACTGCGCTTTGACCGAACTGGTGATCGAGCTCACGACCGGGTTTAAGCACGGCGCGAGCGCCGAGCTTCGCGCATTGGAACGGAAGGGCTACTACCCGGGTCCCGTCACGCGCGCGCAGGCGGTCCTTCGCGATGAGATGGCTTCGCCGGACCTGGATCTGCGGCAGGTCGCCGGCCGCGCCGGACTCAGCAAGTTCCATTTCGTGCGCGCCTTCCGGGAGAAGACGGGCATCACCCCGATCCAATATCTCAACCGCCTCAGGGTCGACGTTGCGAAGCAGAAACTCCAGTCGAGCGCGCAGACGGTGACCGAGATCGCGTTCGACGTCGGCTTCGCCGACATCTCGGCGTTCAATAAGGCGTTCAAGCGCCACGCCGGGACGTCTCCCACGCAGTACCGCAATATTTTCCGAGCGGCGCCCTAACGAAAGTCCTAGAGTCGGGGCATGAATCCCGAACTCGAAGCCGAGATACGCAGTTTCTTCCCTCATCCCCGCCGTGCGATCTCCTGTCTCGCGACAGTCGATGCCGCGCGGGGATTCTCGCCGGAAGCGCGTCCAGTCACATTGTTCGAGATGGACTGGAGCTTCTACATGGCGACCAGTTCCGAGACCCGTAAAGCCAGGGAGATGACGGCTCACCCCAAGGCCGCGGCGCTGGTGATGTTCCGAAATGAGAATCACTCGGGCTATCTCAGAATCTGCGGCCGCGTGGAGGAGCCTATGGTCACTGGTCTGTTGCCCGTCGTCGTGACGGACGACGTGAATCGTCTGAAAACCTTCTACAGGGATGTCGTGGGGCTTCCCATTCAGTCCGACGAGGGCAATTACATCCAATTCGGGACGGGGAAGTCCCACCTGTCCATTATCGCACGGGGCGTGATCGAGCATATTGCCGGAGAACGGGGCCGGATCCGCCCAGGAGACAAAGGGTTCCGGTCCGAGTTGTATTTCCGCGTCGCGGACGCCGAGGCCGCCGCCTCGAGACTTCGGAAGTCCGGAGCGGTCCTGGTCAGCGCGCTGGCCCATAGGCCCTGGGGCGACCGCGTCGCGTATTTCCTGGACCCGGACGAGAATCTGATCGCCGTCGCCGATTCTCGACCCTGACGCATCGTCACGGCTCCGCCGGACTTATCCGCAGGATTATGCCGGCATAAATCCGTGGATAACTCCTCGCGCGGCGCGAGTTGGAGAGAGGGCGCGTCAGCGCGTCAACTCGGTCAGGCAGGCGTCGAAGATCTCTAGTCCCTTGTCCACGTCATATGAGTTCAGAACGAGCGGCGGAGCCACGCGGATGGTGGACTTGCCGCAGCCGAGCAGGAGCAGGCCCTTGCGGAAGGCGAGCTGCTCGAGCTTGCCCATGAAGTCGCCAGCCGGCTCCTTGGTCGCGCGGTCCTTGACGAACTCGACGCCGATGAACAGGCCCAGGCCGCGGACGTCGCCGATGACGGAGTGCTTCTGCTGGAGCTTCTTCAGGCCCGCGAGCAGGCGCGCGCCCATCTTCGCGGCGTTGGCCGCCAGTTCGCCGTCGACCAAGTCGATGGTCGCCAGCGCCGCGGCGCAGGCCACGGGG
>MGUL01000128.1:421-13227 GCA_001800005.1 Elusimicrobia bacterium RBG_16_66_12 | reverse complement strand
CCGCCGTAGGTGGAGCCGTGCGAGCCGCGCGGCCAGGTCATCACGGACTCCTTGGCGATGATTGCGCCGATCGGCATGCCGCCGGCGATGCCCTTGGCGGTCAGGATCACGTCGGGCTCCACGCCGTAGTGGTCGCAGGCCCACATCTTGCCGGTGCGGCCTGCGCCGCTCTGGATCTCGTCGTAGATGAGCACAATGCCGTACTCGCTGCAGAGGGCGCGCCAGAACTGCAGGAACTCCTTGGAGGGCAACACGTAGCCGCCCTCGCCCTGGATCGGCTCCATGATGACGGCGGCGATCTCCTCGGGGGAGATCTGCGTCTCGAAGAGTTGGTGAGCCGCCTTAACGCAGTCCTCCAAACTGTTGCGGTACGGATTGTGGAACGGCAGGTGGTAGACGCCCGGCAGCAGCGGCCCGAAGTTTTTGCGGTACTTGACCTTGGAGCTCGACAGCGACATCGCCGCGTACGAGCGCCCGTGGAACGCGCTGTGGAACGAGACCAGGCCGTAGCGCTTCGTGTGGTGGCGCGCCAGCTTGATGGCGCCCTCGACGGCCTCGGTGCCGGAGTTCGTCAGGAAGACCCGGCGCTTCTCCTTGCCCTTGACCGACTTGGACAGTTTTTCGCACAGATTCGAAAAGGCTTCGTAATAAAAATCAGTGCCGCAGATGTGGAGGAACTTACCCGCCGCTTCCTGAACGGCCTTGACCACCTTCGGGTGGTTGTAGCCCGTCGAGGACACCGCGATGCCGGCCATCCAGTCGATGTAGCGGTTGCCGTCGACGTCTTCGACCATCGCGCCCTTGCCGCCCGCGATGACGAGCGGGTACTCCTTGATGTAGGAGGTGGACGAGTAGGCGGCGTCCTTCTCGATGATCGCCTTGGCCTTGGGGCCGGGCGGCGCGACGACGATGCTCGGATAGCCGGCCGCGGAGGCCTTGGGGTTCTTCATCGGGGCGGTTTTCGTGGGCATGTCTTACTCCATGATGGTGCGCGACTGCTCGCGCATGAACTGCGTGACGTAGTAGGGGCCGCAGCCGCCCTTGCCCGTCGAGCCCGAGCCTTTCCATCCGCAGAAGGACTGCACGCCCGGCCACGCGCCGGTGGTGGCGCCCGTGCGGCGGTTCGCATAACACACCCCGGACTCGATCTCGTCGAAGAACTTTTGGATCTCGTCCTTCTTCGCGGTGAAGATGCCGGCGGTCAGGCCGTACTCGGCCCGGTTGCCCTCGGCGATGGCCTGGTCCATGTTCTTCACTTTCCCGATCGCGAGGATGGGGACGAAGAGCTCACGCATAAAGATCTCATGGTCGAGGGGGAGTTCGACGATGGTCGGGGCCACGAACTGCCCCTTGTCGAAGATCCCGCCCTTCATCCGTTCTCCGCCGACGAGGACCTTGCCGCCTTTCTTGGCCGAGACGATCGCCTCTTCAAATGTCTTCACGGCCCGGGCGTTGACGACGGGACCGAAGAACACGTCCTTCTCCGTCGGGTCGCCGCACTTGATCGCCTTGGTCTTCTCGACGAGCTTGGCCACATAGGCGTCGTAGACCTTTTCGTGGACGTAGACGCGCGAGCACGCGGAGCACTTCTGCCCCTGCAGCCCGAAGGCCGAGCGCATCACGCCTTCCGCCGCCATGTCGAGGTCCGCGGTCTCGGAGACGTAGGTCGGGTTCTTGCCGCCCAGTTCCATCAGCGCGGGCTTGGGCCAGTTGACGGAGAACTCCTTGACCATCTTCATGCCGATCTCCTTGGAGCCGGTGAAGACGATGCCGTCCACGCACGGGTGCTTCCAGAAGGTGTCGCCGATGACCGAGCCCTTGCCGGTGATGAAGTGGAAGGCCCCGACGGGCACGCCCGCGTCGCGGTAGACTTCATAGAGCATCAGCCCGGTCCAGGGGGTGTCCTGCGCGGGCTTGTAGACCACCGTGTTGCCGGCGAGCAAGGCGGCCGAGGACATCCCGGTCGACAGAGCCATCGGGAAGTTGAAGGGCGCGATGCAGACGAACACCCCGAAGGGCCGCAGGACTGAGCGGGTGTTCTCATTGGGGGAGAGCTTGCCCAGCGGCACCACGTAGCCGTTGTTGTCCGAGACCATCTTCGCGTAGTACTCGATGAGGTCGGCCGACTCCTCGGCGTCGCCCATCGCTTCCATGCGGCTCTTGCCGACCTCGAGGCTCATCACCGCGCCGATCTCGTACTTGCGCTCGCGGATGAGCGCGGCGGCCTTGCGCATGGTCTCGACGCGCTTCTGCCACGGCAGGGCGCCCCAGGGCTTCTGCGCCTTCTTGGCCGAGCGACAGGCCAGGTCGACCTGCTCGGGGGTCGCGGCGGCGAATTTGTTCAGGAGCGAGCCGTCGATGGGCGAGTGGTCGGGCAGGGGCTCGGAGGGGGAGGTCACGGCCTTGTAGTCGATCCAGAGAGGGTGCAGCTGACCGGCCTTGGAGCGCACCAGCTTCAGCGCCGCGTCGAAGTCCTTGTGGAACTGCGAGAGGTCCGCGTCGGCGGACGAGTAGGTGATCTTGAACGGAGCGGCGCTAGCGGTGGACATGGCAGGCCTCCAGGGTCTTGTCGAGTGCGGTCTTGAAGCGCGAGGCGATCTGATCGATCTCGCCTTCGGTGATGACGAAAGGGGGAGCCACCATTACGAGGTCGCCGTCGGCGCCGTCGGCGTGGCCGACGCTGGGCCAGACGATGAGCCCGGCCTCCTGCGCGGCCGCGGCGAACGTCTCGGCGAAGCGCATTTGGCGGGGGAAGGGGGATTTGGTCTTTTTGTCGGAGACGAACTCTATCCCCGCCAAAAGTCCGAGGCCGCGGATATCTCCGACGGATGGCAACTCAGCGAGAGAGGCGAGTTTGCGGTGCAGCACGGCGCCCATCTGAGCAGAACGTTCGACGAGGTTGTGTTTTTTTATGTGACGGACGGCGGCCAAGCCCGCGGCGCAGATGACGGGAGAGTGCGAGAAGGTCTGTGCGTGCTTGAACGCTCCGGAGCCCTTGGCGATGGGTTCGATGATCTTTTTGGAGGTGATCACCGCGGAGAGCGGGACATAGCCTCCCGAGAGGCCCTTGCCCATCGTCATGATGTCGGGCGCGACGCCGAAGTGCTCCATCGCGGCCCACTTGCCGGTGCGTCCCGCGCCGGTGAGGACCTCGTCGGCGATCAATAACACGCCATACTTGTCACATATCGCTTTGACCCGCTTGAAATAACTCGGCGGCGGGACGGAGCCGCCGGTCGACGATCCGCCGACGGGCTCGGCGATGAAAGCCGCCACCGTCTCGGGACCTTCTTTCAAGATGGCTTCTTCGAGGGCATCTCCCGTCATGGCCGGAGAATCGGGCTCGCAGCGGTAGCCGTACGGCGCCGGGATCATCGTGACGGGGACGAGCCAAGGACCGTAGAATTTCTTGTAGTGCTCGCGCGCGGACGCTGAAAGCGCGAGGAGGGTGTTGCCGTGGTAGCCCGGCGCGCGGGCGATGATCTTGTGCTTGCCGGGCTTGCCGCTCTCCACCTGGTATTGGCGGGCGAGCTTCAGCGCGGCTTCGACGGCCTCGGACCCGGAGGAGAGGAAATAGGAGAAGTCCAGCCCCTTCGGGGAGAGGGTGCGCAGTTCCTCCGCCAAGGCTTCGACGGGCTCGTTGGTGAAGGCGGTCCCGTTGACGTAGGCGATCTTCCGGACCTGCTCGGCGACCGCGTCGGCGACCGCGCTTTCGCCGTGCCCCAGGTTGGCGACGTACGCGCCGCCGCAGGCGTCCAGGTAGCGGCGGCCCTTGTCGTCGATGAGCCAGCAGCCCTCCCCGCGCACGACCAGGGGGAACTCGCGGTCGAGTGCGCGATAGAAGACGCCGGTCTCGGGGTAGCGGCGCGCCGGGCTCACAGCGCGCATTGTATCATACCGACGGCCTTGCGCCCTCTACGCGGACTTCTCAAACGCCGAGGGAGCCTGAGCGGGGCTTACCGGTAGCACAAGACGAGGCAGTTCGAGTTGAGGCTGTCGAAAAACCAGTACTGGACGTTCGAGTAGCCGGTCGGGCAGGACGCGGCTCCTGTCAGCGGGTTGCTGACCCTGGTCCCTCCGCTCGCGCATGGACATGAGCCTGAGTTGCCGTTGCAGTAGTATTCATAGGCCCCGCCGAAAATCATCCCGCGTACGCCGTTGCCGTAGAGATTCCCCGAGACGTTGACGTCCCCGACCACATCCAGTTTAGTCTGGGGCGTCGCCGTTCCGACGCCCACTTTGCCGCCGTCCCTGGCGAGATAGGTGTTTTGCGTCGTGATCATCTGGGTGTAGACGCCCGAGGGGGCTGGGTAGTACGTCGTCAGGCTCACAGACTCCGATCCCAGCTCTCCAGCGCAGCCGAGCAGCAGCAGTCCGATGAGTCCGGCCCGCGAAGAAAACGGGCCTATGCGCAGCTCCACGCGTACGCGGATATCCCTGGGCATCGCATCCCTCCTGCCGCCAGGCCAGTATAGCAGGGGTTCCCGGTTTTTCCCAGGGGCTGTCCGTCCCGGCGCGCGGATCAGGCGGAGGCGAGTTCGGCGGTCGTCACGGCCCGCGCGTTGACGCCCGGGAGCTTGGCGCCCTCGGCGTCCACCAACTGCTCGCCGAGCCAGGTCACAGGCTGGGGCTTGAAGGAGACCTCTAGAAAATCGCGGCAGCCGGCGGCGTAGGCGGCGCGCACGGCCTGCAGGTGGAGCTCGCGGGCCGAGGCCTGCGCGACGAGGAGCTCCTTGATCCTGCCGGGATCCGTCTCGGCCTTCCCGGAGGCGCCCATGAAGACCGGCGCCTGAGGCGCGCGGACCGGGATGGTCTCGAGGACCTCGCGCAGGGCCGCCTTCGCGGGCTCGAACGCCGCGGTGTGGTAGGGGCCTTCCACCTTGAGGAGCTTGATCTTGACCGGCCAATCCTCGGACGCCGCCTTGCTCGCGTAGGCCTCGAGCGCGGCCATCGTACCGCCCAACGTCCCGCGTCCGACGGTGTTCCAGAGGGCGACCGAGACGCCGGGGACTTCGGCCGCCGATTCGGCGACGTCGTTGAAGTCCTCCGCGCTGACCGCGGCCAGGCCCATCGGCTCGCCGAAGCCCGCGCAGCATTCGGCGAAGGCCCGGGCGCGCGCGGCGATGAAGCGGCCCGAGTCCTCGACGCTCAGGGCCTCGGCGGCGACGAGGGCGGCGACGACGCCCATCGAGTGTCCGATGGCGCCGTCGAGCCTCACGCCGGGGTGGACGGCTTTATAGGCCAGCCAATGCGCGACATGGCTGGCGTGGATCGCGCGCTGGGAGTTCGCGGTGCGCGCGAGGGCTTCTTCCGGGGCCGTGGTGAGGAGCTCTTCGAGGTCGGCGCCCAGGAAGGGCTTCAGGCGTTCGAGCGCGGCGCGGGCGGAGGCGATCTTGAGGAGTTCGATTCCCATGCCCGTCTCTTGGATGGACTGGCCGGCGAACAGCACGCAAATTTTCTTGGTCACGGGCTCCCTATGAGATCATGAACGAACAGGCCGCGAAGCGTCCCGAGTGGGACAGCGAAAGGCTCCAGTCCCGCGGTTCGCCGCGCCAGAGGACCGTCGGCAGGCCGCCTTCCTCGGAGAGGGCCAGCGCGCTCGCGCGGCCGATCTCGTCGTTGGACTCCGCGACGAAGTCGAGGGCCAGCTCGCGCGCGAAGGATCCGGCAGAGACGCCGGGCGGGACCTCGGCGACCTTCCAGAGCACGTCGCCTTCCGACTCCGAATCGCCGATGAAGCCGCCGCGCAGCACGCAGACGCAGTGCAGCTTGTCCTGATCCTCGTCGGTGAAGCGCAGGTCGAGCTGGAGGCCCGAGGAGACGTGTGCGGCCTTGCGGCGGAAGAGGTCCACCTCGATCTCGCGGAACGCGGCATGCGGCACGACGAGCCCGGCGCGCGCCAAGGCCTTGTGGGCCGCTTCCTTCGCGCAGAAGAAGCTCCAGAAGGCCCTAAAGAAGTCCTCGGGCCTCCGCGCCCGGAGGGAGGCGAGTTCCTTCGCGGTCAGGTGGCGCTCCAGCCACTCGCAGTCGGCGTCCGCGAGGTCGTCGGTGAAGTGTTCGCGCAGCAGCGGGGCCTTCAGGTCCACCACGTCGTTGCCCCCGCAGTTCCTGGACAGGGCCGAGCCCTTCCACCACTCCAGCTGCAGCTCGGCCAGGCGGTCGAACAGGCGCCGGCTGATCTGGCGGGGGTTGGTCTCGCCGGGGAGCGCTCCGTCGATCAGGTCGCAGACCATCCGGAAGCGGTCGCCGTCCGGCGGACGGACGGTCGCGGCGAGCTGGCCCTCGGCACGCAGGTAGACGCAGAGGAACTTCGCGGAAGGGACCTCCAGCGCGAGCTTCCCGAGGAAGTCCTTGGGGCGCTTGGCCTCGAGCCAGCCCGAGCGCGACCGCCCCGCCTCCGGGTAGACGAAGACCGAGCCGCCTTCGCGCAGGATCCAGACGCACTTGTCGAAGGCCTTCTGGCGCCAGGCCTCGGACTGGGCGTCCTCGCCGCCGCGCAGGAAGGGGATGCAGCGGCAGGCGTACAGGAGGGCGCGGATGAAGGCGCTCTTGAGGGGGCCGCCGAGCTTGTAGTAGTTCGTGTACTCCGGCGTGGACCAGGGGAGGCGCCTGTCCTCGAGGACCCGCGACATCGGGAACACCGCCCAGTAGACCAAAAACGAGTCGATCAGGGTCAGGTGGTTGGCGGCCCAGATGACGGGGCCGTCGTGGCGGTCGAGTTTCTCCCAGATCTCGGCGCGGATGCGGCCGATATCGCCGGGCAGGCGGTACCAGAAACGCAACCGCGCGGTCGCCGCCACGAACAACGACAGCGGCACGGCGACCGCGCGGCTCAGGCGCCACTGCCGCCGAAGGGCCGCGAGGTCCTCGGGCGTCAGGGCCATCTTACGAGAGCTTCAAGGCCTGGACGACGGCCTCCTGCATGGCCTTGCGCACCGAATCGACCTTCGCGTCCTCGACGGGGCGGCGCCGGCCCGCGGCCTCGGCGACCTCCTGGGAGACGCGCAGCTTGGCCGCGCTCATCTTCAGACGCGTCCTGATCTCGGCCTCCTCGGTGCGGAGCTTGGCGAGCGCGGCGGCGTCGCCGCCGGCGGAGAGCCCCTTGATCTTGTCGAGGGCCACGCTCAGTTCGTTGTTGAGGGCATCGCAGGCCGCTTTATCGTTGGCGAAGGTCTTCTGCTTGGCCGCGGCGAGCTTGGCCGGGTCGGCGAGGACCAGGTCATAGTCCTTGGCCTGGGCCGCGAGAGTCCTCAGGTTTGCCAGCGCTTCGGCGCGCTCGGGGCCGGCGAGTTTCTCGGCCTTGGCCGTCATCTTCCTCAAGGCGTCGGCCATCTTCCAGCCGTCGCCGACGGCCATCACATAGGCGAAGGACATGACGTTCTGCAGGTAGGCCTCGTTGCGCGGCATGTGTCCGAGGTCCATCAGCATCTTGACCGACAGTCCGGGGGTCGCGGCGAGCGCGTCCTGGCCGTCGAGGATGCGCAGCTTGCCCAACTCCCCGGCCGTGAGCTTGAAGTCCGCGGAGCCCGGAGCGACGGGGGCCTTGGTCGTCATCTTGGTGAGGAACTGGCGCTCGATCGACATCGTGATGTCGGCCAGGTTCGAGGACTCGATGCCCATGCCGACGATGTGTCCGAGATAAGGGGTGTTCGCGTCGGCCTGCGCGTAGTTGGCCTCGTGCGTGGCGTACTTCTTGACGCCCGCGGTGATCCGCTTCTCCGTCTCTTCGGGGGTGAGGGTCTCGAGGTCCGCCGCTTCAACGACCGCCTGCTTGCGCATGAATGCCATGGTGTCATTTCCTCCTGGATTCTTCTGAGATTGTATTACTTCCCGTCCCATCGTTTGAAGAGGAGGCAGCCGTTGACGTCTCCGAAGCCGAAGGAGGCCTTGATGACGTACTCGAGCTCCTTCTTCCTCATCTCGTGGGGGATGCTGGCCCCGATCGGGATTTGGGGGTGGACTTCCTCGCAGTTGATCGAGGGGTGGACGTAGCCGTTGACGATCTGGTCGACGACGGCGACGGACTCGAGGGCTCCCGCGGCGCCGAGGGCGTGCCCGATCATGGATTTCGTGGACTGGATCAGCGGGAACTTGTCGAGCGGCAGCTCCAGGGACTTGATCCAGCTTCCCACCTCGCGCGGGTCGGCGGCCGTCGAGGTCAAATGGCCGTTGATCAACGATATCCGGGCAGGGTCGACGCCGGAATCCTGGAGGACCCGCCGAATGCACCGGGCGACCCCGTCCGGGTTGGGGAAGGTCATCGTGCCGCCGTCGCGCTGGCCGCCGGAGTTGCAGTAGGCGGCAGCGATCTCGCAGAGGATGGCCGCCCCGCGCTTGCGCGCATGCTCGAGCGTCTCCAGGCGCAGCACGCCGGCGCCGCCCGCGGGCACGAAGCCGCAGGCGGCGGCGCCCATCGGCTGGGAGCCTTTCTCGGCCATCTCGTTGAACTTCGAGCAGAGCACGTCTCGCATCGCGTCGAAGCCCGACCAGGTCGCGAAGTGCGTGCCTTCGGCCCCGCCGGCGTACATGGAATCACAATACCCCAGCTGCATATGTTTGAAGGCTTCGAATATCGCCTCCGTTCCCGTATTGCAGGCCGAGGAGTTCGTCGTCGTCTGCCCGCCCAGTCCCAGGAACTTGCCCACTGCGACCGAGACCGAACTCTCCATGATCTTCGGCACGATGTCGGTGCCCATCGGGCGACAGCCCATGCCGGGCTCCTGGTCCGCGGCCTCGCCCATCACGGGGCCGAGTTCGTCGAACATCGTGTCCATGCCGCCGATGCCGCAGCCGATGAAGGCTCCGGTCTCCCAGTCGACGGGCGTCGAGTTGTAGCCCTTCTTGAGGTCGACGGGCACGCCCGACATCCGGGCCGCCTCCACCGCCGCCATGGTCGCGTAGACCATGGCCTCGTTGAGCTTGGCCAGGTCGGCGCCGGGGATCAGGGCCTCGGCCTCGTCGGGCCCGACGGGGGGCTTGCCGCCGATCTGGCAGGCGAATCTCAGATTCGCGAGTTCCTCGTGCCGGGCGATGCCCGAGCGGCCGGCCTGCAGCGAGGCTCTGTAATCGGAGATTCCGAGCCCGTTGGGCGCCACGGCTCCGATCCCGGTGACGACGATCCTCTTCGCGAAGCGGCTCATCGGATGGCTCCTGTGAACGCCGACTCTCCGTCTTGCGGCCCGCCCGAGAAGACGGCGTCGACCTCGATGAGGCCGTCGCCGGCGGCCGACGCGCGCGCGGTGCAGACCACCGTGTCGCCCGGACGGACCATCTTCTTGAACGAGCCCTTCTCGACCCGGCTGAAAGACCGGGCCGGGCTTCCCTCAGGAGGCCGGCCCTCGTTGAGGTAGAGTCCCCAGGCGACGCAGCCGGTCTGGACGCCCATCTCAAGCATCTTCACTCCGGGCACGACCGGGTTGCCCGGGAAATGCCCCGCGCAGTCCTCCTCGCGCCAGGTGTACTTGGCCGTGATATGCTCGGCGTCGAGTTCCAGGATTTCGTCGATGAAGCGCGCGGGGCGAGCGCGCGGCAGCAGCTTCAGGACCTCGGCGGGGGTCATCAGAGGGACATCCCGCCGTCGACGGGGAGGACGCAGCCGGTCATGTACTGGTTCTCGATGGCGTGCCAGACGGTCTCCGCGACGGCCTCGGGCGAGCCGAAGCCGCCCAGGGCGACGTCCCTCTTGATCCCGGCGCGCTGCTCCTCCGGGATCGCCGAAGTCATCGCGGTCTCGATGAAGCCGGGGGCGACGGCCACGACGCGAAGGCCCCTTGGGCCTAATTCATGCGCGAATTGGAGGGTCAAGGCCTCGAGCGCGGCCTTGGAGGCGCGATAGACCGCGGAGCCGACGACTGCCTTGCGGGCCAGGATCGAGGAGACGTTCACGATCACTCCGGCTTCGTTGCGCGCCATCTCTTTCGCGAAATCGCGCATCAAGAACAGGGGTCCGCGCAGATTGGTATCCATGATCTTGTCGTAGGACGCCTCCGAAACCATCAGCGCGGGCTCGTGGGGCTTGTCGATGCCCGCATTATTCACCAAGACATACGGCGCACCCTGAGCCAGCACGGCATCCATCAAAGTCTTCCGGCCCGACTCGGTCGAGAGGTCCGCTTGGACGAGGAACGATCCGGGGATCTCGGCCCGGACGCCTTCCGCGGCGGTCTTGTTGCCGTTGTAATGGATGCAGACCTTGAGTTGGCTCTCGGACTTGGCGTGGATGGTCTTGGCGATCTGCGCGCCGATCCCGCCGGACGCCCCCGTGACGATGGCGATGTCCGCCATGTTACCGGACCTCCATCAGCCCGCCGCCCCAGGCGAGGCCGGCCCCGATCACGGCGTACACGATCTGGTCGCCCTTCTTGAGCGAATCCAGCCTCTGCGCGACGGCCGAGGGCATCCCGGCTCCGCCGATGTTGCCCTGCTCGCGGACGTTCATGATATGGCGTTCCTTCGGGAGGCGGAGATGCCCGATGATGGATTCCATCATCACGGAGTTGGCTTGGTGGGTCACGGTGTAGACGTCCTCGGCGTAGAGTTTCTTGGCGGCGGCGATGGCCTCGAAAGTCTCGACGGTCTTGCGGATGGAGAACTCGCGCACCTTGGTGCCGTCTTGGATGAAGTGGGCGACCCCGTCCACCTTGACGTCCTCGACGCCGCGCGGGTCGGTCTCGAAGAACATCGGTTCGACTTTGAGGACACCGGTGCGTTTATAAGAACAGACCTGGGCGGCCGCCCCGTCCCCCCAGATGTAGCCGTCGAAGCAGTCGCTCGCGTAGCTGGTGCGCGTGGTGTAGCAGCCGGTCTGGATGGTGAGGACGTACTCGGGCCAGGCCTCGGGGCGCGTGTCACCGAGGATCTTCATGTGCCGCGCGAAGGAGGAGCAGGCCGTGTTGACGTCCATGTGCGGGCCGTTGCCGACGCCGAGGTCCTTGGCGATGAAGCAGGCCGCGCCCGGCGCGATATCGAAGGGGAAGTCGCAGTTGCAGACGATCATGCCGACCTGCTCGGGCTTGACGCCTGCGCGCTCGAGCGCCATCCGCGCCGCCTCGACGCCGAGCGTCACCGGCGTGACGCCGTTGGCGCGGGCGTGGATCATCGCCTGCACGGGGTCGGCGTTCTTGGTCTTGACGATGTACTCCTTCGAGAGGCAGGAGTAGCGCTTCGAGATGCCGAGACGCGACATCGCCCAGCGGGGGGGGATCCGGAGGCCCACCTCCTTATGAAGGAACTCGTTGTCGATTTCGGTCTTGGGCAGGGACCAGCCCATCCCGAGGATGTCGAAGGTCGCCTTCATGCCAGGCCAGAGATCGCTTCGCCGCCGTCCATGCGGATGATGGCGCCGTTGGCCCAGCGCAGTGTCGGGCCGCACAGCCCCAGGATGACCTCGGCGACGTCCTCGGGGGTGGTCAGGCGATGGAACGGGTTGCGGATGCGGGCCTGGGCCTTCATCAGGTCGAAGTTCGGGATCGCGTTGCCGGCCGGCGTGTCGGTGATGCCGGCCTGGATGATGTTGGAGGTGACGCCGTAGGGGGCCAGCTCGATGGCCATCGCGCGGCAGGAGGCCTCGAGCGCGGTCTTGGCCGCGGAGACGGCGGCGTAGCCCTTCCAGGCCACTGCGTTCCCCTCGCTGGTCATCGCGACCAACCTGGCCGTTTTTGAGAGAAGGCCTTCCTTGCAGAGCTCCCGGCCCCACAGCAGGTAGTCGTAGCCCATCATGAACACCGTGCGCTCGAGGTCCTGCTGGGTCAGGAGTTCCTCGCGGTACGGGATGCGCGAGTCGGCCAAAGTGTGCAGGGCGTCGCAGCCCTTGTCATGGAAGGCGGCGTTGACGGCGGCCTTGACCTTCTCGGGGGGGAGGCCGAGGGCTTCGGCCAGGCCCTTGATCGCCTGGCCGCGGAAGTCGGGGGTCTTGTCGTCGATCATCAGCCGGCATGAGCCCGCCGCGATGGACTGCATGAAAAGGTGCACCTTGCCGGGGCCGGCCTTGGCCGCGATGCTCTCGAAGACCTCGCCGCGGCCGTCCTCGTCGAAAAGGTTGACGTTGTGGGTGACGAGCTGCACGCCGCAGGCCCGGATCTCGTCGAAATGGGGCTTGATGACGGTCTCGACGGCGCCTTCTTTGTCTTTATGGCCGATGAGGATGTTGAAGCCGGCGCGCGCCAGGCGTTTAGCCGTCGCGAGCCCGAACCCCGACGAACCACCTAATATGACGGCCCAGAGGCCGGTCCCGTGGAAATCGAGCGGATTTTTATCGTTCATCCCGGTGATTTTACCATGATTCGCGTGCTCCCAAGCATTGACCGGGGTCAAAACGGGATGTTCGTCGGTTGTTAGAACCGTAAAAGCAGGAGTTCGCAGGCGAACCCGGGACCGAACGCGGCCATGAGCCCGTGAGAGCCCGGTCGTGGCGCTGCTTTCTCGACGGCGTCGCGAAGGATGAAGAGGAGGGAGGAAGAGGACAGGTTTCCGTTTTCTGCGAGGAAGTCCCGAGACAGCCGCGTCTTGTCCGCGCCGATTCCGAGCGAGCGCTCGCAAGCGTCGAGGATCTTGGCGCTGCCGGGGTGGAGCAGGAAGTGCTCAATGTCTCCCGTCGCGAGGCCGCGGCGCGCGAGGAACGGCTTCACCGCGCCGGCGAAGCTGTCTTCGACGAGCGTGACGGCCCTTGGAGAGAGGACCAGACGCATGCCCTGATCGGTAAAGTCCCAGCCCATGACGTCGAGCGAGTCCGGCAGGAGCGCACTGGCCGAGTCGACGATCTCCGCGCGGGCTCGGCCCGGGCGGCGGTCTCCGGCCAGGACCACGGC
>MGUL01000128.1:0-367 GCA_001800005.1 Elusimicrobia bacterium RBG_16_66_12 | reverse complement strand
CCTGCGGCATGAAGGTCAGGCTGCACAGCTCGACGGAGAGCACGAGGACGGCCTCCTCGGGTCTTCCCAGCAGGACGTCCGCCGCGCGCGCGAGCGCGACGGCGCCGCCGGCGCAGCCGGAGCCGAACAGGGGAGTCCGCTTGACCCCGCGCGGGAAGGGGAGAGCCTGGGCCAGATGGGCCTCGAGGCTCGGGGTGAGCAGGCCGGTCGTCGTCACCGAGACGATGTGTCCGATGTCGGAGAAATCAAGTCCGGCCTTCTCGAGCGCGGAGCGCAGGGCCTGTTCGGCCAGCGCGCGCGCGTGCGTGAAGTAGGCGGCGTTGTTCTCCTGGAAGGACCGAGGCGACAGATAACGCTCGATCGGCTC
>MGUL01000127.1:8726-8840 GCA_001800005.1 Elusimicrobia bacterium RBG_16_66_12 | reverse complement strand
GGGGCAGTGCCGCATCGGGCGTCGGCGCGAAGGGTGCCAGGGTGCCGTCGTAGTCGAGGAAACAGAACACGCGGTCTTCCGCCGCGATGCGCTCGATGGCCTGGTCCGGCATCT
>MGUL01000127.1:8591-8702 GCA_001800005.1 Elusimicrobia bacterium RBG_16_66_12 | reverse complement strand
TATATTTACGGGCGCGCGCGGTCAGAATCCGACGTTCCTCGGCGCTCAACGTAATGCTGAACGGGCTCCTCCGCGGCATCCACTCCACCTCCACTGAGCAGACAACCTACA
>MGUL01000127.1:6301-8458 GCA_001800005.1 Elusimicrobia bacterium RBG_16_66_12 | reverse complement strand
GCGAATCCCCTCGCGGCTGCCGATGATGACCAGGCGGTCATCGTCGTGAAGGACGGTGCTGCCGCGCGGCACGATGGTGCGCCCATCGCGCCGGATCATGGCGACGAGACAGCCCTCCGGGAAGGAGAGCTCGCGCAGGGCCCGTCCAGCCCAACTGGACGTGGCCGAAGCGGCGCGGATCGAGAGCGAGAGGTAGCGCTCATTGCGCAGCAGCGCCTCCTTGAGCTGCGATTCGTCCCGCGACTCCATCCACACGGTGAGGAAGTCGTCCTGATCCACCTGGCCGGCGAGCTGCGCCAGGATGCGCAGATGTCGTCCCGGGTTGACTTCGGAGCTGACCAGGAAGAACAGGGCATGCACGTGGTCGGCGCTCAACGTGTCGCCAAACACGTCGCCGGTGTCGAGATGGATTCCCTGCCCGCAGCGGACCAACACCAACTCCGGCTCCACCTCCACGCGCAGCCGCAGGTGCGGCAGAGCGGTTCCGCGGGCAACCGGCGTGGCGCCGCTGCGCGTGCCCTTAAGAAACCCTTGCGCCAGATGCGCGGCGGAGCAGGGGAGGCGCTGCGCCAAAAGCGCGGCAGCCTGATCGACGATCTCTTCGAACGAGATGCGCCGTTTGAGATCGATCACGAAGGCGCGGGCCACGACCTCCTCGAATGGGTCCTCGTCGCGCAGGCCCTTCTCCTTGAGAATGCCGCGCAGCTCGCGGTCGAGCCCGTCGAAGCGATGGCGTCCGAGGCGCTCGAACACGTGGTAGATCGCCCCGTCACGCGCGACGCGACCACGCGCGTAGTAATGATACCAACCAATTCCCAGCACGAGGATGCCGGCGGTGAAGCCGAGCGGCAGCCAGCCCATCTCCGCAACCAGCCACAGGGGGGCGGCGATGCCGAAGAGCTGCAACCACGGATACGCCGGCGAGCGGAAGCCTGGATCATAGGACTCGATCCGACTCTCGCGCATGACGATGACCGCGAGGGCGAGGCCGGCAAACAACACGAGCTGCACCGCGCTGGCGAGCTTCGCGACCTGGGTGGGATCGAGAAGAAGGAGCAGTGTGATGATGGTGCCGACCGATACGCTGATCGAGACCGTCGGGGTCCCGCGTGGTCCCAGAGTGGCGAAGAACCCCGGGAGCAGGTGGTCACGGCCCATCGCCAGCGGGTAACGCGACGAGCTCATGATCCCGGCGTTGGCAACCGATGAGAAGGAGAGCATGGCTGCAGCGGCGACGAGGACGATGCCCCAGTGGCCGGCAAGTCGGCCGGCCACCAGCGCGACTGGTGTGAGGCTTCCCTCCAGATCCTCGGCCGAGACGACGCCCACCATGACATACGTGCCGAGTCCGTAGACCAGGACGGCCGTGAGGAGCGAGAGGAAGACGCCGAGAGGCAGATTTCTCTCCGGATCCTTCACCTCTTCCGAAACGCTGGCGATCTTGGTCACGCCCATGTAGCTGATGTACACCAGACCAGCGGTGGAGAAGATGGGCTCCAGGCCGGTGGCGAGAAAGCCGTCGAAGTGATGCGGCTCGACGCGCATCCATCCGTGGATGATGAACCACGAGAGAATCGCCAAGAGGGATGCGACGAAGGCGATCTGCAGGCGCCCGCTCTTCCTGGCGCCGAGCATGTTCACGACCCCGAAGGCGATGGCAAGGCCCGCGGCAAGCGGAATGAGAGGCGCATTCGGGAAGAACAGCTCGATGTAAGCGCCCATCGCGATGAGAGCGAAGGTCGTCTTGAGCACGAGCGCGAGCCAGGTGCCGATGCCGCCGACGGTGCCGGCCATCGGCCCGAGGCTGCGGTCGAGGAAGTAATAGGCGCCGCCAGCCCGTGGCATGGCGGTGGCCAGCTCGACGGCACAGCACGCGGCCGGAATCATCGGGATGGCTGCGATCAGATAGCTCACGAACAGGGCCGGGCCCGTTGCGGCGACCGCCAAGCCGGGCAGCATGAAGAAGCCGCCGGCAATCGTGGAGCCCGTGGCGATGGCGTAGACATCGGCCAGGGTCAGCTCCTTCTTGAGGCGTCTCGACTTGGGCAGGATCGCCATGGCGCGTCAGCTTACCACGAAGTTGCCATGGGCTGCCCACACCCGAAGATGATGAAAACGTGTCCGTCCCCGTGCACGTACTCAGCGAAGCGGTACACG
>MGUL01000127.1:4800-6269 GCA_001800005.1 Elusimicrobia bacterium RBG_16_66_12 | reverse complement strand
CGGGTACGTATACGAGTACGGGCACCATGGTCTCCGCGGCTGGGTCTCCGCGGCTGGAGGAATGCCCCGGCTGGGTATTTTCGAAGGAGGTCACGAAGATCACGAAGTTCCGGATGGGAATCCGATGTCGTGAGGTGGTGAAGGAGCTCGTCCTGCATGGGTTTTGGGGTTCCCTATTTCTTCACAGGTCCGTATCGAGCGCCCGCTCACGTTGCACGGCCCGCGGGTCGCGAGTCCGGTGGAGCGTTGACTTGTCCGCAGCGATTCACCATAAGAGCATGCGTGGGTTGACCGAAGCCGTGCAAGGTGGTCCTCGGGCCGGTTGTCGGTGCGGCCCGCGAAGCTTTGGCGCTGCGCGTACACATGAGAGCCCCCATGTTCATCGTTGCGAGGATGGGGATGGCTGAGCGGCAAGGACCTCCGCGAGCCCTGTGCTCAACTCGTCATCCCATCCCGTGCGCAGGAGGTAAGACCATGAAGACAAGAGTGACCGCGCCGGTTGCGGCGATGCTCGTTGGCTTGATCGGGTTTCCCGCCCCTGGTGCGGCGCAGGCTCCGCCCCCTGTCCACGATTTCACTGACGTCGACGTGACGAAAGAGAAACTGATCGAGGTGCTGAAGCCGCGCGGGCCGGCGCTCCACACCCGAGGCATCGCTCCGGTGGGCGGCAAGCCGAACTGCAAGAACTACCGCGACCAGAGGACGCGGGGGATCGGTCCCGTCGCCGGAGGGGCACCGGCGTCGGATGCGGCCGCGATCAAGGTCCACTTCGCCTTTAACTCTGCCGAGCTCTCACCGGAGGCCACACGGACGCTCGGCGAGCTCGGATCGGCTCTCACGTCGCAGGAGTTGGTATCGTGCTGCTTTCAGATCGAAGGTCACACGGATGGCGTTGGCGGCGGCGGCTACAATCTGAGGCTGTCCGAGCGGCGGGCCCAGAGCGTGGTGCGATACCTGCGGCAGCAGTTCGGTATCGATATTGACCGGTTGCTGGCCGTCGGCCATGGCAAGGACCAGCCGATCGCCGACAACGGGACCGAGACCGGGCGGCAGAAAAACCGCCGCGTCCAGATCGTCAACCTGGGATTCGGGACGGCCGCCGGACAGTAAGCCTTCGCTGTCGTTCAGGGCCCGTTTCATAGCGTGGGCTGGCGCCCGCCGGCAGTTCGTTTAGGTCACAACCGCCAGGAAAGTGGCGCGCGCGGTTCACCGAGCGACTGCACGGACGGCACCGCGACCGTGTTGGCGTTGCGATGGGACGCCAGCGGGACGAGGCCAGCATCCTCCAGGACTTCGACGAGGTGGTCGTTGAGCACCACCTCCGCGCAGGGTGTGGCAACGGCGACGTCGTCTTGCTGGCGGACGTACAGGGGCAGGCCTTCCAGGCGACGCGGCAACGAGAGATCCAGCGACCATCCTTCGGTGGCGAACGCGCCGGCGATTACAGCACCGACGGCGAACGCGGGGTT
>MGUL01000127.1:4101-4764 GCA_001800005.1 Elusimicrobia bacterium RBG_16_66_12 | reverse complement strand
GGCGAAGCTCTCGGCCGGTTCGGTCTCCGATCCGTAGGGCAGGCGGCAGAGGACGCGTGGCAGGGCGAGCACGAGCCAGTGCGCTTCCGGGCAGCGTCGCAATGCCAGCCATTCTTGGTGGGCGGCTTCCTGGAGCCGCGCACGCAGATCGTTCGCCGAAGGCATTTCCGTGAAAGAGGCGGTGTCGAAAAGCTGCGGACTGGCGGCAGCGACGCAGGGCGCTCGTAACTGCTGCGCGACAGCGCCGAGCCATCGGAGAAGGATCACCTCGTCTCCGCTGTGTGCGAACTGGTAGTTGGCGAGGACGAGACTGATCGGCTGGCTTGCCGGAGTGGAGCTCGGGTCCAACAGAAGGCGTACGAGAATCGAGTCTTCCGCGGCCTCGCCGGCGGTGAGGTCCTGCAGCAGCTCCTCTCTGGTGAGCTGCGCGACCTGGATCTTGAAGCTGACATCCGACTCGACCGTCGTCACGAGTCGGTAAAGGCTCCGCCAGGCGGCTTCCACACGCTGGAAAGCCGGGTGATGGAGCACGGACCGTACGGCCTGGCTGAGGGCGCGGTCGATTGCGGCGACGAGCGTGGCCTGGCGCGACGTGTCGATCTTGACCAGGTGCGGCTGAACGATCTTCTGGAGGAAGCGGTCGAGATCCCCAGGCCAGCGCCC
>MGUL01000127.1:2548-3998 GCA_001800005.1 Elusimicrobia bacterium RBG_16_66_12 | reverse complement strand
GAGGGCGGGCGATTCGGGCGCCGCCCACTTCGTCACCTCAGCGGCCACTGCCTCGAACCGCGCGGGATCGTCGAGCGCCCGGCGCGTGTGGAGGAGTGCCCGCAACGGCGGGAGCTGTTGTACGATACGGTCTGGATGGAAGTCCTCGAGGCTCCGGATCGTGAGCCGGACGCGAATCTCGTCGTCCACTGGCGCGACCCTTCCGAGGGGAACGTCGCATTGCACGCTGAACTTCGCGAGCACCGCGTCGAAGTTGTCACGATCGATCTTCACAAACCGACGCTCGGCTGCCAGTCTGGGCTCGGCGCCTGTCTCCTCGGACGCGCCGAAGTCTCCAAGCACGGCGACGACGAACGGCCGCTCCTCCCGCTGCGCCCCGGTGGAAGGAGCGGCGGCGCGTGGGTTGGCGCTCAGCGACACATCGACTCGTCGGTCGCTCTTGACCATCGCAGCTCTTGCGCGCCTGTTCGCGTGTCCTGCTACCGAAGTAGGTCTCGAATCTTCTTCGTGAACGGATCCGGTACGTCTTGCGCCGCGTTCAAATCGATCAGCTCAATGAACGCCGGCACGCCGGAGAAACGGGTGGCGGCGGCAATCAAGTCGTCCGGCGGGCGGACCGAAGGGATGGGCGAGCAGATCGTCACCAGCGGCAGCTCGCCGAGGCCTGTAGCCTTTTCCGCGCGCACCTCGTAGCGCAGGTCCGCGAGCAGCTCGCCGATTCCCGCATACGTGGCCAGCACCGTGTGCATGACCAGGGCGTTGATGACGAAATGCCGGAGCGACTCTGAGCGGCGCTCCGCCTTGCCAGCCAGCACGTCCCTCACCTGCGCCAGGGTGTACGGGGAGCTGTAGGTGAGCACCCAGCGGACCGGCGAGGTGATGGTGACGGTCTTTGTCTCCTTGGGAGCCTTGATCTCGTACGGGTACTCCCAGGGGAACAGGTCCAGCCGGTTCTCGAGCGGCTCGAGCGCCCGCTCGTCCAACTCCGGTGGGAGTTCAAACGGGCTCCCGCAGACCGCCTGGAACGCCTCCCGCAGCCGTGCAACGGCTCGGTCGGCCCCGGCGACGTCATCTCTCGATCCGCCGGCCACGTAGCGCCCCAGCAGCCGTTTCGGCGACAGCAGTGGCCGCACGGTCTCGAGGTGGGCTCCGAGACGCTGGAGCAGGTACTGCGAGATGGCGTTGGTTTTCTCGCGCAGCTCGCCGAGCTGTTCGAGGGTGAGCTGTTTGCTTCCGCGGTTGGCCACCGTGCTCTCCGAGGCGTGTTCGCCGGCGTATTTACTGATTCTCGCTTGGTTTCACCCGGAGCCGGTACTTTGCAACCGTTCCCACGCCGTGCGTATCGGCGATCTGGACGACGACGAGAAACCGTCCCTCGGGAATGGTCAAGTCCTCGACCCGGAGCGTGGTTTCATGGACGTAGCGCTTCAGAAGGCCGGTCAACGACTTG
>MGUL01000127.1:2053-2529 GCA_001800005.1 Elusimicrobia bacterium RBG_16_66_12 | reverse complement strand
CGTCGATGTGAAGGGACCCCATGTCGATCGGCGCGCGGGTCTGCTCGAACAGCATGAGCAAGCTTGTCGGCGTTCGGGCCTCGATCGTGGGTCCGTCGCTGGTTTCCTTGACCTCCGGATTCTCGACCACGATTCGGGGCCCAGCCGAGACGGCGCGCGTCCGGCCGATGCGAGGCCATTCCTGTTCGCTCATTCGCAGCTCCTTGGCCTCGTCCTCGGTGAAAAGGGCTAGCCCGGGCTTCTGAACCGGCCGCGCGCTGCCGGGAGGGACCCGCCATTGCTCGGCGATCAGGATTGCCGCCGCGATTGTCAGTGTCAGAATCGTCCTTCGATTCATGATTCCCTTCCGGCAGGCCAGCCGCGCGCTCCTTCTACCACTCTCGGGCCGCGCTGGCCAAATGATTGTCTGTTGCCGGGGCCCGCCGCTTGGCCGACCCCGGCCAATGGACTATACGGGCTCAGACGCTGGCGATGCG
>MGUL01000127.1:340-2019 GCA_001800005.1 Elusimicrobia bacterium RBG_16_66_12 | reverse complement strand
ATCTCACCATGCCACAGGAAGTTGTATCCGGCGCCATGTTGATGTGCAGCTTCGGGCTGGTGCCAGGCGTGCTGAACGTGCTGCCGCTCAACAAGGCCATGACCGGCGGCCCGCCGGCGGCGAACATCATGGACCACGTGCCGATGGTCAACATCATGCCATTCGGCATGTGCATCTGTCCTGCCAACCCCACCGTGGCCGCGGCCACCGCGGCGGCCATGGGTGTGCTGACGCCGATGCCGTGCATTCCCGTCACCACGGCTCCATGGACACCCGGCTCACCCACGGTCATGATCGGCAACATGCCGGCGTTGAACAACACATCCATCTGCATGTGTACGTGGGGTGGGGTGATCCAGATCACCTTCCCCGGCCAGGTGACCGTACAGGAGCCGTGAGGGCGCCGGCAAGCACGGGCGTCGCTTTCGAAGTTGGGAAAAGACCGCCGAGGGTGTACGGCGGGACGTAGATTGTGAAAGAATCGGGGGTCGGTACGACACGCCCCCGGGACTCACGAGGCTGTCTGAAACACCCGGAGAATCGCCGCCCAGCGCCCCGGGGTAGCCGCTGCCCGTCAACGCCGGCCTATGATGCGCAACACCTTCAGCGCAGAAGACGCGAAGCATTTCAGGAGCTGAGTTGGAGATAACCTTAACGGGGTCGACGCCGACTCAGGGTGTCGGCTTGGTCGGCTTTGCGAAACTCTTGTTGAACTCGAGGTGCTTGCCGGCGAAGCGGGCGGCCACTTTGACTTCGCAGAAATAGCCGATGCCGCTTGGGTTGCTCGACGAGCGTCCGATCTTGGTCTGGTTGCGATCGGTGAAGCGGTTCTTTGCGCCGTCGAAGGTGTTGTCGTAGTAAATCTCGTCGTCGAAACCACGGACGCGAACGTTGAAGGTCTGCCCCAGCTTCGGCATCAACTGCTGGCTGCTGAAGCCGAGCGGGACACCGCCAGAATTGCACAGAACCAGCCCAATCTCACCGTCCTCTCGAAAGCGTGCGCGGCAGTCGTCGCGCAGCGACTTGGCGGTGGTGTCGAGCCAGTTCAGCACCGACTCGTCGAGCCCGCCCCGCATGGGCCCGTTGGGATCCTGGGGAGTCTCGGCGACCGATAGATTGATGGAGCAGTCTCCGTTGTCGGCAATGGTGCCGCCGAGCCCATAGAGGGCTGGTTTACCGAGTTGGGCAATTCCATGGCTGATCAAGTTCAGACGCTTGATGGAGTGTTTCTTACGTCGGGCCTTGTTGCCGCTGCCCAGATCCAGGATGGCGCCCAGCATCTCGCCCACGTTGTCGACGGTGAATATCTCGGTCAGCCGCCTTTTTTGGCCCGTACTCGGAACCTGGGCCACTTCCATGAAATCGTCCACGGTGGGGTGCCATTTGCCAGTCTTCATGACGGCGATCTCGGCGGCATCGCCGGTGGCCTTGCCGCGCGCGCCCCAGGCGGTCGGTCGCGGGAAATTGGCAACGAGAGTGACTTCCGTACCGCGCGACGCAACTGGGCTCTTGTTACCACCCATGAGATTCATCCTCCGTTGCACTGCCGTCGCTACGTTCGAAAGCTGCCTCCATTGTGGAGCAGCGTCTTCTTGCGAGCCCCTTGGGCGACATGCTCGGTTTGATCGACATCAGGAATCGGCGGGCGGCGTGGCGTCGCAGTTCAACTCCTTGAAGAT
>MGUL01000127.1:0-309 GCA_001800005.1 Elusimicrobia bacterium RBG_16_66_12 | reverse complement strand
TTGCGGGTCGCCGGGGGAAGGCTATCGCCTACGAGACCGACCGGCGCCGGCTTGTGATCGACCTGGTAGTCCACCTGAAATGCCCGCACCGCCGTCGTGAAATCTGCCTCCGGGTCGTAGCCGAGATTGTGCAGGCGCACCCTGTCACGCTGATCATCATTGCCTTCGTTGCAGTGCACGAGAACGCTGCGTGTGAACTGGAAGGGCCCGCCAGAAGCGTCACTTCCCCATTGGATCTCTATGCGCACCGGGCAAACCGGGGGCAGGTCCAAGGTCACGAACCCCTCGGGTCCGGCTCGTCCCGACGCC
>MGUL01000126.1:4821-5461 GCA_001800005.1 Elusimicrobia bacterium RBG_16_66_12 | reverse complement strand
TCCGATGGTGCAGCGAGTCGCTCAGCTCGGGGGCGGCGACCACGACCAGCGTCAGCCCGGGTGGTACGCCCAGCGAGGCGAGCGACAACCCCTGGCCGTCCTGGACGTCGAACATCAGCAGGTACTGACCAGGTTGGCTTGGTGC
This sequence comes from Elusimicrobia bacterium RBG_16_66_12, assembly GCA_001800005.1. Lineage (GTDB taxonomy): Bacteria > Elusimicrobiota > Elusimicrobia > UBA1565 > UBA9628 > GWA2-66-18. Next base: position 5,316 of record MGUL01000126.1, on the reverse strand, counting down.
CTCGAGTCGGACGTCCACCACGACGACATCGCCGGGACGAACGTGCGCCTGGATCACCGTGTTCTCAGCGGCGGGCTCGGCGGAAGTCGTGATCGAGTCCAGGCTGACCCATCGACCGACGAGGAGCGGCGCCCGCTCGACCATCAGCGTCGCGGACACCCCCTCAGCCTCGTCGCTCCACGGAATCGTCCCCGTGTTGGCGAGGCGGACGCGCAACGTGAACGTCTGATCACGCGTGACGTCGGTCCGTGTCGGCAAGCCATAGGACGCCCAGACCGCGCCGGTCACCCGAACGACGAGCGCCACGATGAGATCCTGCGTCTCGGCCCCGAACGCGACGCCATCAGCGTCGTGGATCGTCGTGACGAGGCGGTACAGGCCGGGCTCGGCCGGCACCGTGATGGGCAGAGAGAGTCCCTCCTCGCTCCGGTTCGATGGGTGGGCGGTGACCAGCTTGCCGGGCGTCTCCGGGCCGATGAGGTCGATCGTCGGGGG
>MGUL01000126.1:675-4775 GCA_001800005.1 Elusimicrobia bacterium RBG_16_66_12 | reverse complement strand
GCCCGCCATGGACCACGACGATGTCACGGCCGGCCCGGCCTCCGGCACAGGGTCGGCCCTGGCCGACGCGACTGGAGCCGTGCCCGACGTCTCAGTAGTGGCGCCGGCGCCAGAAACAATGGCTGATTCCGGAACGCCAGCCGGCTGGAAGGGGACGTGCCGGCTCGGCCTGGACGGTGCCGAGGGGGCGGGCGTCGACGTGACGGCTTCGCCCTCGGCCGACGGGGCGGCATCAGCATCTGAAGCCGGGACTTGGTCGGGCTCGAGCGGATCCCATCGAGTACCGACCATGACTTGGTCCGGGAGTAGTCGGGACGTTGCCGCGTCCAGGGGAATGGTCAAGGCCGCCTGCATTGCCGCGACGGGGGCTCCAACAAACTCCGGTATCCCGAACCGGGCGCCGAGCCGGGCCAGCTCCCGCACGTCGGGCGATCCCCCCGGGATCGGGGCGGCCACGGCCGTCGAAGGCTCCCTGGCTGGAGCCGACCGCAGCATGTCCGCGACGCGCGCGCCGGGCATGACGGCCAGGGATCGAAAGAATCCACGCTTGTTCTGATCGGGGTCGAGCATGAGCTGCGCGCCCGACGTCCTGGCGCTTTCGAAGGCCATGACGTGGTCGTGGAAGGTTGGCGCGGCCAGCCACAGGTCCTCGACCGTCCCCCGGCCCTTCAGCAGCGACTTCATGTAATAGGTCGGACGATCATGTCCCTCGGCGACGACGGCTACGGCTCCGGCTGCCATCCATCCGGCGGCGAAATTGTCCGCCCGCTGGCGCGCGACATCGATGGTCGGCTCCGGTCCGCCCGGCTCCGGGTTGCCGCTGGCATAGCACAGATGGCTCAGGATCACGACCGCGCCAGGTGCAAGCTCGACGTCGGCGATGTAGCGCTCGCCGAAGTACTGGTGAGCGTCATCGTCCACGCCGGCCACGGGGTTCAGACCCAGACCGTTCTGGGTGCGCCTGTAGGGTGCGTCCCGGTATGGACTGGGCCACCCGTTGCCGTGACCCAGGTACAGGACGATCGAGGCGCCCTTCAGAGCGGCGCGAGCCGCGGGCCACGTCGCGTCAGGCGAATAGACCGTCACCACCTGGTCGGTCCTCGCCCGGGCTGCGGCTGCTGCCTCGTTCGCGAGCTTCCGGTAGTAGTCCGTGAGGCGACCGACCGGCCCCACGATGATCGCGACCTTCACGTGGCCCTCGCCGCTTGCGAAGGCCGCATTGGGGTCGACGTTGACGGCACCGACCGCCACCGTCACGGCCACGATGTCCATGACGAGGACGAGGCCCAACAGGAGGGTGGTCGTTCGCGACGGTCTCATCTAGGAACCTAGGAACCGAGTCTAGGAATCGAGCCGGTCGGTCTCTCTCGCCCGCCCTCGTGTCGGAATGGTTGGCCGGCTCCCGAGACGAATGAGCCGTTCGTCAGACCCATGTGTCTCCTCGCCTGTCCATCGCCGCGGTCCGGTTCCTCGCGGCGTCCTTCTGGCCCTGGTCCGAGCCGATGGCATGGTGCAATCGTCATGGCCCGGGTGGGACTCCGCTATCCGGTCGGGAGGTCGAACGCGGTCGCGACGGACCCGGTCAACGTGATGTGAGGACCCGAGGCCTGGCGGTGTACGACCTGAGTCGTCCGGGGTCCGGGACCCGCGGCCTCAGGGCCGCGTTGGGTTCACTTGTCGGCGGGAACCAGCCCCACCCGGATCGCGTACCGGACGAGCCCGGTGACATCGTGGACGTCGAGTCGGGCCATCAGCTGGGTCCGGTGCGTCTCCACCGTCTTGATGGACGTGCCAAGGATCGCCGCGATCTCGAAGTTCCGATGACCTTCGGCGATGAGTTGCACGATCTCGGTCTGACGAGGTGTCAGTCGCTCGAATAACCCCGCCTCAGGCAGCGATCGATGGGTAAAGTCGCGGATGACGTGTCGCGAGACCGCCGGCGTCAAGTACGACCCACCACGCATCGCCGACCGGATCGCGAGCTCCAGTTCGGCAAGATCGGAGTCCTTGAGGAGGTAGCCGGCAGCACCCGCCTTGAGCGCCTCACCGACGTACTCTTCGTTGTCGTGCATCGACAGGATGATCACGCGCACGTCCGGGTATTCGGCGGTCACGCGGGCCAGGGCTCCGAGTCCGTTGAGACCCGGCATCGTGATGTCCATCAGCACGACATCCGGGCGTGACTCGTCGATGAGGCGGAGCGCCTCTCGGCCGTCCCCGGCGATGCCGACGACGTCGATCCCCGGGAGATCCTCGAGCAGCCGTATCAACCCGGCGCGGACCAGGGCATGGTCCTCGGCAAGGACGACGCGGATGGTCGAGACCATCATCGTCGAGCCTCGAAATCGACGGGGGGCCCGCGGCGCGGGAAGTGAGCCCGAATGCGGGTGCCTTCACCGGGTCGCGAGTCGACAGCGAGCGATCCACCGACGAGGGCGATACGCTCGGACGCTCCGATGAGCCCGAGTGTCGGGTGACGGCCCAGCTGGTGCCGTGCGCGCCGCGGATCGAACCCGACCCCGTCGTCCTCGACCACCAGGATGAGCTCGTCCTGTGTCTGGCGGAGCTCGACCTGGACGCGCGACGCTCGGGCGTGGCGCGCGACGTTGGTCAATGCTTCCTGCAATGTCCGGAAACACACCGCCTCGACCTCCACGCCGATCCCGCGCGTCAGGTGGTCCGCCCGGAAGCTGGATCGGTATCCGACGATCCGCGCTTGACGCGACACGAACCAGCGGGCGGCAGTGACGAGCCCCAGGTCGTCGAGGATCGCAGGGCGCAGGTCGAACGCGATGTCGCGGAGGTCGCGCATGGCCTGGTCGACGATCGCGATGCTCCGGCGAAGCTCCGCGTCGGTCCTCCTTGTCCCAGGGTCCCGGCGGAGGTGCTCGAGGCTGAGCTTGACCGCAGTCAACGCCTGGCCGACGACGTCGTGCAGGTTGCGGGCGATCCGACGTCGTTCGAGTTCGTGCGCCGCCACGAGATCCCTGATGACGCCGTCAGCGTCCAGCCCGTCGGCGATCGCCGAGATAGGTTCGCCATCACCACCGGCGACCTTGCCCGACGGATCCAATGCCTCCAGTCCAACCAGGGGACTCAACGCCGCGGGCGATGGCCCATCCATCTCCCGCGGCCGTCCCGAGGATGCGATGGCCATCGCCGCGAACCTCCCTGAGCGTTCGGTTGGCTTCCGAACCCAGGATCACCATCGGCGACAAGCCCGTCGTGCCCTCGTCCGGGGGAAGACGAGAGCACGAGGGCATCGGGACGCGCGACCCGGACCTTCGGCCGTATCGGTGACACGCATTGCGGAGCGGTGTAGTCTGCGTGGGTCCGGAGCATGGCAGCCCCCCGGCCAGCGGATATATACGTTGGCCCGACCATTCGGGACACTCGGAAATGACCATTCGCACCGACCATTTGGCCACGTCGAAGGTACAGATGGTGCGCGGCCGACTGGACCGTCAACCACGGCGGCTGCTGCTGATGCTGTTGGACGTCGCCTTCGTCGTGACCGCCGTCGCCACGTTCGGCCAGGTGTGGGATCCCGACGTCCTGTTCCACCTGATCTGGGTGATCCTGACGATCGAGGCCTTCCTCTTCGGACTGCGCGTTACCGTCGTTCGACTTGCGATCGGGATGTTCCTGTTGCTGGCCTACTTCAACCTCGGCGCGTTCGCCGGTCCGGGCGGTCCTGACCACCTCGCCCTGGACCTGGCCGAATGGCCGCTGATGGTCGTCATCGCGGCGATCGTCGCAGTCATGGCTGACCGTGTCGCCACAACCAGTCGCCATTACGCGGAGCTCTACCGCCGGGCCAGCGACCGGCTCTTGACCGCCCAGGAAGACGAGCGCAAGCGCCTTGGACGCGACCTGCATGACGGCGTCGGGCAGACACTCACGGCGGTCGTGTTGACGCTCGATGCGGCGGAGACGCTCTTGTGGGCCGGGGAACGCGCGCCCTCGGAGATGGCTCGGTCCGCGATCCAGCGAGCGCAGGAACTTGCTGCCATCGCCCTGGACGAGACGCGGGACGTCGCCTACCAGCTGCGACCCGATCGATTCGTCGAGACGGGTCTGGTTGCCGCTGCGAACCGGCT
>MGUL01000126.1:0-642 GCA_001800005.1 Elusimicrobia bacterium RBG_16_66_12 | reverse complement strand
CGCCGATCCGGACCTGGCGGTCCCCGGCCTGCTCGATCCCGAGGGCGAGATGAACGTCTACCGCATCATCCAGGAGGCCCTGAACAATGCCGTGCGCCACGCCAAGGCCACGCACATCCGGATCGAATTCACGTCGGATGGCACCATGTTGTCCGTTGCTGTCATCGATGACGGGATCGGCTTCGACGCGAAGACATCGGAGGAGCGTGGGCTGGGGTTCGCCGGGATGCGCGAGCGTGCGCTCGTCCTGCGCGCCGGACTGGAGATCGCGTCCGTACGCCCCAAGGGCGCGAGGGTCGCGGTGATGGTCCCCCTGCTCCGGCGGGGGGCGCCACCGGCGCCATCGCCTGCCCACCCTGTGGTCCCGGACGGGGTATCACCATGATCCCAGTCAGCCATCCCGGGACCGGGCCCGAGTCGACCCGGGACCTCACCACATCCACACCGGGCGATGAGCCGACCGTCCTGACGCCGCCCGCGGACGCACCACGTCCTGCCCGCCCCATCCGGGTGGTCCTCATCGAGGACCACCATCTCGTGCGCGAAGGCCTCCGGCTCCTGCTCACGACCCAGGAGATGGAGGTGGTCGGTGAATGCCCCAGCGCTGCCGGCGCCTTCGACCTCGTGGCGCGGCACCACCCC
>MGUL01000125.1:32752-33079 GCA_001800005.1 Elusimicrobia bacterium RBG_16_66_12 | reverse complement strand
GCCGCGGCGCCCAGCGCCGCCGTCCCGGTTCCTCTCGTCAAGCCGGTCGTTCCAGGCATTCCCAGCGCGCCCGTCGCCAAACCCGTCGTCCCCGGCATGCCGGCGGCGCCTTCGGCCGCCTCTGCGGCGCCCGCCGCCCCCGCCGTTCCCAAGCCCTCTCTGCCCGGCATGCCCGCGGTCAAGCCGTCGGCGCCAGGCGCTCCGTCCGGTTCGCAGAAGCAGGTCATCCTTCGTCCCGGCGCCATTACGACCCGTCCGCCTGCCTCTCTGCCCCCGCGCCCAGCGCCCCGTCCCGGACAGCCGGGCTATCGCGGTCCCGGCCCTCAG
>MGUL01000125.1:31185-32714 GCA_001800005.1 Elusimicrobia bacterium RBG_16_66_12 | reverse complement strand
CCCAGCCGAGCCAGCTCGCGGCGCCCCGCGCCGAGCCCGGCGCCAAGCCCGCGCTCAAGAAGATCCAGGTCTCCTCGATGATCACGGTCCGCGAGCTCTCCGAGAAGATGGAGGTCAAGACCAACGACGTCATCAAGAAGCTGATGTCGCTGGGCATCTTCGCCACTATCAACCAGCGCCTCGAGACCGAGGCTGCCCAGGTCGTCGCCTCCGACTTCGGCTACGAGCTGGAAGTCGTCGCGATGTACAAAGAAGAGGAGTTGGCCGTCACCAAGGCGGAGAAAGAAGACCCCGCGACCCTGAAGCCGCGCCCCCCCGTGGTCACCATCATGGGCCACGTCGACCACGGCAAGACCAGCCTCCTCGACGCGATCCGCAAGACCAGCGTCGCCATGGGCGAGGCCGGCGGCATCACCCAGCATATCGGCGCCTACAAGGTGAAGATCGGCAAGGGCGAGGTCGTCTTCCTCGACACTCCCGGCCATGAGGCCTTCACCGCGATGCGCGCACGCGGCGCCAAGGTGACCGACATCGTCGTGCTCGTCGTCTCCGCCACCGACGGCGTGATGCCCCAGACCGTCGAGGCCATCGACCACGCGAAGGCCGCCGGCGTGCCCATCGTCGTCGCGGTCAACAAGATCGACCTGCCCGGCGCCAACCCGCAAAAGATCCGCCAGGACCTCGCGCTGCACGGACTTCAGCCCGAGGAGTGGGGCGGCAAGAACATCTTCGTCGACGTCTCCGCCAAGAAGCAGCTCAACCTTGACAAGCTGCTGGAAAGCCTTCTGCTTCAAGCCGAGATCCTGGAGCTGAAGGCCAACCCCGGCCGGCTGGCCTACGGCACCGTGCTGGAAGCCAAGATGGACCCGAAGCGGGGCGCTTTGGCCACCGTCCTCGTCCAGGCCGGCACGCTGAAGAGCGGCGACTCCTTCGTCGCGGGCCTGGCCCACGGAAAGATCAAGGCCCTCGTCGACGACAAGGGCGCCCGCATCGAGAGCGCGCCTCCCTGCACCCCCGTCGAAATCCTGGGCCTGACCGGCAGCCCGCAGGCCGGCGACGCCTTCACGGTCGTTGAGAACGAGAAGGCGGCCCGCGACATCGCCGAGAAGCGCCGCCTGATCCATCGCGAGCAGACGATGGCCCACCAGAAACATATGACGCTGGTCGGCCTGCGCTCCGCGCTGAACACGGGCGTCTCCAAGGCCAAGGACCTGCACATTGTGCTGAAGGCCGACATGCAGGGCTCCCTCCAGGCCCTGCGCGACTCTCTCGAGAACCTCACCACCACCGAGTGCCGCGTGCGCATCATCCATGGCGCGATCGGCAACGCGACGGAGTCGGACATCCTGCTGGCCTCGGCCTCAGACGCGGTCGTGCTGATGTTCCACGCGGACGCCGAGCCCCGTGCCGAGGAAGTCGCCGCGCACGAGGGCGTCGAGATCCGCAAGTACGAGATCATCTACGACCTGATCGAGGACGTGAAGGCGGCCCTCGAGGGCCTGCTGGCGCCCGAGATCGTCGACGTCGTC
>MGUL01000125.1:18429-31145 GCA_001800005.1 Elusimicrobia bacterium RBG_16_66_12 | reverse complement strand
CTCCGGGGTCGTCGCCGGCACGGCCATCCGCGACGGCAAGGTCGCGCGCGGCGGCCACATCCGCGTGATGCGCAACGGCGCGATGGTCCACGCGGGGAAGGTCAACACCCTTAAGCATTTCAAGGATGACGTGAAGGAAGTCGAGAAGGGCCAGGAGTGCGGCATCGGCATCGACGGCTTCACCGACTTCAAGGCCGGCGACCTGCTCGAGTTTTTCGTCAAGGAGTCGCGCACGCGGCGCCTGAGCCAGTCGCCGCGCTGAGGGGCGGGGGCCGACATGTTCTCGCGCAATGACCGCCTCAAGGAACTCTACAGGGAACTCGTCAGCAAGCTGCTGCGCGAGGTCAAGGACCCGGGCCTGACGGGCTTCCTGACCGTGACCGACCTGGCGCTCTCCGTCGACCGCAAGACGGCCACGGTCTATTACTCCATCCTGGGCTCCGACGCGGAGCGCGAGGCCGCGGGCAAGGCCCTGGAGCGTGCCGCGCCGTACCTGCGCGCGCTCCTCAAGAAAGAGGTGACGGTGAAGTTGGTCCCGACGCTCGTCTTCAAGTACGACGAGACGCCGCGCAAGGCTTCCCGCATCGACGAGCTCCTCAACAAGCTCGACAAGGAGCGGGGCCGCTGATGAGCGTTCCGGCGGGCATGCTGCTCGTCGATAAGCCCGGCGGCTGGACCTCTCACGACGTGGTGGCGGTCCTTCGCCGACAGTTCCCTCGCGGCACGAAGGTCGGCCATACCGGCACGCTGGACCCGTTGGCCACGGGACTTCTCGTCGTGCTGGTGGGCGCCTGCACCCGCTTGCAGGCGCGCCTGCAGGGCTTCGACAAGACCTATTCCGGCACCATCCGACTGGGCGTGAAGACGGACACGGGCGACATCACGGGGAAGACCTTGGCGGAGCAACCGGTCCCTTCCCTGCGCCTCGAGGACCTGGCCAAGGAGCTCCATGTCTTGGAAGGGACGATCGAGACCGCGGCCCCGGCCTACTCGGCGGTCAAGCACAAGGGCAAGGCGCTCTACGAATACGCCCGCGCGGGCGTGGCCATCCCGGTCAAGCCGCGCACTTCCACGGTCCGCTCCTGGAAGGCCCTCTCCTGGCAGGCCCCCGAACTCGCCCACCGCCTGGAGTGTTCGAGCGGGACCTATGTGCGATCCTTGGCCGAAGTGCTGGGCGACAAGATAGGCTGCGGCGGCACGGTCTCGACCCTGCGGCGAGAGAAGGTGGGCCCCTTCGACTTGGCCGACGCGCTCCCCCTCGACTCGGCCCGGGCGCTGAGTCCGGAGGCCCTGGGCAAGATCCTGTTGGAATCCCTCCCCGCGCTGGACCGGGCGCTGAAGGCGGCGTCGGCCGGATGAAGGCCGTCCGCGGCCGCGTGGTCCGCGGCGAGCGTTTGGGGCGCAAGCTGGGATTTCCCACCGCGAACTTGAAGCTCGGCTCCGGCAAGCCTCCTCGCGGCGTCTGGCGAGTGCGCGTTCGCGGCGCCGCGCTGGGAGAGAGACTGGCGGTCTGCAATGTGGGCGTGCGGCCCACGCTGGGCGGCAGGCGCCTCGTCGTCGAGGTCCACATCCCGGGCTTCCGGGGAGACCTCTACGGGCGGACCTTGGACGTGACTTTCCTGTCCCGCATTCGCGGAGAGCAAAAGTTCCCCTCGCTGGCGGCGCTCAAGGCGCGCATCCGGCTGGACGTGGCCGCCCTGACACGCTCCTAAGCGCGAGAGGCTTCGTCAGGGCCGGACGCGAACACGGCGTTCAGGGCCAGCAGCAGCGCGGTCGCCGCGAGCAGAAGCACGGACAGGGCGTTGATCTCCGGCGTCACGCCGAACTTCATCATCGAGTAGACCTTGATGGGCATGGTGACGATGCCGATGCCGGCGAGGAAGAACGAGGTGACGAAGTCCTCGAAGCTGACGGTGAAGGCCAGCAGGCAGCCTGAGACGACGGCGGGCATGGCCAGAGGCAGGGTCACCTTGACGAAGGCGGTCCACTCGGTCGCGCCCAGGTCCATCGCGGCCTCCTCCAGATGCTCCTCGCCCATGGACTTCAGGCGCGCACGGACCGAGCCGACGGTGTAGGGCAGGCAGATCAGGGCATGAGCGCAGGCCAGGGCTCCGAAATCCAGCTCGTAGCCGGCGCGGACCAGGAAGCTCAGCAGGCCCACTCCCAGCGCGACCTCCGGCATCATCAGGGGCGCGTCCAGGAGGGCGCTGTAGGCCCGGCGCCCCGCGAAGGCCTTGTGGCGCGTCAGCGCGTATGAGGCGAGCAGGCCCAGGACGGCGGCGATGGCGGCCGCGGCCGCGGCCAGTTCCAAGGAAGTGAGCATGGAGCGCATGAGTTCGGCGTCGGCGAAGAGGACGCGGTACCACTTGAAGGTGAAGCCGCGCCAGACGACGTTCCGGTGGGCGTCGTTGAAGGAGAACGCGGTCATGACGCCGAGGGGCAGGTAGAGGAAGGCGTAGAGGCCCGCGCAGTACAGGCCCATGCCGCGAGAGCGCTTCATGCGTCCTCCGCCTCCCAGCGGCGGTAGACCCACAGGCCGCCGATGAGGCCGATGAGGAGCAGGCAGGTCAGCGCGGCGCCGAAGGGCCAGTCCTGGGCCATCAGGAACTGATTCGAGATCAGATTTCCCAGCAGGTAGAAGCGCGGTCCGCCCAACAGCTCGGCCGTGAGGAAATCGCCCAGGCAGGGGACGAAGGTCAGAAGGCCGCCGGCCATGACCCCCGGCAAGGAAAGAGGCAGCGTGACTTTCAGAAAGGCGGTCCAGCGGCCGGCGCCTAGGTCGTAGGCGGCCTCGACGACGGATCTGGGGACTTTTTCCAGGGAAGCGTAGAGCGGCAGGACGGTGAAGGGCAGATAGAAGTACACCAGGCCGAGGAGGACCGAGAAGGGCGTATAGAGGATGCCGATGGGGGCGCTGATGAAGCCGAAGCGCAGCAGGGCGGCGTTGAGCAGCCCCTCCTTGCCCAGGATGATCATCCAGGAATAGAAGGCGACCAGCGCCGAGGTCCAGAAGGGGACCATCAGGCCGATGAGCAGCGCGTTGCGCCAGCGGCCGGCGCGGAAGCTGAGGTAATAGGCCAGCGGGTATCCGAGGAGCAGGCACAGGGCGGTGGTCCCCCCGGCGAAGGCGAAAGTCCGCAGGAGGACGGGCAGGTACTTCGCATCGAAGGCGCGGCGGTAGTTGTGCAGGCCGAAGGTCCAGATGACCTGGCCGTAGGCCCCGTTCTTGGCCAGCGACAGCAGCGCCAACCCCGCCGCGGGGACCAGTAGGAAGACGATGAGCCAGCCCGCCGCCGGGGCGAGCAGGAGGTGGCTGGCCAGGGGGCGGCGGCCGCCGAGGAGCCAGGAGAGGGCCTTGCCCATCAGGCGACCTTCACGTCCGCCCAGGTCTGGTTCCACAGCTCGGACTGCTCGGGGTCCAGCACGTCGTGGAGCTTCAGCTTGGACAGGACCTGCGGCGTCGGATACACGCGAGGATCCTTGCGCAGGGCCTTGTCGACGAGAGGCGTGGCTTTCTCATTGGGCGTGGCGTAGCGCACCGCGTTGGCGATGTTCGCGGCCACCTCCGGCTCCAGCAGATAGTCGATCAGCCTCAGAGCGTCCTCGCGGTGCCTCGAGCCCCGCATCAGCGCCAGACAGTCGACCCACATATAGGTCCCTTCCCTGGGAAGGCAGTAGTCGAGGTCCGGGTTGTCGCGCGCCGCCTGGAAGAGGTCTCCAGACCAGGTCATCGCCAGGTCGATCTCTCCGGCCACCAGGCTGTTGAGGTACGAGGAACTCGAGTACTGCTTGACCAGCGGCTTCTGCTTGATCAGCAGCTCCCGCGCCTTGCGGAAATCCTCGGGGTCGCGCGTCGTCTGCGGGATGTCCAGAAGCTGCAGCGCCACCCCTACGCAGTCCCGAACGTTGTCCAGCATCGAGATGCGGTCCTTGTACCTCGGATCCCACAGGTCCCACCAGGAGGTCGGCGGCTTCGTCAGCCTCTTCTTGTTGTAGGCGATGCCCGTGGTGCCCCAAAGATATGGGACCGCCGTCTCATCCGGGTCGTAGGCCGCCCGCCGGAACCGCGGCGCCAGGTTCCCCTGGTTCTTCAGAGTGTCCGCCGGCACCGGGTCTATGAGGTTGAGCGCCTTGAACCGCGGGATCAGGAAATCCCCGATCACGATCAAGTCGTAGCCCCGAGCCCCGGCTCGGATCTTCGCGAACATCTCGTCCTCGTCGGCGAAGAGGTCGTAGCGGACCTCGACTCCCGTCCGCTTCGTGAAATCGGGCAGCGTGTCCTTCCCGATGTAGTTCGACCAGTTGTAGAAGTTCACGACCCGCCGGGAATCGGAGCGCCGGCAGGCCCCCAGGAGCGAGGGCATCGCCGGCAGCAGGAATGCCGCCTTCAGGAAGTCGCGGCGCGAGACTTCAGGCATTCTCGTCGGGCTCGAGGATGTAGACGTCCTCGGGCTGGACCGCCGCGATCACCGGCACGTTCAGGTCGTCGTGGGCCGCATAGCGGTCGCCGCCGGCGCTGGCCACCATCATCCGCTCCGGCGCCTTCTTGAAGAGCTGCAGGTATATCTGGCACGCGTCTCCCAGGAACACCGAGTCCTTGAGCGTCGCGTCGAAGCGCAGCGAGCCGAAAGGAAGCTCGTCTTTGTAGAAGACCTTCACCCGCTCCGGGCGGATTGCCACCCGCACCCGCTTGCCGGCGTCCGGCAGGGTCTCGCCGGGGTCCAGCGGCACGTCCAGCTCGAACTCGTCTTCGAGCAGGAGCCGCGCCCGTCCCGAGGGTCCCGGCAGCACGCGGGCGGAGAAGATGTTCGCGCCGCCGATGAAGTCCGCCACGAAGCTCGTCTTCGGGGATTCGTAGATCTCCCCCGGCGTGCCCACCTGCTCCACGCGCCCATGGTTGAAGACCGCGATCCTGTCCGACATCGTCAGCGCCTCTTCCTGATCGTGCGTCACGTAGACGAAGGCGATGCCCAGGCGCTTCTGAAGGTTCTTGAGTTCGAGCTGCATCTCCTTGCGCAGCTTGAGGTCGAGCGCGCCCAGCGGCTCGTCGAGCAGTAGCAGCGCCGGGCGCCCGACGATGGCCCGTGCCAGCGCGACCCGCTGCATTTGCCCGCCGGACAGGGAGGTCGTGCGCCGCTTCTCGAAGCCCAAGAGCTTCACCAGGGCCAGCGCCTCGGCCGTGCGCCGCGCGATCTCGGCCTCGTGCACCTTCTGCAGGCGCAGGCCGAAGGCGATGTTCCCCGCCACGTCCAGGTGCGGGAACAGCGCGTAGTGCTGGAAGACCGTGTGCACGTCGCGCTCGTAGGGCGGCTGGTCGGTCACGTCGATGCCGCTGAGGCGCACGCGTCCCGAATCGGGAGACTCGAAGCCCGCGATGATGCGCAGGGTCGTCGTCTTCCCGCAGCCCGAGGGGCCCAGGAAGGTCATGAACTCCCCTTTGCGCACGAAGAGGTGCACGCCCTTCAGGACGGCCGTCGAGCCGAAGGACTTGGTCAGCGGCCCGACTTCGAGCAGGCTCTCGCCGTTCATTCCGGGAAGGCGGACAGCGCGTCGCGCAGGATCCGGAAGGCGGCATCGGCCTGGGCCTCGGTGATGACCAGGGGCGGCGCCAGCCGGATCGTGAACTCATGAGTGTCCTTGGCCAGCAGGCCGCGGCGCATCAGATCCTCGACGAGCGGCCGCACCGGGATCATGAACTCCAGGGCCAGCAGCAGGCCCCGCCCGCGGACTTCCTTGAGCTTGGGATGCTTCAGCGTCTTGAGCTTGGCCAGGAGGTGCGCCCCCATCTTGGACGAGCGCTGCGCCAGGCGCTCCTGCTGGAGCACCGTCAACGCGGCCTCGCCGATCGCGCAGGCCAGCGGGTTGCCGCCGAAGGTGGAGCCGTGCGTGCCGGGCGTGAAGAGCGAGAGGACCTCGTCGTTTCCGACCAGAGCCGAGACCGGATAGAGGCCGCCCGAGAGGGCCTTGCCCAGCACGTAGAGGTCGGGAGCGACCCCGTCCGCCTCGCAGGCGAACATGGAACCGGTGCGGCCCAGCCCCGTCTGGATCTCGTCGGCGCACATCAGCACGTTGTACATCGAACAGTAGCGCCGCACGGCCTTCAAGTAGCCCTTGGGCGGGATGATGACCCCCGCCTCGCCCTGGATGGGCTCGAACAGGAAGCCGACCGTGTTCCTGCCGATGGCGCTCTTGAGCGCGTCGGCGTCGCCGAACGGGATGCGCACGAAGCCCGGCGTCGCCGGGCCGAAGTCGGCCGAGGAGTCCGGGTCCGAGGAGAAGCCGACGATGGTCGTCGTGCGGCCGTGGAAGTTGTGGTCGCAGACGATGATCTCGGCCTGGTCGGCGTCGACGCCCTTGCGGCGGTAGCCCCACAGGCGCATGGCCTTGATGGCGGTCTCGACGGCTTCGGCCCCCGAGTTCATCAGCAGCGCGCGGTCTTTGCCCGCCGCCTGGCACAGGAGCTTCAGGAAGGGGCCCATGCGCTCGTTGTGGAAGGCGCGCGAGGTCAGCGCCAGCCTGCCCAGCTGGGCTTTGGCCGCGGCGACGATCTTGGGGTGGTTGTGGCCCTGGTTCAGCGCGGAGTAGGCGGAGAGGAAGTCGAAGTAGCGCTTGCCGTCGACATCCCAGACGAAGACGCCCTTCGCGCGGGTGATCACCACCGGCAGGGGGTGGTAGTTGTGCGCGCCGTACTTCTCTGCGAGCTCGATCGCTTTGCGGCTTTTCGCTGATATGGCCATGCGCAAGTCTATCAAATGGCCTGAGCCAGCGCCTCGCAGGTGCGCCGGGCGTCGGCCTCGGTGAAGCAGAGCGGCGGCTTGATGCGTATGGTGGAGCCCTCCAGTCCCCCCTTGCCCACCAGCACGCCCAGGTCCTTCATCTTCTCGACGGCGGCCAGCGTCAGCTCGGGCGCGGGCTCCTTGGTCTTCTTGCTCTTGACGAGTTCGACGCCGAGCATGAGCCCCATGCCTCGGACCTCGCCGATGCAATCGGACTTTCCTGCGAGGGTCTCCAGGCCGGCCTTGAGCTTGCCGCCGACGCGCGCGGCGTTGTCGGCCAGTTTTTCTCCTTCGACGGCGTCCATCACCGCGCCGGCCGCGGCCATGGCCATCGCGCCGCCCCCGAAGGTGTTGTAGTGCAGCAGGCCCTTGACCGAGGCCGCGACGGCGGCGGTCGTGATCACCGCGCCGATCGGATAACCGTTGCCCAGCCCCTTGGCCATCACGATGATGTCGGGCTTGGCCCCCCAATGCTGGATGCCGAAGTAGTGCTTGCCGGTCCGGCCCACGCCCGCTTGGACTTCATCGCAGACGAACAATCCTCCGTGCCGATGAACCAGCTCGACGGCCTCTTGGAAATATTCCGGTCCCGGCGTGATCGCCCCCCCCACGCCCAGGATGGTCTCGGCGAAGAAGCCCGCGATCTTGCCCGAGGTGGAGGTCTTGAGCGTTTCGGCCAGCCCCTTCAGCGCGGCCTTCGTGCTGGCTGCGGGCGTGCCGTCGAATCGGTACGCGTAGTCGGTGGGCGCAAAGGACACGCCGACGGGATAGGGCTGGTTGTTGCGCCAGGGGCCCTGGCCGGTGAGCGCTATGGTCATCAGCGTGCGGCCATGGTAGGAGCGCTGGACGGCGACGAACTCATGTCGGCCGGTGTGGGCCTTGGCGAGCATCGCGGCCATCTCGTTGGCTTCGGAGCCGGAGTTGGTGAAGAAGCAGACCTCCATGTCGGGGTTGACGCTCCGCGCCTTCTTCGCCAGGCGTTCGGCGAACGCCCCCACGCTGGGGTGCAGGTAGAGCGGCGGGGTGTGCTGGAGGACGTCGATCTGACCCTTCAGGGCCTTCACGAAGCCGGGATGCGAGTGCCCGATGGAGACCGTGGCCACGCCGGCGAAGGCGTCGAGATATTCCTTGCCGTTCTCGTCGTAGAGGAACTGCATGCGCCCCTCGACGATCTGGATGGGGCGGGCGTACATGGGGCCGGGCAGGGGCAGAAGGTGCTTGGCGCGCTGGGCTGCGATATCGGTCTTCATGACGGCCTCCGGTCGATTCGTTCGTCGAGCGACAATGCCAGGCAGAGCCCGACGCCGGATAGCAGGCCGTCGAGCAGGTTTACGGGCGACGGGATGAAGGAGACGGGGTTCCAGGGATTCTTCCCGTAGGACGGGACCGCCGCCAGGATGAGGGCCAGGGAGCCGTAGGCGCATAGGGAGCCGATGACGGCCGCCAGGGCCCCCCGCCAGCGCGCGGTGCGTCCGGCCAATATGCCCAGGACCGAGATCGTGCCCCAGACGGAGACGCCGTAGACCACGGTGACCGCCAACTGCCATTGGGGCGTGCCGGGCAGGCCGCGGGGCATCCCCCAGCCGGAGTAGCGCGTGAGTCCGGCCAGGAGTCCCGCGATGCCGAGCATCGGCCCCAGCAACCCCGCCAGAGCCGCGCCGGTCCGCCGCCCGGCCGCGGCTCCGATGGCGGCGTAAAAGACGGCCGTGTAGAGGGCAATCGGGAAGAATTGCGGCCCGTACGGCCCGCGCAGCCAGCCCTCAGCCCCGAGGCGGTCGGCGAGCGTCGTCAGCAGGTGCGCCAGCGCCGCCCCGAAGAAGCCGGCTGAACCGCCCGTGACGACAGCTGCGAACGGGGACACGGAGCCCCTCAATATATGTTCGACGAGCGAGCGGCGCCCGTGTAGTCGAGGAAGACGGTCTTGAGCTCGGTGAAGAAGTGGAGCCCTTCCTTCGACATCTCCCGCTCGCCGACGCCGGAGCCTTTGACCCCGCCGAAGGGGACCTGGGCCTCCCCGCCGATGGTGGGGCTGTTCACGTGGACCATCCCGACCTCGGCGGCCTCCGAGAAGCGCAGGGCCTGCGTCAGGTCCTGGGTGTAGATCGCGCAGGTGAGGCCGAACTCGCAGTCGTTGGCAAGCTCGAGCGCCTCATCGAAGCTCTTCGCGCGCGTGACTGCCAGGACGGGGCCGAAGACCTCCTCGCGCCACAGGCGCATCTTCGGCGTCACGCCGTCGAAGACCGTCGGCTCCACGAAATAGCCGTGAGCGAGGTTCTTGTCCGCCGGGCGCTTGCCGCCGCAGAGGAGCTTGGCGCCTTCTTTCTTTGCGATCTCGATGTAGTCCAGGTCGGTCTTGAGTTGGGACTCGTCGACGGCCGGCCCCAAGCCGACACCCTTCTCCAGGCCGTCGCCGAGCCTGATCTTCTTGACCTCGGCCAGCAGCAGCTTCAGGAAGCGGTCGGCGATCTTCTCGTCGAGGATCAGGCGCGAGGTGGCGGTGCAGCGCTGGCCGGTCGAGCCGAAGGCGCCCTTCATCACGCCGGCCAGCGCGAGGTTCAAGTCGGCGTCGGCCATCACGACGGCGGGGTTCTTGCCCCCCATCTCGCAGGTGACCTTGATGCCGCGGGCGCCGGCGATGGTGTGCACGCGCTTGCCGATCTCGTTGGATCCGGTGAACGAGACCGCCTTGACGCGCGCGTCCTCGACGAGGACGTCGCCCACGGCCGAGCCGGATCCGAGGATGAGGTTCAAGACGCCGGCGGGAAGCCCCGCCTCCTCGAAGATCCTGACGATCTCGACGGCCATCGCGGGCACGAGCGAGGCGGGCTTGAAGACGACGCAATTGCCGGCGACGAGGGCCGGGGAGATCTTCCAGACCGGGATGGCCCAGGGGAAGTTCCAGGGTGTGATGATGGAGACGACCCCCAGCGGCTGGCGCAGGGTGTAGAGGATATTGCGAGGCAGCTCGGAGGGAGCGGTGACGCCCATCAGGCGCATCCCCTCGCCGGCGAACCAGTCCATCAGCGTCAGGCCTTTGTCGATCTCGCCGAGGGCCTCGGGGTATATCTTCCCCTCCTCGCGGGTCATCAAGCGGGCCAGCTCTTCCTTGCGGGCGCGCGCGATCATGGCGGCCTTGGCGAGGATGCGGCCGCGCACGGGCGCGGGCGTGTCGCGCCAGGCCGGGAAGGCTTTCTGCGCCGCGTCGAGGGCGCGCAGGGCGTCGCTCTTGTCGGCGCCCCTCAGGCGGGCGATGACCTGGCGGTCGTCGGCGGGGTTGGTGGAGACGATCTCCTTGGTGGTGGAGCCGTCGATCCATTTGCCGGCGATGTACTGCTTCAGGACGAGGACTTCGTTCTTGAGGGCGGGGGTTTGGGTGGGCATGCCCCTATGATATCAACAATCGGACGGTATGGAACCGGGGGCCCCTCGCGCGTCTCGATGGGATGGCGGGTGCCGGATCCTCGGACAAGGCAGACAGACCTGTCGCCCAAAAAATAGAATACCCCGCGTCTCCGAGGAGAGCATCGCCCTGAGGGGCAACGGTGAAAAGCGCTAACTTTTCACCCGCGAGGTGAAAAGATGATAGCCCAACTTGGGCACGGTTGGAAAGTCGAAAAATCAACCGAGCGCCTCACGTCGTTTGCGGGATTGCCGTTACTGACTGAACTGGCGCACCGGAGCAAGCTGGTCAAAGATCTCGACGAGTTGCCCGGATTATGGGAACGATTGGGGCGATACCGCACGTCCGACTATGTGCTGAGCCTGGCGCTGACGCTGATCGCAGGCGGCGAGGGGCTTGAGGACACGCGCCTGTTGCGCGAGGACGGCGGGCTGCAGGGTTGGTTGTGGAAGGACTTGCCCGCGCCCAACAGCCAGGGAGATTTTCTGCGGCGCTTCGGGCACATGGCGCTGAGCCGTCTGGGGCGAGTAAACGCGCGTCAGGTCCGGCGGCTATTGGCGCGCGGAGGGCATAAGCGCCTGACATTGGACATCGACTCAAGCCTGATCGAGGCGGACAAGAAAGAGGCGCAGCAAACCTACAAGGGCTTTGACGGCTACAATCCGCTCCTGGCGTGGCTTGACGAGCCCGATGTTTTTCTTTCCGGGGTATTCCGTCCCGGAAACAGCTCCCCACAATCGCACCTGCGAAGCCTGCTGGGGCAATGTCGCCGGCTGCTGCCGCAGGGCACGAAGCTGCGCGTGAGATCCGATAGCGCGGGCTACAATCTGAGCGTGATGTCGTATTGCCTCAAGCACGACATTGAGTTCTCGATCAGTGCGGACATGGACGCGGCGGTGCGAGAGGCCATCGACGAGATTCCCGAGGGGGAATGGCAGTTGGTCGTGCGCGGCGAGGAGACTTTCTTACTCGCTGAAACGATTCAAGGACGGTTTCGGCATGGATCGCCTGCCTTGCGGGCAGTTGATGGCGAACGCGGCGTATCTTCAGGTCTGCCTGATCGCTTACAACCTGGTGCAGACGTTCAAGAACTGCGCGTTGCCGGAAAGTTGGCGCAAATTTGAGATCAAGAACCTGCGGTTCCGGTTGCTGTGCCGAGCGGCCAAGCTGGTTCGCCACGCAGGCCAGGTGGCCATGAAGCTGTCTGGAAGCTTCGCGCACTTCGAGGTCTTCGAACGCGCACGTTGGGCGGTGCTCAGTCCCGCGCTGACGACGTCCGGGTAAGCCGCCCTCAACTGTTGGCGCCAGCAGTTGCGCCTGTGGACAACGTGGATAACTCGATCCACGCGGGCCCCGTTGCCGCAAGCCCGAGAAATCGGCGTTACGCGCGCCGTGCGCGTCCCCGAATCGCTCGGCCCGCGGCCGTGCCGCGATTCGCGAATCGATTTTCTCGACTTCAAAGCCCGCCATTACGGCTTATCCGAGGATTGGGGTTGATTCGGGTGCTTGACAAGGTAGATGGGCATGGTTCACTATTGTTCAACGGGAGCGGACCTCCTTCGAGAAGCTCGAGAACAGCACCACCCGCGGCAAGAAGAAGACGCTCACCCTCTACAAGGTCCTCTAAGCCATGGAACTCTCCGACATCGCCCGGGACGAACGCGGGACGCTTTACGAGATCCCCATCATGATCGCCTTCGTGGGCGTCGCGCTGGCCATCGGCATCGGCGAGCGCTCCTGGTGGAAGGGCCCGGTCTACGCGGCCCTGGGCATGGCGGTCCTGTTCGGCGCCGTAGTCGCCTGCGTCGCCGTCACTGAGAAGCTCGAGGAGATCCCCCTCCTCAGCAAGCTCCTGGGCTCGCGCGTGTGGGATCGGGCCGGAGCGCTGTTCGGCTACGCCCTCGGCGTGCTGGGCTGCGGCGCGCTGGCGGCCTTCGTCTCGATCTTCGCCGCGCCCATGCTGTCGGACACGACGCAAGGCCAGCTGGCCCTGATGCGGGGCATGGCCCTCGCGGGGGCGGCCTGCGGCGCGTTCATCACCTACCGCGCCCGCCGCCAGCCCCCTCGTTTCTAAAGAACTAGCTCCAGGGAGCTTCTTTGCCGACGATCTTCTTGATCCACGGCATTCTGGGAAGCGTCTCAGGGTCATGCCCCGTCGCCAGCCGGATCTCCGAGAACCCCCGGCGGTCGATCTCCCGAGCCACGTCTTCGCCCTTGACCCCATCGGCGAGGTTCGAATCGATGTAGATGGATGTATCCGTGGGGATGGTGCCCGCGTCCAAATCGGCGAAGAAGGCGGCCGCGTCCGCGTAAGCGTTGAGGGACTTCCCCGCCCGCTTGGCCGCCGTGCTCCAATTCAGCCGCACCAGCGCATCGTCGTCGATGAGCACCGCATCGAGCCGCGCGCCAGCACCGGTCGCCGGCCGGACCCGGATGGGGACGAAACCGGCCAGGCCTTTGGGGATCATCCGGGCCTTGAGCCGTAGGCATTCCTCGAGGATCGCCTTTTCCTCGAAACGGCTCGTGACCAGGATCGACCG
>MGUL01000125.1:17412-18400 GCA_001800005.1 Elusimicrobia bacterium RBG_16_66_12 | reverse complement strand
CCAGCTCCGCGATCAACGCCAGGCCGGTGTCCGTGTGGCCCAACAGCTCGTAGTCCATCAGGTAGACGGCGTCCCGCGCCCGCGCCGCGTCGGCCTTCACCCAATCGCGCAGCTCGGCGGGCGTCGAGAAGTGCATGATTTCAAGAGCCTCTCCGGCAGGGCAGGAGGAGTCGAATCGCCCCTGCCAGATCTGGTGGATGCTGCTGTCGTCGTCAAGCACGACCACCGGCCGCCGCGCGTCGAACTCAAGGACGGAGACGAACCACTCCGGCGGACGGGCTTTTGGAAGGCTGAGGACCGCGGTCGTCCCCCGGCCTACCTCGGACTGAAGCTCAAAAGAGCCCCCCCAGGACTCGGCGGTCGTGCGGGCATGGTAGAGCCCGAGGCCCGAACCGCCGGGCTTGCCGAAAGTCTGCCCCCGCTGGCCGAGCTTGGCCAGGGTCTCGGGTGAAATCCCCTTGCCTGTGTCCCGCACCTCGAGCCGGAGACGCTCATCCTTCTCGAAAAGACGGACCGTGACCCGGCCCGTGTCCTCCAGCGCTTCCAGCGCGTTGTTGACCAGGTTCGACACGAGCCGCTTGAACTCGTTCGGCTGGATCTTCCCGAACAGCCCGCAGGACGCGGCGTCGATCCGTCCCTCGATCTCGACGCCGATCCGAGAGCGGAACTGCATGCGCTTCTCGGTGATGAGCGGGTCCAGGAGGCTGGAGAGCAGCTGGATGCTCGCCGGCTCCGATGACGCGATGTCGCCCGCGCCAGCCTGCGCCGAGGCGTCGGCCTGGCGGTTCTTATCGAGCAGGTTGTTGGCGATGTCGCGGATGCGGGCAACGGCGCTGCGCACGACGAGCCTTCTATCCTCGGGCAGCTGGGACACGTCTCGGAGAGCGGAATCCAAGGCGGCCAGCGGGGAGCGGATGTCGTGGGCGACCTGCGCCGCGATGACGGACACCGCATTCGATAGGCGCAGCTCGTTCTCCAGACGGGAGGC
>MGUL01000125.1:15241-17362 GCA_001800005.1 Elusimicrobia bacterium RBG_16_66_12 | reverse complement strand
CCCGATGCCGCCCGCCGGGAGAGCACTTACCTGATCCTGAATCTTGGACTGGATCAAGTCGAACCTGCCGCCCTCTACGAGCTGGTTGAGCTCGGAGATGCTCTGTTCCATGCGAAAGAGCGTCTGAACGGCGCCGACGTTGGACAGGAGCAGCAATCCGAGGAAGAAGATCACGACTGTGACGAAGAGGACGATGTTCTGGGTAAACACGGATCGGTTCAGTTCGAGCCAGTCGATGGTGTAATCAAGCCTACCGATCGCTGCGCCGTTGGATATCAAGGATAGGGACCGCCTGATCTGAGTCCTTGTCGTCCTAGGGATATCGCCGACGATGACCTCCTGGAACATCATCTTTTGCTCGGCGGACTCGGAAGCTTGAAACTTGAGCTGGCTGAGATGCTCTCCCCGGATCAGCCAGAGAATGCGCTTTGCCTCGAATACGTCGTTGGCCAGGTACGCGGCCTCGAACGGAGGTGCGTTCTGGCGCAGTGATTCGGCGAGCTTCTGTTCGGTCTGGGCGAAGAGGCTGATCGTCGAGAATGTGTGCCAAAAGACAGCGAAGAACAGGATCGCCAGGGAGTAGTATTTCCAATTGTACGCCAGGATGAGCCGGAACAGTCTCATAGCCGCAGTTCGCCGATCTCAGGATATTCCAGGAAACCCTTCCCGATGACGAAGTTCCTGATTTCCTTCGGGTAGTAGAAGCGCCGGACGTCCTGGAACAACGGGAGGACAGCGGCCTCCCGAGAGATATCGCTCGTAATCCCAGAAACGAGAGCCGTCCGCTTTGCGGCGTCGTCCTCACGCTCCATCCGGCCGTAGAGGACTTTGGCCTGGGGAAGATCGAAATCGATGAGCCCATCCTTCTTAATGATGTAGTCGAGGAAGGCACTGTGGTCCGGGCGCACCGCATCGAGCGCGATGACCATGAGTTGGTAGGGGTGAGGGCGCTTGAACACCACATCGACGAGAGCGCTCAGAGTGATCTTCTTGATCTCGACCGGGATGCCCGTCCTTCGCGTGAAATCCTCGACGAATTCCTGCAGCTGCCGGTCGTTATCGGTCCTCCAGTTGACGAAAACAAGCGGTCGGCGCTCTCCCTGGGGCCGCTTCGGCATGGCACACGACTGCGCCGGCTTGCCCGCCAAGGCGCCGGGAACACCGACCGGAAGTATGCTCTTTATATCGTGGAACTCCACCTGAGACGGGAAATACGCCCTACGCAGGCGGTCGACATCCATACAACCGTAGACGGCCGCCCGGACCGAGCGGTCGGGATGGTTGATGATCAGGTTGAAGGACTTCAAGAGGGTGTTGCTGAAGCTCTGGTAATCAGCTGCGACCCAGGCGGGCAGATCCGCCGTGGGGATCCGGTTGAAATCGACGATGCGCTTGTTGCCGAGGTTCGGGTCGCCCGGGCCCCTGTAGAAATGCAGGACGACCTCGTTGTACCCCTCGCTGACGCGCTTCTTCCTGACAAGGACGATCTTCTCCGGAGCCAGGCTCTGGACCTGGAATGGGCCCAGGCCAACCTCGACATTCGGGACATCCGTCCTCATGGACGGCGCATTTTCGTACAGACTCAGGAAATCTAGATAATGCTTCCTGCCTTGCCGGAAGCCGACCGTGATGCAGCCGCCGTCCTCAGCGAGAGTATATGTGGCGTCGAAACGCCTTGTGACGACGTCAAGATGGCCTCGAAGAACCTTCGCGCTGAAGGCCCTCTGCGGGTCGAAGACGAGCGAAGTGTTCGGGCAGAATGTGAACGAGGTCGAATCCACCGTCCGGCTCCATTTCGTCAGGATTCGGGACTGGAAGCTTTGCCCGTCGTCCTTGCGAAACAGGGGCTCATGTGTCTGCTTGAGGATGTAGAGCTCGGTGTTGACGCCGGCGAGATCGGGAGAAACACGCGGCGGGACCGCCGGAAGAAGCACCTCCCAGGTGCTGTCGCTTGGACTGCGCGCGGTGCAGCCTGCCAGCAGATGGCCAGCTATTACAACGGGAATCAGATGTGTTTGGAAATATGCACGCATGCGGGATGGAACCCCACTTTCGCGAAGAATCGGATGGAGCGGACATTGAAATTGTGAATGAACGCCTGGATCGGCTTGCTCGTGCTCC
>MGUL01000125.1:5344-15224 GCA_001800005.1 Elusimicrobia bacterium RBG_16_66_12 | reverse complement strand
GCCTGTGCGCTTCCAGCCTCTCGCTCAGAGGAAGCCGTTCATCGAGCCAAACCCAGGCGACATGGTCGACTGGGCGTCCAAGACAATCCTTTAGCTGCATGAGATTGATCAGCCCGACATGAGCGCCCCGGTTCACGAACCAGGCGGAGTCATCAAGGGAGAGCGCCCCCGCTATGAACGCATCCACCTCACCAGGGAAATCAGGGTTGACGAAATCTCGCCAGGGCTCGTAGAAATAGTCGAGAAGCGTCCTCTTGGCAAGGGCCTTGAGCGCATCCAGGTCGTCAGGGGTCTGAAGCTCGATGGACGAGGGGCCGTCGGGTGCGGGAGCGGCCAATCCATTCTTCTCGGCCATATATCCAATCCGGGCGATATACTTCCGAGAGACGTTCCGACTGAGCTCCGCCGGGCCGTCGACAATAGGCTGTTTGAACCGAAAACCGAGCTGAGTGGCACCCTCCGGCCAGGCCAGGCCGTCCAAGAATGCATCGGAGATATCGGAAACCTGCTCGAGTTCAAATACGGCGAGAGCCTTGTCCGTCCTAATGAGGCTGGCTGAGCGGCACATAGGCGGGGCTCCTTCTTGACGAGAATAGATGCTCGCAAAGGGCGCATGGCGACGAGTGTTGGGGGGCTAGGGAAGAGAGGCCCACCCCCGCGCCGGCCATGAGCTCCGAGAAGCGGCTCGAACTGACTCGGTTGTAGAAGTCGCTTTTCAGATGCTCTTCGAGGGTGGGATGGATGACTCCGGGGAATGCCCCATTGAAGACAAGGGCGGAACAGCACATGCTGAAACCGCGGCCGCAGATGTAGAAAACCTGTCCCCTGTTCGGACAAGACGCCTCAAGAACGGCGGGATCGAAGGCAGGATATTGGTAGGCGAGGCCGTTCGTCTTGGCGCGCCCGATGGCCAGCACCTTCTGGAAGCTGATCGGCATGTCGCCGAATTGGCGCAGTTCCCTCGCGATGACGAGGTCGACTGGCGACGTCAACGAGATAACGATGCTGAACCTCAAGCCGCGCTCCACGCACACCTGATACAGAAGGCCGGCTTGCTGGCTGGGTATGAATTCTGAGTGGAACCTGTCGTAGGATAGTTGGATCTCGTCGAGCTTGACGAACGAATCCAAGGTCTGGACGATTGAATCCCGATCGGTCGCGAAGTGCCCGTTCGTCGTCAGTCGGATCGTCAGATGGTCGCGGCCGGGATGGGCGGCGATGAGGCTGTTGATGTCCTCGACGTAGAGGGTCGGCTCGCCTCCCGTGAACGCAAGCGTGTGCGGGGCATAACTACGCACCGTCTCCTGAAGGAGCCCGACCTCAGCCCCTGAGAGTCGTACGCCTCCCTCCGACACCTCGCTCACCGCGCAATGAGAGCAAGCGAAATTGCATTCGAAGCCCGGCACGATGCACAGCTCAAGCGCTCCCATTCAGCTCATCATCCGAGGAGCATCCCTCGCATCAGCACCAATAGACGCCCCATCGGAAGGGGCTCTACGTTGGAGTCAATCGGGACGGATGCGCGGGTCAGGTCGGGAGGCCTTTTTATGCGACCGACTTGACGCCGATGACGGAGCCCCCACAAACGGACATCGGGGCCTTGGTGTCCTTGATGGTGGACATCAAGCTTTCCTTCTCCTGGGTGGAGAGGCTGTTGACATACTGAACGGCATTGGCCGCCGAGTAGAGTCCCATGGAAACCACGAATCCGATCAGGACCTTCTTTTTGATATCCATCAGACCTCCCGATTGCCCACCGCGTCCAGATAATACCACGGCGCAGCACTTCGTAACAAGAGTAAGTTCTTAGCTCTGTCCGCAGCAAGCTGCGGGTCGAACTTAATGATTATATGCAAGCTTTCCGTCCTCATCCAGGAGCGCAGGGCCTATCCACGGATAGGCCTATACTCCTACGTACTGATCTTGAACATTTCCTCCAACCTGCCCCAAACACCCTGCGCGAGCATGACGCCCAGATATCCGCAGAACAGGAGGCGCACGCCCCCGCCCGCCGACAACCGCCCCTCGGCCAGGAACTGGCGCAGCGCCGCCAAGAGAAAGTACCCGCCCCTCCAGACCAGATAGACGGTATAGCCCGAGAAGGCCGCCAGGTAGAGGGCGTTGAGGCCCTTCGCCCACGGCCGCGCCCGAAAGCGTTGATAGGCGTCGTGATAGCACCAGTAGCCGTCCGTGTGCAGCAACGGGTTGAGGTTGAAGACGAGCAGGCAGGCCAGAGCCTGCAGCGCCAGCAGGAAGGCGTCCGAGCCGGTCGCCAGGAAGGCCGCCGCCAGGCCGAGCATGTAGAGGGTCTGCGCGGCGAAACCGCCCAGGCTGACGGCGATCTGGCCGCGCAGGTCGAGCGAGCGGATGCCGGAGACGTTGGTGTAGAGGACCGGGCAATACAGATAGAGCGAGAGCCCGATGGGCCGCGCCCCCAGCCCCAGCGCATAGGTCGAGGCCGAATGCCCCAGCTCGTGGACGATCATCCCGACGAAGGCGAGAAGCACGGCGGCGGCACCCGTGCCGCCGTGCAGGGCCGCCGGTTGCGGCGCCAGGAACCAGACCGCGGCGGAGAGGGTCGCGCCGTAGACGGCGAGCGCGCCGTTGAGCGCGAAGGCCTGGGGACCGGAGCCCTCTAGCCCGAGCCCTCGGAACGCCCGCTCCTGGAACAGAGGCCCGATCAAAGTCAGCCGCGGCTGCAGCAGCGCCGAGAGGACCCGGCGGTGCAGCGGCCGAGTCTTCGCCGGCGTCAGCGTCCCGTTGGCGACCAGCGCGGCGAACGCGTCCGGGGCGTCCAGCTCCGAGAGGGCCCGCTGGAAATCGGCCGTCGCGCCGCGTCGCGGCAGCCCCGAGACGAGGCGCCTCAGCTCCGTGCTGGCCTTGAAGCAGCCGTCGCCGGGCACGAGCAGATACGAATCCCCCCGCCGCACCGGGTGGGCGTCCTTGAGGGGGTTCTCGTAGGTGATGGACTCGATCATAGCTCGGGCGCCTGCAGATAAGCCTCGGCCGACGCGGCATCGCCGGAGCTCTTATCGAGGTACATCAGCCGCACGCCCTCCAGGATGTCCTCCTTCTCGCCGGGGCAATGCGGCACCATCACGTCGCCGTTCTTCTCAAGCGCCTGCGCGCCGCAGCCGCCCCCGCAGGCGAGAGCGACGGAGCAGCCGACGCACTTCTCCATGTTGGCGATGTGGCGGCGCCGGTACTGGTCCCGGCGCGGGAAGAACTCCGCGCCCGCATCGGCCAGGCGCCCGACGCGCAGGTCGAGGTGGCCCGCTTCCTCGTAGCACGCGTAAAGGTCACCGTACGGATCGACCACCAGGCAGTTCTGCTGGGTCTGCATGCAGAAGCTGGTCCGCATCAGCCCGGCGCCCTTGCGCTGCTTGAGCAGATATCCCAGAGCGTCGGCCTTGCGCTTGAGCGGGTGGCTGAGGCCGCCGACCTTCTCGGCCTCGTCGGACAGCTCGCGCGTGCAGACGGACTCCTGGAAGTCCGCGCCGCCGATGTACTCGTGGACCGGATGCGTGTAGATGAAGGCCTTCGGATGCCCGGAGATCCCCTTCTCCTTGAGCCGCGCCATCAACGCGCCCAAAGTCGCGATGCGCTCGCGCGCCATGTTGACGCGGAGCTTCACCGTCACGCCGCGCCCGAGCAGCAGCAGCACGTTGTCCAGGATGCGCTCGAAGGTGGGCCCGCCCGCGGCGGTGACGCGCGAGGAGTCGTGGGCGGCCTTGTCGCCGTCGAGCGAGACCTGGACCTCGCTGACCTGCCCGGGCTCAGGCCCGAAGCAGTCCGGCATGCGGTGGACGTGCGTCGCGTTGGAGACCGCGTGCCCGCGCAGGCCCAGGCGCTTGGCGTGCTCGAGCGCCCGACGGACGACCGGCGCGTTGCCGGGCAGGAACGGCTCGCCGCCGTAGAAGCTGATGCTGGACAGCTTTCCCTTCGCGATGGACGGCAGGTGCCTGCCGAACAGGTCGTCGATCATGGCCTCGGTCATGAGCGGCTGGGTCTTGGCGCCCCGATGCATCTGCTGGTAGCAGTACGAGCAGGCCAGGTTGCACTCGTAGCTCATCAGGAGCATCAGACTCGAGCGCTCGTCCGCATGTTTGACGACCTCCTCATGCAGGACCCGGGCGTAAGCCCGGAAGCGCTCCTTCTCGCCGTCCGGGTCCAGCGCGGTCAGATGGCCGCGCTTGGCCAGGAAGTCCCGCCCCTCCGCGCCGAGGGAGACGAGGAAGCCCTCGTCTCCCCGGCGCAGCGCCGCGCCCAGCTCGCGCGTCACCTCGTCGAGAGCCCCGGTCGCCCCGTTGAAGAGCAGGCAGGACGACTCCAAGTCGATGACGTTGAGGTAGCGGCTGGTCGCGAAGGCGGTCATATCTTCTCCTTATCCGATCTTGATGTTGCAGTAGCTCTCGCAGCGGTCGCCGTCCGCGGTCCACGGCAGTCCCGCCAGGAACTCCATCCGGTCGTCCAGGCGCTCCAGCGACAGGTCCTTCTCTTCCGTCAGATTCACCGACTTGATCAGATGCTCCATGTTCGTTGCCTCTCCTTGAAGATAGATACCGTCAGAGTTTGCGAGCGATCTTCACGTCCCCGGCAGAATTGACCACGGCGTCGCCGGGAACCTCGACGCGCCCGGAGACCATCCCCCCGGCGATGTCGACGCGGCGGCTGCGCGTGACCGACACATCCATCCGTCCCATCTTCGAGTCGATGTCGACCGACTCATCCGCCACTATCTCCAACCTCGCCTTGTTGCTGATCATGCTCGACTTGACGCTGACAGTCGGGGCCTCGATGCGCCCGGAAAGATTCAGCATGCTGGACCGGATGATGATCGATTTCGCGGTCATCCCGGCCTCGGAATTCAGCATGCCGACCCGGATATCGAGCTTCCCGGCGGCGAGCTCGCCCGTCAGGTTGAGGATCCCTCCATTGATCTCGATGTCCATGCCCTTCGGCACCTTCAGGGTGTAGGACGCCTGGGCTTTCTCGCCCCGAGCCTGATGGATCGTGACCACCGCGTCCGCCGTTTCGACTGAAACGGGATCGGCCGCGAACCCCTGATAGACCATCTCCGACACCCCGACTACGCCCGCCGCCGGCACGAGACGGATCGTGGCGGGACTCTCGATGTTCATTCGTATCGTCTTGACTCCCTTCCCGATCTCACGGCTCCAGTCGACGCCCTTTCGCGACTCCGCCACGGCACGCCGACAGCCGACCGTGGAGCAGAGCAGTGCGACGCTCAGCGCCACGCGCAACGACCTTATCGTCACATTCATATTCGCTCCTCCCCGTGGGTCGTTCAGAGAATCTTGACGTTGCAGTAGGTGCCGCAATCGATGGAATCCAGGACCGCGGGCAACGCCGCGACGAACTCCATCCGGCTGTCCAGGCGCTCCAGCGACAGGTCCTTCTCCTCCGTCAGGTTCACCGTCTTGATCACGTGCTCCATGTTTCTCTCCTCGCGTCGTTGTGTATTTGGGTTTTGCCGTCATCAATCACACATCAATTTATATGCCAATATATAAACCGACTTTAAACGTCTGCTGACGATTGAATTGAGTTTTTAATAACGATTTGAATCATCATATTCTCAAATGAGAATATTATGCATGGATCGAATGGGGGCGTGTTTCAAACAAATCGATATGAAAATAGATATTCTCATTAGAAAATACCTCCTCGGCATGATATGATGTCGTCATGGCGAAACTCTCCATCCTCGTCGTCGAAGACGATCCTCTCGCGCGCAAGGTGATGGCATCCCAATTGGGCTCCCACGCCGCCGACTTCGCTGCGGATACAGCCTCCGCCCAGGCGAAGCTCGAGACCGGGCGCTATGACCTCTGCTTCATCGATCTGGAGCTGGGCGACGGCGCCGAGGCCTCGGGCCTGGAGTTGATCCCCCTGGCCGTCTCACAGGGCACCTACGCCGTGGTCATGTCGGGCCACGACTCCGAGAAGTTCGTCGAGCGCGCCTACGCGCTGGGCTGCAACGACTTCTACGCGAAGGGCAATGAGGAGGCCAACGTCGGCCGCATCCTCGATCGGTTCATGGGACGACGAGCGAAATCCGGCTCGGACCTCTTCACGGAGCGCTTCGTCACCGAGGACCCCGCCACGCGCGCGACCATCACGGACGCGCTCAAGTACGCATCATCGGACCTGCCCATCATCATCCTCGGCCCCTCGGGCACCGGCAAGACGAGCCTGGCGAAGATCATCCACGACCACTCCGGCCGCACCGGGGAATTCGTCGCCATCAACTGCTCGGCCTACGCCGAGGACCTGCTCGAGGCCGAGCTCTTCGGCTACCGCAAGGGAGCCTTCACGGGCGCCGGCGACAGCCGCAAAGGCAAACTACTGGCGGCCGACCAAGGGACTTTATTCCTCGACGAGATCGGCTCCATGAGCCTCAAGATGCAGGCCAAGCTCCTCAAGGCCATCGAGGAGAGATCTTTCTATCCTCTCGGCTCGGATCAGGCCGAGGGGTCGCAGTTCCGGATCATCAGCGCTACGCTCGAGGACCTGCAAGGCCTCATCAAGGCGGGCAAGCTCCGCTTCGACTTCTTCCAGCGCATCCACGGCCTGACGATCCAGCTGGCACCCCTGGCCCAGAGGAAATGCGATGTCTTTCCCTTATTATCCTTCTTCACCCGCGGGGGCAAGCGCCTGAACTTCACCGCGGCGGCCAAGGAGAGGCTCAGCCGCCACGCCTGGCCGGGCAACGTGCGCGAGCTCAAGAAGTTCGTCGACCTCCTGGTGGCCGGCCATGAGGGGAGCGTCACGCCGGAGGCCGTCGCGCGACTGCTGGCCGACGCCGTCGCCCAGGAAGGCGGCGGGGCGTTCGCGAGCGATGAGCAGTACCGCTTCGCGCTGAAGAACGGCCTGGCCCCGGCCGTCGACCGCGTGACCGACGAGATCGTCCGCCGCTGTCTCGATGAGAACGGCGGCAGGAAGACCAAGGTCCTCGCCGACCTCAAGATCTCGACGCGATTGCTGTACGCCTCGCTCAAGAGAACGGAGGCAGGCCGATGACCCTCGACACCCTGATCCACGACGTGAACTCCAAGTGCGCCAGCCTCAAGGACGCCGCAGCGCTCCTGCGCGGCATGCCGACCGCCGAGGCCAAGGAGCTCCTCGCCCTCATGACGCGCCAGGCCCTCAGCCTGGCCGATTCCATCGAGGAGTACGCAGAGGAACTCACCGCGCCATGAGGCTGGGCCTCGGAACGAAGGGCTCGGCCACCGTCCACGGCCAGATGAAGCTGGCGCGCCTGCTCGAGATGCCCGAGCGGGAGGTGTCGGTCCGCGTGCGCGAGCTGGAGGCCGACCCGTTCTTCGCGCGCCTGCGCGCGGCCGGGGTGGTCTCGTTCGCCCCCTTCTCGGAGGCGCGCTTCGCCGCGCGGCGCTTCGGCGGCTGGGGCGTCAGGACGTCGAGCGAGGGCCTGGGCGACCTGATCGACGGCCAGGGCGACGTCGTCCGGCTCATCCAGCGCGTCGGACAGGAACGCTTCGAGGAGTTCTTCCTTAATGACGAAAAACACTCCGATGAGGGGCGCGCCCAGGCGTGCGGCATCTCCTCGAAGGAGGCCGGCCGTCTGCGGGAGTTCGTGGACCGGGTCTACATCCGAGCGGAGTTCGAAAGCCCCTCGGCGGAACCCGCGCCGGCAAAGGTCTTCAGCGCCGTGGCCGGCATCTCGGTCGAGGACGGCAAGCCGATCCTGGGCTTCTTCCACCGCGAGATCTGGAGCAAGCGCTACGGCATCGACGCGCGCCGCCGCGAGGAGGTGCTCCGCGGCCTCGCCCCGAAGGAGGCGCGCAAGGCCGACGCGCTGCTGCGCGAACTCGATTTCCTGGACCGCCGTAAGACGACGCTCTACCGCGTCCTCGAGGCGTTCCTCGAGACCCAGGCCGATTTCCTCGTCAGCGGCGACCCGGACAAGCGCCGCCCTCTCACCCAGAAGAGCCTCTCCGACCGGCTCGAAGTCTCGCCGAGCGTGCTCAACCGCCTGATCTCGAACAAGTCCGTCAAGCTGCCCTGGGGCCTGGAGGCGCCGCTGAGCGTTTTTGTCCCCAGCCGCAAAGCGATGATGCTGGGGCGCTTCCAAGAACTCGCCCTCGGCGACCCGGGACTCGGCGACGAGCGCCTGCGCGAGAAGATGTCGGCGCTGCACGGCGTCGCGCTCTCCCGCCGCTCCATCGCCCAGTACCGCAAGGAACTCGGACTGGGCGGGCGCGGACGGCGCGCCGCCTGACCGGAGAAGGGATTTAGGGACGGCCTGTACCCCGGATTCTGTCCAGCCCGCGCGTCGGCGCGCGCGTGGGCGGCGGATTTCCCCAAGACCCCGCCTGTGCGAGCATGAACCTTGTAGAACTCGCCGAGATCCGGCGGGCGGCCGACAGCGGGTATCGGCGCAAGGACCTGCTTTACTGGCTCAAGGAAGTCGAGAAGATGGATTTCGCCATCCGTCTGGAAGGCAAGCTGCTCATCGAAGCCGGCAAGTCGAAGGGGCTGCTGACGGACCTGGCGGCGTGGTGGCCGAAGCGGATGAAGATCCAGTGGCGGGAGAAGAAGTCGAAGAAAGCGCTGCTATCGGACGTGTCGTCGCGCCGATGTGCCTGGCGACGACGCTGACGACCGAGACGAAGGCGGACCTGACCCGGATTGTGAGGCTGGACTCGTGGCGGGTGTTCTCGTCCTGGGAGGCGATCGACCGGCTGCTGACGGCGGCGCACATGGCGTATTTGGTCCTGGTGATGATGGTGGAGTTCGCCAAGCGGGGAAGGACGGCGGAAATGCGGGGATTGATGGAGCGACTCGAAGAGACGCTGCGTTCCCGCTTCGCTCGCCCCGCCGAGGAGATGACCCTCGGCAGGTTCATGAGGCTCATCGCCGTGGATTTCCCAAGCCCCAGTCTGGCAGGGGCGGTCTTATGACCGCGTCCTCTTCAGGTTTTCGCGAAGCGAAAACCCTGGCGCCCCAAGGCGCCATGCCGTTCAATCGCCGTTGTGGTCACCGGGGTAGGTCAGTGAAAAAGGTCCTTGGTCCAGGTGATCAGATGCGGAATCCGCCGGACAAGGGGCACGCGGGAGATAAGCCTCAATAAAGACACGTCCCAACGGCGTTCCTTGGTGTACGCGACCACTTCCATCCAGCGGTTATCAGGGCTGAAGCCGATCATCCGGTAGCGCATATGCGGGCTTACGCCGGAAGCATGCTTGAGACGCAGGAATATTTTCCCGGAGCCGACTTCGGCCAAAACACTTTCTCCATAAAAATCAGACTGCCCGACGAGGGAGCCGTCTTGGGATATGATGGTCTCGTCTACGCCGCGGCTGACGCGGGGGCTCAGATAGTTCGAGACCTTCCCGCTTCTCGTTTCAAGGATCCAGACGTCGCCCGTATAGGAGCGCGCCACGCTGAGCTTTGCGCCGTCATTGCTGACCTGAAAGACTTCGTAGGAACGATGTCCATCCTTTCCTTCCCGACTGCCGCGGAACTCCCAAGCGAGCTGGTGCGTTTTTGAATCCCAAGACTGGACGCCTCCTCCTTTCGCCGTCAGTATCCATTTCCCGTCCGGCGTCGTGACGACGTGATCGGGATTGCCCTGCATGCCTTCCAAGAGCGCGGGCGCGCCTGAAACGGGCTCGTCCGGCGTCGAGGCGGCGCTGCCTGAAAAGAACGCGGCGAGAGCGCTTGCGTCTTGCTCGGCGCCTTCGCCGGCGCCGGGCGCTTCCAATCGGGCCTGCAGTTCTTGTCCGTCCGCCAGGGCGCCGACGGGAAGGCCGGCGGCGACGGGGGCCGCGAGAAGTTTCGCGCCGCTCGGCGCCGATACGCTGGCCGCGGGCATCGTCAACGGCCCATCGGTCGC
>MGUL01000125.1:0-5309 GCA_001800005.1 Elusimicrobia bacterium RBG_16_66_12 | reverse complement strand
CGGAGGCGAGAAATCCAAAGGTGATGCGGTCCTCCTTCGAAAGGACCGCCTGGACGAGACGATACCCCTCGACCGGGGCCATCTTGCCGGTCTTCGCGTCCAGCACGTCTTCTCGAGACTTGAGCAGCACGAAGAACGAGACCCGCCCATCCGTGCGGACGAGTACGTCGCTCGTGCATGGGGAATCGTTCAGCGCGGGAACAATGAGGTTTTTTTTCAGCAGCGGCGCCCACTTGGAAGGGAACTGGGGGAATATGTCCGGAGTTTTGGTGGACCCTCCCATCGTGATCTGAACTTTGACGCATTGGGTCTTATAACAGCTGACTCGAACGGACGGTATGTAGTCGTACCCTTGGGCCGTTAAGGCCTCTTTCTTATCTTGGGCCGGTCCGTAATATAAGACCTGATGATACCCCTGGTGGTTTTGGAAGATGTAGTCTGGGGCGCCCAGCAGTTGGAGCACCTGGGGGATGGGCTTGCCGATGGATGTCTCCGAGAGAGCGATGCCGGGCACTTCAGCGCTCAGGGTCGTCGTGGCAAGCCCCCACGTGATCGCGTGCGTGATGATCCATCGACAGGCCATGGTCGCGCGCATCGCCGGCCTAGAGCGCCAAATCGAAGCTTCTGGGCGTGCGCCGGAGGAACTTGCCATGCGTCGTCCGCCCAGTCCACTTGCCCCCCTCCACCATCGCCGTGCCGCGCACGAACACGTCGCGAATCGAGCCCTTGACCGTCTTGCCCTCGTAGGGATTGTAGTCGGCGGCGACATGATGGTTCTTCGCCGAGAAGGTGTGCGTCTTGTTCGGGTCGAGCACCACGATATCGGCGTCCGCGCCCGGGTTCAGGTGCCCTTTGCGCGGATACAGCCCGAAGATCTTCGCCGGATTCGTCGCGGTCAGCGCCACGAAGCGGTTCTCGGTGATGCGGCCCTTCTGCACCGCGTCCCACAGCAGCAGCATCCGGTACTCGACGCCGGGAGCCCCGTTGGGAATCTTGGAGAAGTCCTTCTTGCCCAGGACCTTGCCCGGGCTCTTGCCGCCGTCCTTCATGTTGAACGAGCAGTGGTCCGTGGAGACCACCTGCAGGTCGTTGCGCCCCAGCCCTTCCCAGAGCTTTTCCTCGTTGCCCTTGGGCCGCAGGGGCGGCGACATCACGAACTTGGCGCCTTCGAAGCCGGGACGGCGATAATCGTCGTGCGACAGGTAGAGGTACTGAGGACAGGTCTCCGCGAAGACGGGAAGTCCCCGCGCGCGCGCCCGGCGGACCTCCTCCAGCGCGCCCCCCGCCGAGAGGTGCACGATGTAGAGGGGCGCGGCGGCCAGCTCGGCCAGCGCGATGGCGCGCCGGGTCGCCTCGGCCTCGGCCGTCATCGGGCGCGTCAGCGCGTGCCACTCGGGGCTGACGTGTCCCGCGGCCAGCGCCTGCTTGACCAGCACCGAGATGACGCTGCCGTTCTCGGCGTGCATGCAGACCATGCCGCCGTTGTCCTTGGTGCGCTGCAGCGCGCGGAAGATCGCCCCGTCGTCGGACATCAAGGAGCCCGGATAGGCCATGAAGAGCTTGAAGGAGGAGACCCCCTCGTCGATCATCTTGGACATCTCCAGCTCGCGGTCCGCGGTGAAGTCCGTCGCGATCATGTGAAAGCCGTAGTCCGCCGCGCAGCGGCCTGCCGCGCGCTTGTGCCAGTCGTCGAGCGCGTGCCGGAATGTCCGGCCTTTTGATTGGATCGCGAAGTCGATGATGGAGGTGGTCCCGCCGAACACCGCCCCGGTCGTGCCGGTCGTGAAGTCGTCGATCGTCGTGGCCCCCATGAAGGGCATGTCGAAGTGGGTGTGCGCGTCGATGCCGCCGGGCAGGACGACCTTGCCGCGCGCGTCCACCGTCTTGCGCCCGGGCTCCTCGATGCGTCCGACCGCGGCGACGCGGCCGTCGGCCACGCCGATGTCCGCCACGAAGGTGTCCGACGCCGAGACGACGGTCCCGCCTTTGACGACCAGATCGTAAGACATCAGTCCTCCCCCATCCTCATGAGCCCGAGATAGACGGCGAACGAGACGCCGAAGCTGATGAACCAGGCGTAGTGGTAGAGCGTGATCCAGCGCGCGGAGACCTCGGCGAGTCCCACCGTGCCGAGGAACCCCGGCAGGACCGGCAGGATGCCGAAGACCAGCGCGACCAGCGCGCGCGTGTTGACGCCGTCGCGGTACCAGTATTCGCCGAACTTCTCGTAGAGTTCGCGCACATGGAGGCGGCAGCGGCGCAGGATGAAGTAATCGCAGATGAGGATGCCGCCGATGGAGCCCAGCAGCGAGGAATAGGCCACCAGCCACTTGAAGATGTAGCCGGAGGGGTCCGCGATGAGCTTCCACGGCTGGATCAGGATGCCGACGACTCCCGTGATGTAGCCGCCCATGCGGAAGTCGATCTTCTCCGGCCACAGGTGCGAGAAGTCATTGGCCGGCCCGACCACGTTGGCCGCGATGTTGGTGGCCAGCGTCGCCACGCAGAGTCCGATCATCGCGACGGCCAGCACGAGAGGGTTGTGGAAGGAGCCGAGGAGCTCCACGGGGTCCCAGATCGACTTGCCGTAGATGACCACCGTCGCCGAGGTCACCGCCACGCCGATGAAGCTGAAGAGCCCCATGGTCGTCGGCAGGCCCAGCGCCTGCCCTAGGACCTGGGCTTTCTGAGTATGGGCGTAGCGGGAGAAGTCCGGGATGTTGAGCGACAGCGTCGCCCAGAAGCCGATCATCGCGGTCAGCGCCGGGAAGAAGAAGGCCCAGAACCGGCCTTCCTGGGGCTGTCCGGCCGCGAAGGCCGAGGGGGCGGCCAGCATGGGGCCGAAGCCCCCCGCCTGTGTGACGGCCCAGGCGAGCAGGGCCAGGCCGAGCGCCACGAGCAGGGGAGCCTTGATGTTGAGCAGGAGGCGGATGGACTCCACTCCTTTGTGGATGACGAACATGTTCACGCTCCAGAAGGAGAGGAAGCAGGCCCACTGCGCCAGGTTGAGGCCGCCGAGGAGGGCGGGCGCAAGCGTGATGCCGGGAAGGTAGATGGCCGCGAGCTTGTAGATGGCGGCCCCCCCGATCCAGGTCTGGATGCCGAACCAGCCGCAGGCCACCAGCGCCCGCAGCAGCGCCGGGACGTTGGCGCCGCGCAGGCCGAAGGAGGCGCGGCAGTAGACGGGAAACGGAATGCCGTACTTGGTGCCCGCATGCGCGTTGAGGACCATCGGGACCAGCACGATGCAGTTGCCGAGGAAGATGGTGAGCACGGCCTGCCACCAGTTCATGCCCTCCGCGACCAGCCCGGAGGCCAGCATGTAGGTCGGCACGCAGGCGCTCATCCCGATCCAGAGCACGGCCATGTCGCGCGTGCCCCAGGTGCGCTTGGCGCGCGGGACAGGAGCGATGTCGGCGTTCCAGTACGGCGACTGCCGCAGCGGCTCGGCGTGGTCGTGGATCTCGGCGTCGAAGAGGTCGTCGAACATTCTCACGGCAGCTGCTCCACCAGGTCGCCGTAGGTTTCAGGACGACGGTCGCGGAAGAACTGCCAGGTCCTGCGGACTTCCAGGATCTGGTCGAAGTCCAGGTCCGCGACGACGAGCGCGTCCTTGTCGCGCGGGCCGACGGCCAGCATCTTGCCGCGGGGGTCGCAGAAGTACGACTGGCCGTAGAACTCGCCGATGTTCCAGGGCTTTTCCGTGCCGACCCGGTTGCTGGCTCCGATAAAGTACTGGTTGGCCACGCAGTGGGCGGGCTGCTCCAGCTTCCAGAGATATTCGGAGAGGCCCGCGACGGTGGCCGAGGGGTTGAAGACGATCTCGGCGCCGCCCAGGCCCAGCAGGCGCGCGCCCTCGGGGAAGTGGCGATCGTAGCAGATGTAGACGCCGACCTTCGCGTAGCGCGTCTGAAAGACCGGGTAGCCCAGGTTGCCGGGCTTGAAGTAGAACTTCTCCCAGAAGCCGGGCGGGCAGTGCGGGATGTGGTTCTTTCGGTACTTGCCCAGGAGCGTGCCGTCGGCGTCGATGACGGCGGCGGTGTTGTAGTAGGTGCCGGTCGAGGGTGTCTCATAGATCGGGGAGACGATGACCATCTGATGCTTCTTGGCCAGCTTCTGCATCAGCGAGGTCGTCGGGCCGGGGATGGGCTCCGCGCAGTCGTACCAGCGCGCGTCCTGCTCGGCGCAGAAATAGGGCCCGTAGAAGATCTCCTGGAGGCTCAACATCTGCACGCCCTGCTTGCCCGCTTTCTCGACGAGGGCGACGTGCTTGTCGATCATGTTCTGCTTGATCTGCTTCAGGGAGTACTTCGGCGTCTCCCAGTCGCACTTGGTCTGGATGAGCCCGCATTTCACGATTCGTGACATTTAACGACCTCCTGACCGGCAGACATGTGTTTAGCCGGCGACCCGCCTGTTGAGCTGGGAGAGCCGTTCGATCACGGACGGCACGTCGAAGAAGCGCTTCTCGAAATGGAGCACGGTCGAATCGTCGATGGGCAGGCGCAGCTGGTAGCGGTTTTCTTCCTCGTTGCGCTCGAACTGGGTGCCGTAGACCTGGGGCAGTCCGATGGACATCAGGAAGCGGTCGAGAGAGGCGGCCACCAGCCAGCGCGAGCCGCGGTGGCCCTGGAGGGCGCCCATCGTCGACAGGCGATGCGCGGCCAGGAAGTCCTTCGGCTCGGCACCGTGCAGGAAGATGACCCCGGCGCGGTAGAGGTCGGCGGCGGTGTTGACCTCGCCGCGGCCCATCATCTCCGTGAGCTCCTTGCGGCGGGCGGCGTCGCTCTGTTTGAGGGCCTCGACGGCGGCGGGCGTCGAAAGGACCTGGCCCCGCTCCCTTTGGTCCGCGTTGAACAGGTCTTCCAGCTTCAGGTTGTCCGTTTCAGGGGGCATGGCGGCCTCTCTTCGAGTATTGCTCCCAGGTGAGGGGCTTGCGGCCGTTGGCGACGGGCTTCATCGCGATGCAGCCGTCGACGGGGCAGACCAGCGCGCAGAGGTTGCAGCCCACGCAGTCGGCCGCGCGCACGCGCGGCACGCGGCTGCTGCGGCGCAGGTCGATGCACTGGTGCGAGCCGTCGTTGCAGGCGACGAAGCAGACCTGGCAGCCGATGCACTTGTTCCGGTCGATCTCGGCCACGGTCTTGTAGTTGAGGTCAAGGTCCTTCCACTCCACCACGCTCGGGGCGGCGCGGCCGATGAAGTCCGTCAGATGAGAGAAGCCTCGGCGGCGCATCCAACCCTCGAGACCGGCGTTGAGGTCTTCGATGATGCGGAAGCCGTGGTGCATGACCGCCGTGCAGAGCTGG
>MGUL01000124.1:14679-14864 GCA_001800005.1 Elusimicrobia bacterium RBG_16_66_12 | reverse complement strand
CATGGGCAAGGATTGGGACTCGCCAGGTGGAGGGGGCCGCAGCTACGCGGCGTGGACTGAGACCTGGGCCTCAGCCGCCCTCAGGGTCCTCAGGCCCGGCGGACACATGCTCGCCTTCGGCGGCACCCGCACCTACCACCGCCTCGCCTGCGGGCTCGAAGATGCCGGGTTCGAGATCCGGGACT
>MGUL01000124.1:14236-14622 GCA_001800005.1 Elusimicrobia bacterium RBG_16_66_12 | reverse complement strand
TCGAAGGCGATCGACAAGGCGGCGGGAGCGGAGCGGGAGGTCGTTGGTGTCTCGGACCGAATCCACTCTCGCGGTAGCAACACGGCCTTCCCGAAGCGGCCAGGGGAGACGGAGCAAGCCTCGGAGCAGACGGCGGAGCGGGGGAATCTCGTCACCGCGTCTGCCACCCCCGACGCTGAACGCTGGCAGGGATGGGGCACGGCGCTCAAGCCTGCGTTTGAACCGATCGTCCTCGCCCGCAAGCCGCTTATCGGCACGGTCGCGGCCAACGTCCTTGAGCACGGCACTGGGGCGCTGAACATCGACGGGACGCGGATCGAGATGTCAGTCGAGGACGCGGCTCTCATCGGCGGACGAGAGTACGTCGCGCCTCCGGGGGAGCAGCG
>MGUL01000124.1:11204-14208 GCA_001800005.1 Elusimicrobia bacterium RBG_16_66_12 | reverse complement strand
CCGGAAGCCGATGGTGGCTCACGCAGCAGGCCGCTGGCCCGCCAACGTGGTTCTCGACGAGGACGCTGCAGCGATGCTGGACGAGCAGACCGGAGAGCTAGTGAGCGGCCCCGAGTCGGACAAGGGGCACCGGCGGAACGCCGACACTGAGGCGAGCCGCAACACCTATGGCGGCTTCCAGGGCCAGTCCGCGACGGGCGTCCTGTACGGCGACCGTGGCGGCGCCTCCCGCTTCTTCTACGTCCCCAAGGCCGACCGTGAGGAACGGAACCGAGGGCTAGGGCACCACCACACAGGCGTGTGGAACGACGGGCGCGTAGCACCAGCCGACAACCCGCGCCTCAGAGGCAACACCCTCAGAGGCAACACCCACCCCACGGTCAAGCCGATCGCGCTCATGCAGTGGCTCTGCCGCCTCGTCACGCCACCCGGCGGCGTCGTCCTCGACCCGTTCACGGGCTCAGGTTCCACCGGCATCGCGGCGCTGCGTGAAGGCTTCGGCTTCATCGGCATCGAACGCGAACCGGACTACATCGAGATCACACGCGACCGGATCATCGGTGACGCCCCGCTGCTGAACACACCCGAGGAGGTGACCGCCTAACAGACCGACCCGGCTACGCGAGCCGTCCAAGCCGGACGGCCTCCACGAGACGGAGGTGTGAACCCACATGAAGAAGCACCTAGCCGCACTTGCGATATCAGCAGCACTCATCATCTCGATAGCACCGCAAGCAGGCACGACGACGAGACCAAGCTTCAGGTGAGGTGGGTGAGGATCACGTGACCACCACGGTTGACCAAGACATCAAGACGGTGCGATACCTGGTGAGCCGAGCCTATGGTTCTGGCCCTGGGGACGCAGTGTATCCGGCCGCTCGTGCAGCCTTCGCCCGCCCTGTACGAGTGCCGCCGCTGCGGTGCGAGCTTCTGGAATCCGGGGAGTGAGTGATGAACGCTTCGGCTGACTACATCGAGGGCGGAAGGCGCTGCGCGGTTAGGAAGTTCGAGATCGGTGATGATTGGTGGGTAGGAACTTCACCTCGCAACGGAGATGGCGCTGCGGTTGAGGGTTCGTGGAGCGATTGGGTCGCGCTTGCTGAAGCAATCCTTGAACGGAACCGAGCGACACAGAATCCTGGCCCCATCACGGACATCGCCGAGCTGCGGATACCTGACCTGACGGACGAGGAAGCCGATTCGTTCATAGCGACGATACAACAGGGTAGACGAGGGGCGGGCTCGGAATGATGAAGAAGCTGTTGGTAGCCGCGCTGGTGCTTGTCCTTCAGACCCCAGCGACAGCGGGGGACCTCTACTCAGAACCAGCTACGGGATGGGACGCCAAGAGCGGCTGGTGCTTCACGCGCCGATCGGGTGAGGCCCTGGACATCGACTGCCGTGGCGCCTCTACCTCGGTGACGCTGTTCTGGCGCATCCCGGAGGAACTTCGCAACGAGGACTGGACCTCCTACGGGTGGAACGGCACGCAGCTCCGCGGCTGGCCCGCCTACACGTTCGTCTTCCGTACTCCGGGGCACCGCTTCCTCGGGCTGCACGTGGGAACCCGAAGCCACATCCTCTTGGAGCAGGTGTGGGCGGCATGAAGCGATCCGCCCTCACCCGTCAGACACCGCTCCGCGCGAAGCGCGCGACGCCGCGGACTCGCAAGACGTCGCCGTGCCGGGTCCGTGGATGCCGCGCAGCGTCGGCCTCGGTCCGGGTCGGGGCCGACGAGCGGTACTGCCGCAAGCACGCGACGGCGGTCGCAGATCGCGCCTGCGGCGCGTTCGTCCGCGCACGCGATCCGCGCTGCGTGGCCTGCGGCTCTGAGGACGGCGTCCAGTGGGCACACGTTCACACGCGGGGGATGCGCTACGTCCGCTGGGACGCGCTCAACTCCGTCGGCCTCTGCGCCCGGTGCCACTTCGCCTACACGCGGTCGCCCGCGCGGTGGGTGAAGTTCGTCGAGCGGACCTGGCCGGGTCGGTGGGTCCGGATCCTTCACCGGGAGCTATGGGCCGAGCGCCAAGGCGGGGCCGTGGACGTGGCCGAGGTGATCCGCGCCTACCGGGAGGGGCGGTCCTGGGAGATGCCGGACTCGCTACCGGGCGTGTTCCTCGAAGAAGTGTGACAAGAATCCCGCCGGTTGCGCGCATCCGGCTCCCGACGGGTATACGTTAGGCAGTCCCCGGACGGCGACGGCCGGATCGGGAAGAAGAAAGGCGGCCGGGCCGCCCCGCGAGGTTGACCCGAACCGCCCTGATACCGATGATGCCGTCGGAGCAGGCTACCACCTTCGGCACCGTCGGGGAAGGAGGTACGCCGTGTCGGTCCGGCTCCTGTCGGCGGTGTTCGATTCCGCGCTCCCGTCCACCACCCGCCTCGTCGCCCTGGCCCTGGCGGACTACGCCTCGGACGACGGCCGAGGCATCTATCCGTCCCTGGCAACCGTAGCGGCCAAGACCGGCCTCTCCGTCCGGTCGGTCAAGCTGCACGTTCGCAACCTCGTCACGTCCTCCGTCCTGGTCGTCGAGGACCAGCGACGCGTCCGTGGAGGGGCCATCCCCGTCTACCGGATGGACGTCGATCGCCTGCAACCCGGGGCAGGAGGTTCCCCGGGTCAACCCGGGGCAGGAGATGCACCCGGTGCAGATGAAGGTCAGGACCCGGGGCAGGAGGTTCCCCGGGTTAGCCACGACCCGGGGCAGGAGATGCACCCGAACCGTCAGTCTTATCCGTTAGAAGACCAGAACCGTAACGCGCGCGCGAAGGAGGACGAGGACTTCGAGACGTTCTGGACGACCTATCCTCGTCGGCATGGCCGGGGCAAGGCGCGCGAGGCTTTCAGCAAGGCCGCAGCGAAGGCAGGGGTAGACGTAGTGCTTTCCGGCGCTGCCGCCTTCGCCGCCGATCCGAACCTGCCGCCGCCGGAAGAGGCGGCCTACATCGCGCTCCCGGCAACCTGGCTCAACCAGGAACGGTGGCGCGACGATCCGCTACC
>MGUL01000124.1:9406-11148 GCA_001800005.1 Elusimicrobia bacterium RBG_16_66_12 | reverse complement strand
GCGGAAGCTCTCGGCGGTGCCGTCATGAACGCGGAGGCTGCCGCGCGCCTGGCCCGCTGCCTAGCCTCGGCTTGGCCCGAGCGGGCGACGCAGGGATGGGTGGACCTGGTTGCCGAGCGCCTAGCTAGGTGGGAGGAGCCGCTGGCGTCCAAGGCCGTTGAGAGCCTGATCGACGGGCAGCCGCGGCTCCCTAGCGTCTACGACCTCCGGGGCGCTTACGCGGCCGCAGGGGGCGACGTAGCCGATCCTGGCCGCCGCATGTCCCCGCGCGCGACGCCTCCGAGGGGGCCGCTCAGCCTGGCGGAGCGCGCCGAAGTAGCCCGCCTGCGGGCCGAAGTCCGTCACCTGCTGCGCGAGGTCGCCGTCACGCGGTACGATCCGGCCTCGGACGACGAGGAAGGGGCGCGATGAAGGACCTGCGGTGTATCATCCGGGGGACGTGGCGGGGGCCGCTGCGCTCCGTTCCTCCGTCGTCCAACGGTCCGAACTCGCGCGGCCTCCGCCACTTCACTCCGGCAGGCTCTCCGTGACGCCCGGCACGACGCCCGCGCTCCCTGCCACGCCGGAGGCCGAGGCCGCCGTCCTGGGGGCCGCGCTCGCCGAACCGGACCGCTGGCCCGACGTGGCCGCAGCCTTGTCCGCCGAGGACTTCGCGGCGGCGGATCACCGGGACGTCTACGCGGCGATGGCCGCGCTGGACGCCGACGGGATACTGCCCGAACCGATCGCGGTCGCGGCCGAGCTTGCCCGGTCCGGGTCGCGGGTAACGTCCCTCGCGGTCCGTGACCTCGCTGCGTCCTGTCCCGTGCCCGCGGCCGCGCCGTCTTACGCGCGGGCGGTTTCCCGCGCCGCGGAGTCTAGGCGGCTGATCCTGCGGCTCTCCGACGGCCTGCAGGCCGCTACCGCGGACGCCGAGGAACCGTCCGCGCTGGCAGCGCGGATCGCGTCCGGCCTGCTGGACGGGGCCGGGGACGGGAAGGACGAGCACGCGGTACACGGCATCGGGACGCTGGTCGCCGACGCGCTCGACGTGCTCGAAGAGCGGTCGGCGGACCCCGGGACCACCATCCTGCCGACGGGCTTCCACGGCCTGGACGCCGTCCTGGGAGGGATGCACCGCGGCGGCCTCTACCTCGTGGCCGCGCGGCCCGGGCAGGGCAAGACGTCCCTGGCGACGAACGTCGCGCGCAACGTGGCCGCACGCGGAGCTGCCGTCGCGTTCTTCTCGCTGGAGATGTCGACCTTCGAGATAGCGGTCCGCGTCCTCTGCGCCGAGGCGTCCGTGTCCTTCGAGGACGTGCGGACGGACCGCGCGGGGGTCGAGGAATGGGGCCGGATGGTCGAGGCCGTCCAGACGCTCGCGGCGCTGCCGCTGTTCGTGAACGACCGCCCGACGCTGCGCGTCCCTGACATGCGCGCGATCGCCCGCCGCGTTCCGCGCCTCGGCCTGGTCGTCGTCGACTACCTGCAACTGATGACGTCGGCGCGGACGCGCCAGAACCGGCAGGAAGAGGTCGCCGAAGTGTCGCGGACGCTCAAGCTGCTCGCCAAGGAGCTGCGGATCCCGGTCCTGGCTTGCGCCCAGCTCAACCGTGATGCCGAGCGGCGGTCGGACAAGCGGCCGCAGCTTTCGGACCTGCGCGAGTCGGGCGCGCTGGAGCAGGACTCGGACGTCGTCGTCCTGCTGCACCGCGACCCCGAGACGCCCGCCGCCGCCGAGGCGATCACGCCAAGAACCGCAA
>MGUL01000124.1:7273-9335 GCA_001800005.1 Elusimicrobia bacterium RBG_16_66_12 | reverse complement strand
CGCGCTGATGCCCCGGCCGCTGTGGGCGACGGACCTCGGCCTGCTTCACGCCTCCCGCCGCGCGGTCGAAGAGGCTGCGGCGGGACGTACCTTCTCGGTCGTCAACCCCGACGTCGAGCGCGCCCGGCAAGCGGTCCTCCGGCGGGCGCGCTACGCGGGCGTCCTCGTTCGGACCCGGGCGATCCCGGGGGGCCTGCTGGTCCTGCCGCCCAGGATGTTTGACACGGTGCCAGAGTCGGGGGGTATGATGGACGCCGGGACGACGGAAGGAGCGGGGATGAAGGGCGAGATAGCTAACCGGGTCGAGAAGGCCATGCGCCTCGCAGATGTGCTGCAAGGGGTAGGCGAGCGTGCGGGCCTGCCTCCGGCGTCCGTCGCGGACATGGCCCGCACGATGAGCCCGCAGGACTGGGCGCTCCTTGCCAGCGGTGCCGGGGAGCGGCGTCCGTCCGAGCAGACGACGAACATGGTCGTGACCATGCTCGCTTCCCGCGCCCGCGATCCCTTCGAGGGGTTGGCGTGAAGTGAGTGCCTGCCGGTCCTGCGGAGCCGAGGTCGTGTTCGTCCCGTCGGCCAAGACGGGGAAGTCCATGATCCTCGACGCGACGCCGAGGAAGGGCGTGATCGTCCGCAACGAGCGCGGGACCTTCGGCCACGTTCCGGGCGGCGGGCTCACCGAGGAGGCGCTGGTCGTCGACGTCTATACGGACCACCACGCGACCTGCCTGCAGGCGGAGGACTGGAGGGCGAAGAAGTGACGTGCGGGCTGAACGATCGGCAGGTCGCCGCCTTACGCGCGGCCGCTTACTACGTCGACAGGTACGGCGGGAAGGCGACCCCGGCATGGTGGATCGGCCGTGAGGTCGGAGACGGCCCCCGAAACGGGCCGCTGCCGGTATGGGCGACGTTGGCATCGTTGCGCCGCCGCTCGTTGATCACAGAGGTAGGCCGCCAGCGGTGGCGTATCACACCGACAGGAAGGCGGACGATGGCGATGCACGCGCATCCGGCAGGGTCGGCGGAGCCGTGAGCTGGCGCAAGGTAGGGAGGATGTTGGAACCAGGCTGGTGGCGACCGACCGACCGGACCGCGCGTCGGCTGCACATCGTATGGCTCAGGCGCAGGACCGACGAAGTAGTAACGGCCTGCGGGGCCTGGGTGTTCGACGGACAGCGAGGTACTTACCGACAGGTTCAGGACCGGGCGGACTTCCTCGACGCGATTCGAGAGGGGTTCACGCTATGTCCGCGCTGCGCCGTTCGGCAGGGTCGCGTCGACGGAGGTGGCCAACCGTATAGGCAGCCGACGGG
This sequence comes from Elusimicrobia bacterium RBG_16_66_12, assembly GCA_001800005.1. Taxonomy (GTDB): domain Bacteria; phylum Elusimicrobiota; class Elusimicrobia; order UBA1565; family UBA9628; genus GWA2-66-18. Next base: position 8,025 of record MGUL01000124.1, on the reverse strand, counting down.
TCTTGCCCTCACGTTCCATCATGTCAGAGGTGGAGGATAGGGTTAGGCAGTCAGGTCATGGACGACGGGAAGAAGGAGGACGGGATGGCCGAGGAAGCGATCGCGCTGACGCAGGAGGGGCGGGCTACGGCCCCCCGTGTGGTGGTTTCTAGGACGCCGACGGTGGGGAAGCTGACGGCGGCGCTCGCCGCCGCCCAAGCGGAGTTCGAGCCCCCGCGCAAGACCAAGACGGCGAAGGTGCGGATGAAAGAGGGCGGGGAGTACACCTACTCCTACGCGGACCTGGCCGACGTGATTGCGGCCGTCCGCGGTCCGCTCGCGGCGCACGGCATAGCCTGGACGCAGGACGCGATGGCATCGAGGGATAATGTCTCGGTCACGACGCACCTGTGGCACGGGGACGAACACCTGAGCTTCGGGCCGTTCGTCCTGGCGATCGGAGGAACGCATCAGGCGGCAGGTTCGGCGCTGACCTACGCGCGGCGCTACGCGCTATCGGCTGCGCTCGGGATCGCGTCCGAGGCCGACGACGACGCGCAGCTAGCACAGGCCGGGACGGTCAAGGATAGGTCGCGCACGGCGTCCGAGGCCGCGATGAAGCGACTGCACGCGCTCGCCGCGCAGAAGGGCGTCACGCACGAGCAGCTCCACGATTGGGCCGGGGCGAACCTCGGCGTCGAATCCCTCACGGAGCTGACCGTGAACGGGGCGAAGGCGATGATGGAGTCGCTCGAAGGGCTTCCGGACGCCGG
>MGUL01000124.1:0-7257 GCA_001800005.1 Elusimicrobia bacterium RBG_16_66_12 | reverse complement strand
ATCCGGAGGGGGAGGCGACCGCCCCGGCGCCGGAAACTACTAAGCCTGCCACGGCGGCGAAGGCGACGTGGGACGAAGCGGTCGCGCTGATCGGCTCGCGTAAGGAGGTAGTGGACTGGTATCGCGAGCATCACAAGGTCACGGGTTCGCTGGCGATCAAGAACGTGACGGAGGAAGGATTGCGCGCAGTGATCGACGAGGCGCGCGAGGTCAAGTCGTAGGAGGAACCGCGAACCGGAAGGGGGCAGCAGATGAAAGGGAAGAACGAGGAGCAGAAGGTGGTCGTGCCGTCGTGGTACCGGCGCGTCGTGCCGGAAGGGTACGTCCGGGCGGACCTGCACCTGGAGGGACGTTCGCCCTTGCTGATGAACAGCGGGGAGACCGACCCGGACAGCGACGACTACCGGGCGTTCGAGGCGCTTAGCAAGGCGCGGTCCAAGACGGTCGAGCAGAAGGCGCAACTACGGCGCCTAGAGTGGTCGCTCGCGCTCTACCTGGACGCCGACCTCGGGCCGTACATCCCGGCGAAGAACGTCCAGGAGATGCTCAGAGAGTCCGCGACGAAGTGGCGCCGGGGAGCGGACGTCAGCCGGTCCCTCGTCGTCGTCGAGTACCGGATACCGCTCCTGTACGATGGGCCGCGCGACGAAGCGGGCCTGTGGGCGGCGGGCTACCGTTACACGACGCTGGTGGCGAACGCGGGCGCAGGGTCGGGAAGGGTCCAGCGGTGCAGGCCGGAGTTCGCGGACTGGTCGCTCGACGCTACCCTCGCTTTCGATCCCGAGGACCTCGACGAACACCTGTTGCGGATGGTGGTCGAGCGATCGCAGAAGTACGGGCTCGGCGACTATCGCCAGGGAAAGAGCGGCGGGCCTTACGGCGCCTTCGCAGCGTCGCTCTCGGAGAGCTACACGGTCCTGGGTGATCCGACGCCGAACGGGGAGAAGGTGCGCGACGCGACGGAGGAGAAGGCGCACGCGGTCAAGGTCGCGCGCATCCAGACCGTGACCTAGAAGGGTTCACGGCGCGGCCGGGCGGGGCTAGGCTCGGCTGGGCCCGGCCCGGCTTGGCGAGGCTCGGCGGGGTAAGGCAGGGAAGGGCCTGGTACGGCACGGCACGGCCTGGCGAAGCACGGCTAGGCTCGGCCAGGCGCGGCCTGGTCCGTCGCGGCACGGCGAGGCAAGGCGCGGCACGGCGAGGCGGGGCCGGGCTAGGCCCGGCAAGGCAAGGTTGGGTTCGGCAGGGCGGGGTCAGGCCCGGCACGGCATAGCTAGGCGCGGCTCGGCACGGCTGGACTCGGCCTGGCGCGGTACGGCGTGGCGAGGCGCGGCGCGGCACGGCCGGGCCTGGCTTGGCAAGGCACGGCACGGGCTAGACGGGGAGGCCGGGTGGAGAAGGGATGAGGGTCCTGGACGCCACCCGGCCTCCGCGTTTCCGCAGGTCAGAGCCCTGTTCTGAGGTGTTTGACGCGGCGTCAAACCATGCCTATTATCTAGGCATGGACGACGGACGGAAGGGGACGGAGATGGACGACTTCGTTGCGAAGTACCAGCCGACCGACCAGGAGATCGAGGAGGCTTACGCCTACGTCCTGGTCACGATCGGCGAGCAGGGCTTCATGGCCGACCTGCAAGCCACGGTCGAGCGCATCCGCGAGACGCGCGGGTGGGACGAGGGCGACGCCTACGCGGTCTACCGCTGCGGCGTCCAGCTCTACGGTTGGCTCTGGTCCGGGTTCGAGCGGTTCCTGGGACGCGACCGATGAGCGCCACGAAGGTTCGCGCGCGTCGGGACGTCGAGGCCGAGGTCACGGCGAAGGTCATGGAAGCCTTGGAGCGCGGGACGGCTCCCTGGCAGCAGCCCTGGACGTCGAACGGGATGCTTCCGACGTCGGTCTCGACGGGGCGCCCGTACCGCGGGATCAACGTGTTCCTTCTCTCGCTCGCGGCGTTCGAGCGCGGCTACGCCTCTCCCTACTGGCTGACGTTCAACCAGGCCAAGGAGCGCGGGGGTTCGGTCCGCAAGGGAGAGAACGGGACGCTCGTCGTGTTCTGGAAGTCTTGGGAGGTCCGCGACGAGGGATCCGCCGATCCGGAGGCGACGGTCCGCCGGTTCGTCCTCCGGCACTACGTCCTGTTCAACCTGGACCAGACCGACGGCGTCGAGCTTCCGCCACGGTTCGCGCCTCCTGAGCGCGCCGAGGACTTCGACCCGATCGTCGAGGCCGAGGCGACCTGGGAGGGATACGTCGGGCGCCCGGCGCTCCGGCACGCGGGCGACCGCGCGTACTACTCCCCGGCCACCGACGGCATCACGCTTCCGGACCGCGCGGCGTTCTCCTCGCCAGCGGCGTTCTACTCGACGTTGTTCCACGAGGCGACGCACTCGACCGGCCACAAGGACCGCCTGGACCGTTTCGAGAGGAACGGCGAGCCGCAGCACTTCGGGACGGAACGGTACGCGCGCGAAGAGCTGGTGGCCGAGATGGGTTCGGCTATGCTCCGCGCGCTCGCGGGCGTCGAGGTCGAGGTCGAGAACAGCGCGGCCTACGTCGCGAGCTGGCTTGAGGCGCTGCGCAACGACAAGTCGCTCGTCGTCAAGGCGGCGGCGCAGGCGCAGCGCGCGGTCGACCTGATCCTGGGGACGCAGGTCACGCACGAAGGAGGCGAGGGATGATGCAGCGCGCGTCGATGGTCGACGAGGTAGTCCTGGCCCGGCCCGCCGACGTGGCCGCGGCCGCGGCCGCGATCGCCACCGACCCGGGGGACCCACGTTCCCTCCGCTCCCTGGTCCTCGCGGCCTACGAGGCCGACGGCGCGCGCCTGTTCCTTCGCTCCCGGACCGTCGCGGCCCTGGTCCATGAGCGGACGACGGGCCTGGTGCTTCAGGTCCGCGGCATCCCGTGCGTCCAGGGCTGCCGGTGCCTGGCCGAGTTCCGGGTGGTGGGACCGTGAGGACCTGGACCACGATCACGGTCGCCGCGACAGGGCGCCAGGCGTACCACGCGGGATGGGTCATAGCGGACGAGGGGCACACGCTCTGCGGACGATGGGGCCGCGTTCGGTCGCGGCCGGTCTACACGGAGCATGACGTGGACTGCCGAACCTGCGCCGCGGCCATCCGCCGCACGCGGGAGGCGGAGGGGAGGAAGGCATGACCTGGGTGTACGAACGGACGGAGCCGGGCCTCTGGACCGTGGGCTTCTACGGTCCCGACGGCCGGTGGGAATCAGACTCGGATCACTCGAACCGCGACTGCGCGCGTTCCCGCGTGGCGTGGCTAAACGGCGGCGAGCAGGCGTGGTACCCGGACTGCTGCGACCCGACCGACGGTTCGATGCGGTGGGGGCCGCCCGAAGGCGGCGCTCCGCGGCTGGAAGTGAAGTCGCCGATGGACGACGCGCCCGACCGACACTTGGACATGGAGGTCGAGTCGGCGCTGATGGGCGAGGGACCGACAGGGCCGTCGTTCGACGACGGGGAAGGATGATGGACGCGCGCCTGGTTCGCGCGCTGGAGGCCGTGATCGACGCGACGGAAGCGCTCAGGCGGCGGGTGGCCGCGCTGGAGCGGCACGTCGGCCTTTCCAACCCCGACGACGTGATGGCCGCCATGCGCGCAGAGGGGGACGCGGTACGCGAGGCCGAAGCCCTCACGCGGCAGGCTGGCAGCGCGTGCCATCAGTGTGCGACGCTGACCGCCGACGCGCGCGCGTTCATCCGCTCCGTGGTCGCCGTCGATGCTAAGGGCGAGCCGCCGGAGGATCACGGGATAGCCTGCGACCCGCAGGGAACCTGGCACGACGCCGACCACTACGGCTGCGAGGTTCACCCGGACGGACGACCCACGGCGCACTACGCCGACCCGGCCGTCGTCGACCCGGTCTGTTCTGCGGTCGTCGAAGGGTTCGTTCGAGCCGTGCTGCGAGATCGGCCCTGCCTGTACGCGCACCACGCCTGAGACACGGGTTACACTTCGGGCGGGAACGCCGAGAGGGGCGAGGACCTTGAGTCCTGCGCCCCTCTCCCTACGTTCGGACCCTGGGAGGGTGGGCTTGGAGAAGGTCATGGAATGGCTGCCGACGATCGTCGCCGCCACGGTCTTGTTCGGCTGGCTCGCGGGGTCGTTCCAGCGGGGCCGCCGGGACGGGCAGCGCGAGGCGATAGCGGTGGCGGTCGACGAGCTGCACGTCCTCAAGGAGTCGCGCGACCGGATGGCCGCCGAACTTCGCGACACGCGCGCCACCGTCTCGAAGCTCGAAGGCAGGGTCGAACAGCTAACGTCTGAGAACGAACAGCTCCGGAGGATGGTCATGCTGGAGAAGATCCCGCCCGCGATGGACGACGCGCTGCGGACGGTCGTCGCGGACCTCGCGCGTCAGGGAGGCGAGACCGCACGCGCCGCGATCGAGGCGCTGGTCGCCCGCGTAGAGGAACGCCTGCATCCGATAGAGCAGGGGATGGCGCGCCTGCTCGCCGAGGGGAAGGGGTGATCCCGTGTTCGAGCTAGGGTTCACGTTCAAGGACGTCGTTCGGTCGGCGTGGGTGTTCGCGACGGTGTTCGCCGTCACGTTCGCCGCGACGGCCGCCGGGCCGATGCGCGAGCTGGCCGAGACGTGCCAGGGCGCGGGATGCGACTGGAACGCGGTCAAGGCCGCGCTGGCGAGCGCCGCGCTCGGCGCCGCGTCCGCGGCAGCCATCGCCGTCAAGAACTACTTCCTGCGGGACGGCACCACGGTCAAGGGTTAGGTCCGCGCCGCCCGCGGGTCTACCATCGGTTCCCGTGAGGGACCGGGTCGACGTCCGCGAAGGCATCGTCGCCTGCCCGCGCTGCGGGGAAGGGCGGCTGGTCAAGCACTGCCCGCCGGAGGACCGCTGCGGGTGGTGGTGGTGCGACCTGCCGTGTGGGTTCGCCCTCGACCTGATCCTGGGGACGCAGACCGTGTTGCACCGCGTCCGGGGCGGAGTATCATCCGCCCGTGACGACGGACCGGAAGGCGACGCCGGAGAGGGCGCGTAAGGCGCCGAAGGCACCCGCGCGGTCCGGAGAGCTGGGCAAGGTCCTTCCGGTCGTTAGGCGCCGCGAGAAACCCCGGAAGAGGGGTGGGCGCCCGTCCATCATCGAGCCTGCGGTCGTCGAGGCCATCGTTCGGACGGTCCGCCTCGGCAACTACCGGGACACGGCCGCCGTGTACGCCGGGATAGGCAAGCGGACGCTCTACACCTGGCTCGCCCGAGGCCGGGCCGAGCGCGAGCGGGTGGACCGCGAGGGCGGGAAGGCTTCCGAACTAGAGCTGCCTTACGTCGAGCTTCTGAGCGCGATCGAACACGCCGAGGCTGAGGCGGTCACGTTCGCGGCCGCCCGCTACCGGCAACTGATGGAGTCCGAGGACGAGATGGTCGCGGAGCGCGCGGTCCGCAACTTCCTCGAACGCAAGGACCCGGCAGGATGGGCGCGGATAGACCGGCACGAAGTCATGGTCGGCGGGGACCCAGGCCGTCCGCTCGAAGTGTCGCTGACGATCAAGGAGCAGCGGGACCGCGCGGCGGCGATCTTGACGGAGCTGGTCGCGGCGAACGCGATCGACGCCGCCATCGTCGACGTCGCCGCCCTTCCCTCGCCCGAGGAGAAGCCGCGGAAGCGGAAAGGGGCAGCGTAGATGCTGAAGGAGCACGAGGTAGAGCTAGAGATACCGGCCCGGTCTGCCCGCGGACCGTCGCGCGTCGTGATAGACGGCCTCGACGTCGCGTCGGTCGTCCAGGGCGTGCGGATCGAGTCGTCGGTCCGTGACCTGACGCGCGTCGAGGTCAACTTCGTCATGCCGTCAGTGCTGGCGAAGCTCGGCCAGGCCGAGGTCGTCGCGCTGTTCGGCGGGCTGAACGTCGAAGAGATGGTCGGCGAGCTTGACGAGGCGCTGAACGGCTACCGCCAGCTCCGCCACGAGGAGACGGTTCACGACCGCTGGCGACGGTTGATAGCTCAGGCCGAGGAACGCCGGGTGCGCGTCGAGGTTCGCAGTCCGTTCGAGGGGCCGTCGTGATGGCGCGGCGGAAGGCCGAGCCAGAGGAAGCGACGGCGTCGCCCGATCGGTGGCGTTTGCGCATCGTCGGCGAGGGGGAGGAAGCGCCCGACCAACTGCTCGCGAACCCGTTCAACTGGCGGGTCCACCCGTCTTTCCAACAGGCGGCGCTCGCCGCGGTGCTGGACGAGGTCGGGTGGGTCCAGCGCGTCCTCGTCAACCAGCAGACGGGCCACATGGTAGACGGGCACCTGCGGGTCGCCCTGGCGATCACGCGCGGGGAGGCTTCCGTCCCCGTGACCTACCTCGACCTCGATCCTGACGAGGAGCGGAAGGTCCTGGCGACGTTCGACCCGATAGGCGCGCTCGCCGCGCCGGACCGCGACAAGCTGCGGGAGCTGCTGGCCGAGGTCACGGCAGGGTCAGAAGCGACGGACGCGCTCTTGCGCCAGCTACAGGAGCAGGTAGGCGCCGTCGTCGAACCTCCGGACGCGTTCCCCGAGCCGAACCTGGAGACCGACCACGCTTGCCCGTCGTGCGGGTACGAATGGAACGGGCCGTGCAGGTAGGCGTTTCGCCGTGCGCGGTCTGTCGTAACTCCGGGCTCGTCGATGTAAAGGACGGCAGGCAGAAGCTCTGTCTGGCCTGCGGCGGCGCGTCGAACCCGGGCCTGATGGACGCGCTCGCGCAGGAGCAGGAGGAAAGGCAGCGCCGCGAGCGGGCGGAACGTCGAGCAGGGCAGGACGCCGCCCGGGTCCGGCGCAAGGCGCGCAAGCGTGAGCGGGCAGCCAGGAGGAGGTCGAGGACGTGAAGGTGAACCTGCCGAACGAGGCCGAGCTGGTAGAAGCTGCGGCGAAGGCCGCAGAGGACGTGCCCGCGCAGGGGCCGCCGATGATCACAGTGACGATGCCGTTCACGGATCCGCCGGACGGGAACGTGAACATCGCAACCCTGCCGGACCGCAAGATAGTCCGCGTCAGCGTTATGTCCCCTGCGGGCGTGACCTTCTTCCACCTGCCTGCGGCGCTTGACGAGGACGGCGGTTCGACGGCGGAGAAGGTCGGCCAGGCGATCATCGACGCCGCGCGGCAGGCGCGCTCGGGGCTGGTGGTGGCGCGTTGACGTTTCACGTGGAACAGTGAAGCCGTGGTCAAGGGTAGCAAGCCTCCCTACCGGGTCCCGAGCCTGGCGTCGATCCGGAAGCGTAAGCCGAACGGCCTGACCGTCGTCTCGACGTTC
>MGUL01000123.1:6075-6256 GCA_001800005.1 Elusimicrobia bacterium RBG_16_66_12 | reverse complement strand
ATCTCTGTGCTTGTTATAAAATGATCGCGTGAGAGCGATCATCCTCAAGGGGTTCGGCGGGCCCCAGAACCTGGAGCCGGCGTCCGTGCCGGACCCCGTCCCCGGCCCCGGAGAGGTCCTGCTGAAGGTCCGCGCCTGCGCGCTCAATCACCTCGACCTCTGGATTCGGGCGGGCCTTCCG
>MGUL01000123.1:5617-5985 GCA_001800005.1 Elusimicrobia bacterium RBG_16_66_12 | reverse complement strand
GGCGCCCGCTTCGCCGTGCACCCGGGACGCTGCTGCGGCCTCTGCGACGCCTGCCGCGAAGGACGCGACCCCGACTGCCCGTCGTACGGAATCATCGGCGCCTACGGAGGCCTGCCGGGCGGCTACGCGGAACTCCTCGCCGTGCCCGCCCTGCATCTTCTCCCCATGCCCGACGCCATGTCCTTCATCGACGGCGCCGCCGTGCCGCTGACCTTCCTGACCGCCTGGCACATGCTGACGGCTCTGGCGGCGCTGAAGCCCGGCGAAACGGTCCTCGTGGTGGGAGCCGGCGCGGGCGTCTCGGTGGCCGCCATCCAGATCGCGAAGCTCGCCGGGGCACGGGTCATCGCCGCTTCGACTTCGAAGGA
>MGUL01000123.1:4891-5566 GCA_001800005.1 Elusimicrobia bacterium RBG_16_66_12 | reverse complement strand
GCACCCGCCGGAGGACCTCTCCCGCGCCGTGCGGCGGCTGACCAAAGGCCGCATGGCCGACGCGGTCTTCGAGCATGTGGGGCTGAACGTCCTGGCCGAGGCGATCAAGTGCCTGCGCCCGTCGGGCCGCCTGGTCACCTGCGGCGCGACCGCGGGGTCCGTGGCCGAGATCGACATGCGCTACGTCTTCAGCCGCCAGCTCAGGATCCTGGGCTCCAAGATGGGCAGCCTCGCCGAGATGCGGGCCGTCTGGGCCCTCGCCGCGGACGGCCGCCTGAAGCCGGTCGTGGACCGGACCTTCCCGCTGGAAGCCGCGCGCCAAGCCCACGAATACCTCGAGGCCCGCGGGCAGTTCGGCAAGGTCGTGCTCGCGGCTTGAAGCGCGAGAACTCCGTCCCCGCCTGGCTGCTCGCGTGCGCGCTGGCGCTGCCGCTGCTCGGGCTGAGTTCGCCGCTGATCGAAGTGGACGACGCCCGATACGCCGAGGTCCCGCGCGCGATGGCCGCCTCGGGAGACTGGATCCTGCCGTCCCTCAACGGCATGCCCTACGTCGAGAAGCCTCCTCTCTGGTATTGGGCCGCGGCGGCCTGCGAGAAAGTCTTCGGCCCGAGTGAAGCCTCCGCGCGCCTGCCGCTGATGCTTCTGGCGCTGCTGGGAGCGGCCGGAGTCTGGTGG
>MGUL01000123.1:4087-4872 GCA_001800005.1 Elusimicrobia bacterium RBG_16_66_12 | reverse complement strand
CTGTACTCCGCCGGGGCCGGCCGCGCGGCGGCGGCCGCCGTCGCGACCTCCGCGCTCTGGCTCTTCCTCTCCCACAACATGACCCTCGACATGCCGGTGAGCGTGTTCCTGCTTTGGACCACCGCGCTGGCCTTGCGCGCGATGGCGCGCCCCGAGGACGCGCGCTGGGCCGCGCCCGCCGCGTGGCTTACGGCCGCGCTCGCCTTCCTGAGCAAGGGGCTCATCGCGCTGCTGCTGCCGGGACTCTGGGTCGTGGGGCTCGCCGTCCTGTTCCCCAAGCTGCGCCGCGGCGCGCTGCGCCTCGTCTCGCCGCTGGGCATCCTCCTCTTTCTCGCGGCCGTCGTCCCCTGGTTCGCCGCGATGCAGCGCCGCCGGCCGGATTTCCTCCACGTCTTCTTCGTCGAGCAGCACTTCCAGCGCTACCTGACGCCCAAGTATCAACGCGGAGCGCCCTGGTGGTTCTACCTCGCGGTCCTGCCGGCCGGGCTGCTCCCCTGGAGCGCGCCGGCCCTGGTCGGCCTCGCCCGCGCCCTGAGATTGCCCCTGGGCACGGACTTCCGGGCCCCCGCTCTGGCGGCCTGGGTCCTCGGCGTCACGGCGTTTTTCTCGACCTCGAACTCCAAGCTGGCGACGTACGTCCTGCCCGCGCTGCCGCACGCCTGCCTGCTCGCGGTCGTCGCCCTCGAGCAGGGGCTGCCCCGCTGGGTCGAGAGGCTCCAGCGCGCGCTCGGCGCAGTCCTGCTCGCGGCTGCCCTGTCCGCATCGATCGCTCTGGCCTGCGGCCT
>MGUL01000123.1:142-4043 GCA_001800005.1 Elusimicrobia bacterium RBG_16_66_12 | reverse complement strand
GGGAGCGGGCATCCTCGCGGCCTCGGCCTTGCTCCTGCTCGCGGCGCTGGGGGGAGCCTTCCTCGTCGTCCCGGCCAGCCGTCGCCCCGCCACCCTGCTGGCGGGGACTGGGACGCTGGCAGGTCTGATGCTCTTCGTCTTCCTGCGCCGGGCGGCGCCCCTGCTCAGCGCCAAGGACGCCGCGCTCGCGGTGCGCGCCGACGCGAGCGCCGAGGACCAGGTCTGGACCTACGGGACCTACCTGCACGGACTCCCGTTCTATGCCGGCCGCCCGGTCGATAAACTGGTGTATTTCGTCGGAGAGTTCCACTACGCCAAGCGCGACCCCGCCCACGCCGGGCGTTTCGGCGACGACAAGGACGTGCGCGCCCTGCCGAGGAGCGGCGGAAGGACCTTCGTGATCCTGCGTTCCTTCGAGCGGCCTCACTTCACGCAGACGGTGTCCGGAGGAGCGGCATCCATCGCGTCGTGGCGCGAGTTCGGACGCTGGTCGCTGGCCGAAGTCCGCGCCCGCTAGGCGCTCCGGGGGCGACATGGAGGGGGCCGCCACCCGTCGCCACCTTGACAGCCCCGGTGCCGGGGGCTACACTTCCGCAAGGAGACCCCGATGCGCGCTTCCTCGCTCCTACTCTTCGCACTTGCCCTCTTCGTTGCGACGTCCGTGCGCGCGGATGTCGTGACGGATATCCTGCCTGGCAACGATCCCGACGCGGCATCAAGACTGCTCGGAAGCCCTGGGCTCCAGGCGGATCTCAAGACGCGCGATCCCGAGAACTTCCTTCGCGTTTTCGCGCATGCCGCCGAACTCAAGGACATGCACGACCTCCTGTTCGGCGCGTCCAACGCCGTCCAGCTCCGCAAAGCGTTCTTCGCTCGTCCGGAATGCGCCTTCTGTCAAAAGCCGGAGGAGATGCAGTCCTGGGCGGCCGCGCGCCTGCGGCTGTCGAATCCTAACCGGCTCAAGGCCCTGAGCGTCGCCTATTGGGATTGGCCGACACTGAACACGTCCCGTCGCACCTGGCTCGATGGCCATGGTTCCGATGAGGCCTCTTGGGCGCCGCTGACACTCGCGGCGCGGCGCGAGAAACTGAAGGCTTGGGCTGAAGAGGAGTCCGCGGCGATCCTGGCCCTCAACCCGAACACGATGGCGGATGTCGACGCCATGGAGACCCGCACCCGCGGCGTGTCCGAGGTGTTCGACGCGAACGGCATGATCTCTCTGTGGGACCGGCTCAGCCAGGTCCGCGCGGGACTCTCCGGGATGAATCGAGCGAGGGCCATGCTCGGCGATTCCAAGGATCCCGCAGTCCGCCAGGCTTACGCGCAAGCGCTGAACGCGCCCGATCCAGGCGCCCGGCTGTCCGCGTTGTCACGCGTGTTCGACGGCCTGGACGTACGTGGTGAGACGGTGCTGTCCCAGGCCCCGTCACGCGCGGGCCAGACCTTCGACGACCATTCGCGGCAGATGATCGCGGGATTGCTGACCTCCGGCTTCATGAGCGAAACCGACGGGACTTCGGGGGGCAGGAGCTTCGGGAGTTCTACTCGATCCACCCGCTAAAGACCGCGGTGGCTCCGACCAAGATGGCGGCAGCCGCGTGGTACCAGGACGGCGTGCTGAGCTTCAACGAAAAGCTCATCGAACAATACGTGAAGTCCCAGGGCCGCACCCTGGACGACCTCGGGAGGGACCCCAAGCTCCTCGAGTCGCTGATCCGCGAGAACGTCCACGTGTTCGTCCACGAAGCGACGCATCACCGCCAGGATGTCTGGGGGAAATCCCAGGGCCTGCCGCACTACGGCGGCGAGGCCGCGGAGAAAGAGGCGATGATGGTGGAGGCTCTCTTCGTTCTGCAAAAGGAGCATCAGGACCCGTCTTACGCGCGGTTCCTCGACGATGCCCAGGACCGATCTATACTGGCCAGGATGGCTCTCGGACAATCGCGCCGGCTTCAGAAGGACCGCGCCGACTGGTTCGGAGAGAGCGAGATGGCGCGGTGCTTCCCCGGGGGATTGTCGATCTCCGGGCAGGTCTGGAGCAATGGCTTTGCAGCGCCGATCCAGCGGGAGCTGACGCGGCGCGCACGCCTGCCGGAGGCTGAGCGCCGAGCGCTGGAGGACGCTCGCAGGTTCCAGGAGAGCTACGCGTCGATGGACGATGTGCGGAAGGACATCCCGCTCGTCGGAACAAAACATCTCGAAAAGGAGTTCGCTAAGCATAAGGAGGCCTTCGAGAAGTCCCCGGATGCGTACGCGGCCTACATGAAGCGCTTGCGGGATGTCACAGAGCTGACTGACCGCCGCCTCGACGAACTCGACCTCCCCATGCAAGACGCTGTGCCGTCGCCGATATGAGCGCGGATGAAGGATTGATCCGCAAGATCTCAACGCTCACGCTCTGCGCCGCGCTGGCCGCGCCCTGTTCCGCGGCGACCGCTCGGAAAGCCGTGGCCTCGCCCGTGAAGAACGTGAGCGCCGCCGCGTTCGAATGCGAGCTGCCGTCGGCCTGGCGCGTCCGGCGGCGCCGTGATGGCGTCTCCGCGAACAGCCCCGAGCACGACCTGGGCGTCGCCTCGGTGATCACGATCCGCTATCTGCCGCCCGGAGGCCCGGAGAAGAGCGCCGGCACGTACTTGGCGCGCCAGACCGCGCGGCCCGTCGTGGAGGTCCACGGCTGGAAGATCGGGCGGATCGAGCCCGTCATCGTCGCGGGGCGCCAGGCCAAGCGCCTCGTCAATGAAACCTCCGAGTTCACGTCCTCGACCGAAGAGGTGCCGCGCGAGGTCCCGATGCGCGAGGAGCACATTGTGATCCCCGCGAAGAAGGGCTTCTACCTCCTGCTGTTCTACGCGCCGCGCTCGCGCTATGAGGAGCAGAAGGCCGCATTCGCACACATCGTCTCTGGCTTCAGGCCGAAGCTCTGAGCCGTTAGGGGCCGGAACGTCGCACGCGGGTGCGGCGGCGGTCCTTGGCCGCGACGGTGATGCGCCAGCCCCGATTGCCCGCCTCGAGGATGAAAGGGGTGGGGGAGAAGACCTCGAGCATGGCCTTGCGGAAGACCTCCACGTCGCCGCTGGCCTCGGCCAGGCCCTCGATCGTATCCGCGTAGGTCCCATGCTTCTCCCTGTAAGCCTCCTGGATGCGCGCGATCACGTCGAGGCCTTCGCCGGCCCGGGCGAGGGCGGCCATGTCCTTGGGCGTCGGCCGCAGATAAGCGATCCCATAATTCAAAGCGACCAGCCCGAAGGCCGCCAGCGCCGCCGCCAGAAAGGCCGCCGCGCCGGAGCCCGCGCGCGCGGAGGCGTCGACGACGAAGGTGCCGGAGAGCATGTCGTGAAGGGTCCGGGTGCGCGGGTGGACCAACGCGATCAAGAACCCGAAATTCGCCAAGGGCGTGCTGATCAGCCAGCCGAGAGCTCGGAGCAGCGCGCGAAACGCGCCCGGGGCGGCGCCCTCGGCCGTCACCACGCGCAGTCCGAAGAGCCTCTTGCCGGGAGTCCCGCCCGTGAGATTCCAGACGAACTGCCAGAGGACGGCCAGACCCGTCCAGGCGGCGCCGATGCCGGCCAGCGAGCGATCGTCGAAAGGCCGTCCCAAAGGGCCGCCCCAGACCCAGATGGAGACGACGGCGCCGACGGCGAAGGGGATCGTATCGAAGAGATACGCCAGGAAACGGTCGCTGAAGCGGGCGGGACGAAGTTCCAGGTCGGGCGCCATTGGACCCAGTATAGAGCGGGAAAGGTCGATAAATCAAGCTCCCGCGAGGGGGGGCCCAGCCTCCCCTGGGACCTTTGGACCCAATGAGGCTCCCCGAGGACCCGTGCGGGGAATATCCGCCGCCGCTACAATAAGGATATGAAGAACCCGGTGATGCGCGCGACGGCCCTGCTGATCAGCTTCT
>MGUL01000123.1:0-107 GCA_001800005.1 Elusimicrobia bacterium RBG_16_66_12 | reverse complement strand
GCGCAGAGGACTCCGATCGCCAACGTCTCGGCCCCGGCCAACGGCGGAGCCTCCGCGGCCGCCGCAACCGCGACCCGCCTTCCGAACAACGCCGTTTCGGCGATGCC
>MGUL01000122.1:11090-14223 GCA_001800005.1 Elusimicrobia bacterium RBG_16_66_12 | reverse complement strand
CGGCCTCGAGCGGCTCAAGCTGGGGCGAGGGGAAGAGGCGGAGGCGCTCGTGCGCTCGGCGGTGAGCCTCGACCCGGGGCTCGGGCCCGCGCGGAACAGCCTCGCGAACATCCTCGCCCGGACCGGCCGTTTCGACGAGGCTCTGCTTCAGTACCGCGAGGCCCTGCGCCTCGAGCCCGGCGCGCCCGCGGTGCGTCATAACATGGCCGCGGTCATGCTCCGGACGGGACGTCCCGGCGAGGCGCGCGAACTGCTCCGTCAGGAGCTGGCGCTGTATCCGGCCTCCGCGGCGGCGCGGCGCCTGCTGGAGTCGCTCGACGCCCCCGCGGGGCGCCGCTGACGGGCTAGCCTTTCTTCGCCCCGTAGGCGGCGAACTTCTCGCGCACGCGGACTATCTCGGGGTCGGAGAGGAGCCGCGGCTGGCCCATCTGCGCGGCGCGCCAGTACATCATGGCCAGCGTCTCGGCCTCGACGGTCAGCGCCAGCGCGCGCTGGAGGTTCGGGCCCAGCACGACCAGGCCGTGGCCGCCCATCAGAGCGGCGCTGCGGCCTTCGAGCGCCCTGAGTACGTGGTCGGAGAGCTCCTGCGTGCCGTAGGTCGCGTAGTCGCAGCAGCGGATGTTGCTGCCGCCGAACAGGGCGATCATATAGTGGAAGGCCGGGATCTCCCGGCGCAGGCAGGCGAGCGTCGTCGAGTAGCCGCCGTGGGTGTGGATGACGGCGCCGACTTCGGGGCGGGCGCGGTAGATGTCGCGATGGAACCGCCATTCGCTCGAGGGCTCGTGGCGGCCGCTGTGTCCGCCGTCGAAGTCCATATGCGCCATGTCCTCGGGCTGCATGATGTCGTAGCGCAGGGCCGTGGGCGTGATGAGGATGCCGTCCGACGGGTCGGCGCTCAGCCGCACGCTGACGTTGCCCGCGGTCCCCTGATTGAGGCCGCAGCGCTCCAGTTCGAGGCACGTCTCGATGACCTTCCGCCCCAGGGCGAGTTCCGGCTCGGAGAAACCGCTCATTAAAGCTTCTGTTTCGGGTGCGCGAGGGCCGCGATCTCGTCGGCCGAGAGGGTCTCCTTGACCATCAGAGCCTCGATCATCGCCTTGTGCTTCTCGGCGCCGGCGCGCAGGCGCGCCTCGGTCCTTTCCATGGAGGCCGTCAGCAGTTTGTTGATCTCGGAGTGCGCCTTCGAGTCCACTTCGCCGCCGAACGGGCTCTGGCCGTACTGGTCCGGGGCGGTCTGGGCGAGGCCCATCTCCTCGCTCATGCCGAGCTGCTGGATCATCGCCCGCGCCACGCGCGTCGCCGACTCGAGGTCCGAGCCGGGGCCGGTAGACCACTCGCCGTAGAGTATCTTCTCGGCCACGAGGCCGCCGAGCGCGGTGTCGAGCCGCGCCTCGAGCTCGCCGCGAGTGTAGAGGTACCGGTCTCCGTCCTCGCCGCCCGACTCGGCGAAGCCGAGCGCGCCCGAGCCGTGGGGCATGATCGTGACCTTGTTGACGGGCACGCGGAGCGCGGCGTTCTCGTTGAGAAGATTGGCGAGCACATGCCCCGCCTCGTGCGTCGCGATGCGGCGCTTGAGGGCTTCGGACAGGCGCAGGGAGCGCTTGCCGCCGATCGTCGCGCGGTCCACGGCCTCGTCGATGTCGGCCGCGCTGATCGCGTCCGCGCCGCGGCGGGCGGCGAGCAGGGCCGCCTCGTTGATCACGTTCTCGAGGAACGCCCCGGAGAGCCCCGCGGTGCGGCGGGCGATCAGGCGCAGGTCCACCTCGGCGGTCAGGCGCGCCTTCTTCGCGTGCAGGGCCAGGATCGCCTCGCGCCCCATCGCCTCGGGCAGGCCCACATGAATCTTGCGGTCGAAGCGGCCGGGGCGCGTCAGCGCCGCGTCGAGCGTATCGGCGCGGTTGGTCGCGGCCACGACGAGCACGCCCGACGAGTTGTCGAAGCCGTCCATCTCGCTTAGGATCTGGTTGATCGTCTGCTCGCGTTCGTCGTTGCCGCCTCGGGCGGAGCCGCCGTCGCCGCGATTCTTGCCGACCGCGTCGATCTCGTCGATGAAGATGATGGCCGGCGCGCTCTGGCGCGCGGTTTCGAACAGCTCGCGCACGCGCTTGGCGCCCATGCCGACGTACAGCTCGACGAAGTCGGAGCCGGAGATCGAGATGAAGGTCGCGTCGGTCTCGCCGGCGAGCGCGCGGGCGAGCAGGGTCTTGCCGGTGCCGGGGGGGCCTTCCATCAGGACGCCCTTGGGCATACGCGCGCCGAGCTTCTTGAAGCGGGCGGGGTCGCGCAGGAAGTCGATGATCTCCTGGACTTCGACGAGGCTCTCATCGATGCCGGCGACGTCGTCGAAGCGCGTCGCCGGCTTCTCGAGGTGCATTTTGGGCTTGGTGTTGACTCCGCCGGCCTGGCCGCCGCCCATGAATTTCCTCATGAGCCAGACGAGCAGGACGATGGGAAGGAGATTCCACACGAGGGCGCCGAGGAAGCTTCCCTTGGGCTTGGCCATTTCCTCGGCGGCCGTCGCCGAGCGCTCGGCCGCGTCGGCGGTGCGCTTGGCGTCTTTCGCGATCTGCTCGAGGGGCGCGCCCTCCGGGTCGGTCTTGGCCGATTCGGCGGGCGCCTCGATCTGCTGGGTGATCGCGGGCGGGTTCGACGGCGGCGGCGCCGACGGCGCCCGGTTCCCCAACGCGAGCCAGCTGAGCGCGCCGGCGAGCAGGAGGATCGGAGCCCATTTCGCAAACCCGCTCCTCTTCGGGGCCTTGGTTGTCGGCTCGACGCGCGCGACATCGTCGCTGACTTCAGGGCCGGGGTCGATGCCGAGCGCGGTCAGAGCGTCGGCGGCGGCGAGGCGCACCGAGGCGTTGCGGTCTTTATAAGCCGTTTTCAGCGCGTCGCTAAGCTCGGGCGTGCCGGGTTTCAGCGCGGACGCCTCGCGGGCGAGGCGCTTGAGCGCCGTGCGCTGAAGGTACCACCAGGGGTCGGTGTTGGCGTCCTTCGAGGCCTGGACGTCGGCGCGCGCGGCGAGTGTGAGCAGGTCGAGGTAGTGAGGCAAGGTATTCTCGATCGGCAGGGCGTCGAGGATGCGCTGTGCGCCGATCTTCACCTCGGAGCGGCGTTCCTCCACGTTGACGATCGA
>MGUL01000122.1:10729-11077 GCA_001800005.1 Elusimicrobia bacterium RBG_16_66_12 | reverse complement strand
GGCGGCGACCTTGAGCGCGGCGGCGGGATCGGGCTGGAGGAGCTTCTCCATGTCGACGACGACTCGCGTCGCGGCGATGAAGGGCTTGCGCGCTGGGCGCTTCGGGGCGACGCCGTCGGACCGGAGTTCCCCGGAGTTGGGCCCTTCGGGCGTCGAGGGGGCGCTCCACGCCGACAGCGCCGGAAGGTCGGCGTCGGCGGCGGGCCGGCGCGCGGCGAGGCCGTCGAAGACAGCGGAAGCCGCCCCCTCCGGGCCGGCTGACAGGGAGGCCGATAAAGCGGCGGTCTTCGAGGCGTCGGGCGCCGCTACGGCGGACGGCGCCGCGGCGGCGGGCGGCGCCCCGGCGGA
>MGUL01000122.1:9313-10591 GCA_001800005.1 Elusimicrobia bacterium RBG_16_66_12 | reverse complement strand
CCCCAGGCTTGGGCGCCGGGGGCGCCCACGATGAGCGACATCGTCAGAATCGAGGCGATGGCGCGCGAAAGGCGGACCGTGGACATGGGAACCTCTGGGAAGTTGATCAAGATCAATCGGATCACATCGCTCGGCCGGATCAGAGCTTGTTGGCGACCTTCGCCCAATCGGCGTATTCCGACTGGAGTTCTTTCTCCGCGTCCTGGACGGCGAGGACCTCCGTGTCGTTGCCCTTGGAAACGGAGATCGCGGCGATGACCTTGAAATCAGGACCGACCCAGTACAGGTGCATGTCGTCAGGACTCGGTTCGCGGGATAGATAATAGCCGACCCCGTTATTGAAGCGGGCGAAGATGTGGAGGATCCCGTTCTCATCTTTGCCGCCGATCTTGCGAGCGCGGACGACTTCATCGCCCTTCGTCAATCCCAGGAGTCTGGAGTATTTGGTGAGAATCTCGATTTCTTTGGGGTGGGAATCCCAGTATCGATTTAACTTTTCAAGCTGAATCCCAGTGAAAGGCGAAGGTGCGGGCTCCGGCTGAGTCGTGACTTGCCTGGTTTGCGCCGCGGCAATTGCGGCGGGGACGCCCATTCCAGCCGCGCCGTGCCAGCCGTCGGCGCGAAGCCCAGACATGGTTGACTCGAGGGCCTTGGCGGCTCCCAGGGGGCCGATGCCGGCGGCGATGAGGCCGTCAGGAGCGGTGGAGAAGAAGGCGGCGGTCAGCATCGCCGAGACGGCGAGAGAGGTGCAGTGATTGTGGATGCGGTCGAGGTTCATGTTCGTCTCCTTGCCCGGTCGGCGTCCGGACGTTCCCATTGTAACGGGGGAGGGGGAGGGACGCCTGAGACATCCGGTCCCCGCCGCGCGGATAAGCGGCCTAGGACCCATGAGGACCAAGGACCTACACTGTCGCACAACACGGGTCTTGACGCCAACCGGGACCGGGGTTACACTCCGGATGCCAAATCCATGCGTTACCCGATACTGTCGGCTCTTCTTCTCCTCGGAACGATACTCGTTCCCTCTTCTTGGAGTGGGGATATCGATACCGATGATGACGCGGTTGGGGGAGGCGCAAAGTTGGCCCAGGAGCCCTTAGGTTCCATCTCAGGGGCCTCCGTGGTGGAGGGACCCTTGAGTTCGCCGGCGGGAAAGCCCGAGTCCGGCGTCTCTCCGAGCGCGGCGGACCGGCCGACCGAGCCGGCCGGTTCCGTCGCGCGCCGTGTCCAGGCGACGGCCGCCCCCGAACTGCGCTCATACGTCGAGGTCCAGGCTCG
>MGUL01000122.1:5182-9241 GCA_001800005.1 Elusimicrobia bacterium RBG_16_66_12 | reverse complement strand
GCCGGCGCCGTCGTCCAGGCCGCGCCCGTTTCCTTCGGCGCGCCGTCCGTCGCCCGCGCGCCCTCGCCCGCCAGCCTGGCCGACCTCAAGGCCGCCGGCCCTGAGTTCAAGCTCTCCGGCGGCCTCATCCAGCAGGCCGTCTCCAAGTTCCGCATCGGAGACCTCCCCGGCGCGGAGAGCCTGCTGACCAAACATATCGAGGAGAAGCCTCAAGACCCCCTGGCCCTGCGCCACCGCGCCCTCGTCCGGCGCGAGATGCGCCGCTTCGAGCCTTCGGCCGAGGACGCGCGCCGGGCCCTGGAGCTGGCCCCGCGAGACTCCCGCGCCCGGCGCGTGCTCCTCGACGATCTGGTGGACCTGGGACGGTCGAACGAGGCCCTGGAACTGGCCGACCGCGCGCTCAAGGACGACCCCCGCGACGCGCAGACGTTGGCCGCCAGGGCCCGGGTCTGGGAGAGCCTGGGCAAGCCCGAGCAGGGCCTGGCCGACCTCAAGGCCGCGGCCCTGCTCGACGCCCAGTTCGACTCGGCCTATCAGGACGCGCGCAGCCGCGCCTCGGGCGCGCCGAGCTCCCCGCGGCCGCGCTCGGGCGTGGTGTGGCTGGGGGCCGTCGGCACGGCGCTGTTCTTTTTCGCCTTCGCTCTCTTCCGCAAGCGCGGCGAAACCTCCGCCCGTCTGGCCCTGCGCGCCGAGGACCATGACCTGCTCGCGCGCGGCGCGCGGCCCGACGCCGCGCCGAAGGGCTTCCAACTCCTGCGCACCTTGGGCCAGGGAGGCATGGGCATCGTCTATGAGGCCATGGATGTGGCCCTCCAGCGCCCCGTCGCGCTCAAGAAGCTCCGCGCCGAGGTGGCGGACAACCCGCGCGAGCGAGCCCGGTTCTTAAAGGAAGCGCGGACCGTCGCCGCGCTCCGGCACCCGAACATCGTCCAGATCCACGCCATCCACGAGGACGAGGGGGGGCTCTTCCTGGTTTTCGAGAAGGTCCCCGGAGAGACCCTTCATGAGCGTCTGGGCCGCTGTCCCCTGCCGCCGGCCGAGGCGGTCGCCGTCTTGCGCCAGGTGGCCCAGGCCCTGGACTATGCCCACTCCGAGGGCGTCGTGCACCAGGACCTCAAGCCCGCCAACGTGATGGTCGCGGGCGCGCACGCCATGGTCATGGACTTCGGAATCGCCCGGCGCGTGGCCGAGACCCTCTCCGCCTTGTCGAAGGCCGAGGTCGTGGGCACGCCCGCCTACATGGCCCCTGAGCAGGAGTTGGGCGGCCGCGTCGGTCCCGCCGCCGACATCTTCGCCTTGGGCGCCTGCGCCTACGAGCTCATCTGCGGCCGCCCGCCTTTCCCCAGCGGCAGCATGATGATGAAGGTCCAGAGGGTCTTCCGCCCCGTCTCGGAGATGGCGCCCGGCCTGCCGCGGGCGGCGGACGCCGTCATCGCCCGCGCGCTCGAGCCCGAGCCCAGCGCCCGCTGGCCCAGCGCCGCGGCCTTCGCCGAAGCCCTGGCCCGCGCGCTCTCTTAGCGCCGCCGCGTCAAGCCCGGGGGGGCTGGGGCTTGAGCGGGTCGTACCAGAGGCCCGCGCGGCGTGCCAGCGCGAGGACGGCGAAGCTCGCCTCGGTGACGACTTTCTCCCAGTCGGCCTCGCCGCGGGCGATGCGGTCGAGGTCGCCTTCCAGGCGCGCGGTGTAGCCGAGGTCGATGAAGTTCCCCGTGTAATGGCGCACGAGGAAGTCGGTCACGGAGAGGCCCAGCGGCGTGGCGTGGAGCTTGCGCTTCTCGTCCTTCACGTAGCCGCGCTCTAAAATGACGCGCATGATCGCGGCGTAGGTGGACGGGCGGCCGATGCCGTCGTGCTCGAGCTTCTTGATCAGCGAGGCCTGCGTGTAGCGCGGCGGAGGCTTGGTCGCGCGCTTCAGGACGTCGAGCCCGAGCAGGTCGAGCGCGTCGCCGGGGCTCAGCATCGGCAGTTCGTCCGAGCTCTCCTCGTCCTCGGACTCATCCGCGCCGCCTTTCTTGCCCTTGCGCTTGGCCTCCTCGGTGGAGTCCTCTCCGGCCAGCTTGCGCCAGCCGTCGAAGAGCGGCGTCTTTCCTTTCGCCTGGAACACGCCCATCGCCGCCGGTTTGCCGTCGGTGGTCTTCCAGGCGTCGGGGGCGCAGGCGACGTCGAGGGTCGTGATCGAGTCCCGGCAGGGGGACATCTGGCAGGCGATGAAGCGCTGCCAGATCAGGCGATAGAGCTTGCCCGCGTCGCCTGAGCCGAGCGCGCCGGGGCCGGACTCGGGGTGAGTGGGGCGGATGGCTTCGTGCGCTTCCTGCGCGTTGGCGGCCTTGGCGGCGTGGACGACGGGAGCCGCGGGCAGATATTCGGGCGGGAACTCCTTGGCGATGATGGCGCGCGCTTCGGCGAGGGCTTCCGGGGCCAGGGCCGTCGAGTCCGTCCGGTGGTAGGTGATCTTGCCGTCCTCGAACAGGCTCTGCAGGAGCCTCATCGTCGCGTCGGGGTTGAGGCCCAGGCGCACGGAGGCGGCCTGCTGGACGGTGGCGGTGGTGAAAGGGGGCGGGGCGTTGCGGACGCTGTCGCGCCGGTCGCAGGACATCACCTTCCACTTCTGCTTCTTGCACCACTCGACTGTTTTCTCGGCGACCGCCGGGTCGGTCAGGCGTTGGGCCAGAGGCCGGCCTTTCCAGGCGATGAGCTTGGCGGAAAAGGGAGGAGGTGAGCCGTCTTTCTCCAGCTTCGCGGAGAGGATCAGGTAGTCCACCACGCTGTGCTTCTTGATATCCTTCTCGCGCTCGGCCACCAGGCGCAGGGCGACCGACTGGACCCTGCCGGCGCTGCGGGCTTCCTTGCCGATCTTGCGCAGGGTCGGGCTGACGAGCCAGCCCACTACGCGGTCCAGCACGCGCCGGGCCTGCTGGGCGTCGACGAGACGCTGGTCGAGCTCCCGCGGGGCGCCGATGGCCTTTTGGACCGCCGCCTTCGTGATGGCGTGGAAGGCGACGCGGCTGTATTTGCGCTCGCCCAGCAGCTTGCTGACGTGCCAGGCGATGGCCTCCCCCTCGCGGTCGGGGTCGGTGGCGAGGATGACCTCGTCGGCTGCCTTGACCAAGGTCCTCAGCTCGTCGACGTGGCGGCTGGATCGCTCCAGCATCTCGTAGGCGGGGGTGATCCTGCCGTTCTCAAAGGCGACGGCCAGGCCTCCCTTGGCGGGAAGGTCGCGCACATGCCCGAACGAGGCGGCGACGCGGTAGTTCGAGCCCAGGATCTCTCGGATCTTGCGGACCTTGTTGGGGGACTCGACGATGACGAGTTTCATGCGGGCCTGCGCCATTATATATCCTATTTTCTTCCCATGGGACCTGAGCGCGGCAAGCGGGAGCTCGTCTGGGCGGCGGCGGCGCTGTCGGCTCTGGCGCTGATCGCTCCGGCGCTGCTGCGCGGCCACGGGCTGTTCCCCACGGGTTCGCTGTGGCGTTTCCCGCCTTGGAACGCGGTCCTTCCTCCCGCTGCCGGCAACGGACTGCTTTCGGA
This sequence comes from Elusimicrobia bacterium RBG_16_66_12, assembly GCA_001800005.1. GTDB lineage: Bacteria > Elusimicrobiota > Elusimicrobia > UBA1565 > UBA9628 > GWA2-66-18. The sequence goes on along the minus strand of MGUL01000122.1, from coordinate 5,713 downwards.
CCAGCTCCTCTACTTCTGGCCGTGGCGTCTTTTCCTCCATAGGGAGATTCTGGCGGGGCACTTCCCTCTTTGGAATCCTCTGATCGCGGCCGGACTCCCCTTCCTGGCCTGCGTCCAGGCGGCGCCTCTGTTCCCGACGGAGATCCTTCTGGCCTGGCTGCCTCCGGTCCCCTGGAGTCTGCTCTCGGCCTTCCTGAGGATCTTCGTCGCGGGGCTCTTCGCCTCGCTGCACGCGCGCCGGCTGGGGGCCTCGCGCGCCGGCGCGAACCTGTCCGGCGTCAGCTTCGCGCTGTGCGGCTTCATGGTCGCCTGGCTGGGGCATCCGCACGCCAACGCCGCTTGTCTTCTTCCGATGCTGTTCTGGTCATTGGGCGGCGCCTTCGAATCCAACGCCCCGCGGGCGTGGGTCTGGGTCTCGCTCGCGGTCGGCGGCATCCTGCTGGGCGGCCACCCGCCCACGGCGCTCCATGTCCTGACGGCCGGCGCGGCCTACGCGGTCTTCCTCGCCCGGCGCGCGCCGCGGCGTCTGGC
>MGUL01000122.1:4977-5156 GCA_001800005.1 Elusimicrobia bacterium RBG_16_66_12 | reverse complement strand
GCGGGGGCGTGCCTGGCCGCCCCCGCCCTGCTGCCCTACCTGGAGTATATCTGCCTCAGTTCCACGGCCGCCTCGTCGGCGGCTTTGGCGCGAGGCGCGACGCATCTCTCGCCGTGGGCTCTGCTCCACCTGATCCTGCCGCTGGCCTCGGGGTCTCCGGTCGGCGGAGCGGAAGTTCT
>MGUL01000122.1:2092-4951 GCA_001800005.1 Elusimicrobia bacterium RBG_16_66_12 | reverse complement strand
ACACGAACTTCCTCGAACGCGCCGCGTGGATCGGACTGGTTCCGCTGGCCTTGGCGGCGCTCGCGGTCCGGCGCCGTCGCCGCGAGGGCGAAGTCCTCTTCCACGCGGGGCTGGCCCTCTTCGGCTTGGCCGCGGCGCTCGGCGCGCCGCCCCTGCCGTGGCTGTGGAAGAGCCTCCCCTTCTTCCCTTGGGTCAACCCGACGCGGCTGCTCCTCGTCTTCGCCTTCAGCGCGTCCATCCTGGCGGGCCTGGCCGGCGACGAGAAGTCCGGGCCGCGTCCGGTCATCCTCTTCGGGGCGGCATTCCTCGCGGCGCTGTCCGCTTGCGCGTGGCGTTACGGTCTCGTCTGGGGGGAGTTGACGGGCCCGGAGCGGGGCTTCGCTCTCGGGCAGCTCCTGTTCTCGCTGATCGAGGCCGGCGCGGCCCTCGCCTTCCTCGTCCGCGCTCCTTGGCGGCGCTGGGCGCCGTTGGCCGCCGCGCTTTTCCTCTTGCGCCTCGGCTGGGGCGTCAACCCCTCGGCGCCCGCTTCCACGCTCTATCCGAGCACGCCGGGCCTGGCGAAGCTGGCGGAGGAGCAGGGAGAGGGTCGCGTCTTCGGCTTGGGTTGGGCCGCGCCGCCGGACACGGGCATGGCCTTGGGCCTGCGCGACGCGCGCGGGCGGGACTTCGCGAATCTGCGCCGCTACGAGCAGCTGGTGACCGGGAAGTCCGGCGACTTCGACTTCTACACCGCCGCGGCGGAGGTGCCCGCGTTCCCGAAGCTTCTCGCGCTCTCCGCGGCGGCGGCAACGGCGAAGACCGCCGCGGGCGTGCCTCTCGGCTGGCAGACGGTGCACGACGGGGACTTCTTCGTCTTCCGCGCGCCTCAGCCCGGCCGGCGCGCCCTCTTCGTGCCGTCCGCGCGCGGCGCGTACGGGGGACAAGTCCTGCGTGCCGTCCGGGCCCCGGGCTTCGATCCCGCGGAGCTCGTCTGGCTGGACGACGGCCCCGTCGCGGAGTCCTCCTCATCGGCGCGCGGGACGGCGCGCATCGTCGCCGATAAGACCGACGAGGTCCTGGCGGAGGTCCGCTCCGACGGGCCGGGCTGGCTGCTGCTTCTCGACTCCTGGTATCCGGGCTGGAGCGCGGAAGTCGACGGCGCTCCCGCGAAGGTGAGGCGGGCCGACTACACGTTCCGCGCCGTCGCGGTCCCGGGGGGGAGCTCTCTCGTGAGGTTCCGCTACCGCTCGCGCGCCGCCCGGCTCGGGCTGCTGCTGGCCGCGCTCTCGTCGTTGGGCCTGGCCGCCGCCTGGCGCTTCGCCCCGCTCAGCTGATCGGCTTGGGGCGTCCCGCGGCGTCGAACCGTCGGACCTGTCCGATCTCCGACAGGTCCTGGGAGACCTTCGCGGCGTCGCCCGAGATCACGATTTGCAGGCGGTCCGGCCGCAGGTGCTTGCGCGCGACGGCCTGGAGCCGCTGCGGCGTGACCGCCATGACGCGGTCGCGGTAGCTTTCGAGCTCGTCGGCCGGCAGCCCGTAGAGCTCGATGGCTGCCGCCTGGGACGCGAGAGCCTGGACGGTCTGCTGCCTCTGCATGAAGAGGCCGGCCATCAGCCGCTTGATCGCGTCCAGCTCCGCGGCGGGGACCTCCTCGTCCCGGAGGCGATTGAGTTCCTTGAGGATTTCCTTGACGGCCGGCGCGGTGGCGTCGGTCTGAACGTCGGCCTCGATGGTCAGGCCCCGGCGAGCTTGAGCGCGTTGAGGTCCGATCTCGCGCCGTAAGCCCAGCCGTGGGTCTCGCGGAGATTGTGGTCCAAGCGGGACAGGATGGGCGCGCGGCCGAGCAGGAAGTTCATCACGGTCAGGGGCATGTAGTCCGGGTCGTCGCGCGTGACGCCTCGCTGGCCGGCGCGGATGGCGGACTGCAGCGAACCCGGCATATCGATCACGTCGATGGCGAGGCCGGCCTGGACGGCGGGGTCTGCGGATTCCGCGGGCAGAGCGGGCGGATGGGCCCGCGTCCGCGGGCGCCAGGATCCGAAGTGCTTGGCGACGACGGCCTCGAACTCGGGAAGAGCGAGGTCTCCGCCGGCGGCGACGACCGCGCCCCGAGGGCTCAAGCGGTCCCGCGCGAAGCCCTTCGCGTCGTCCAGCGTCAAGGCGGCGACGCTCGCCTCGTCGGCCGCCGCGCCGTAGGGGTGGTCGGGGTAGAGCCGAAGCGCCAGCTTCCTCTCGGCCTGGCCGCCGGGGTCTCCCTTCTCCTGCTGCAGGCCCGCGATCATCTCGGCCTTGATGCGATCGAAGTCGGCCTGCGGCAGGGACGGCGAGCGGATAGCCTGGGCGGCGAGGCCCAGCGCCTTGTCGATGTTCTCCTTGGCGGCGAAGACGGCGACCGTCAGGGCGTCCTGGGAAACGCTGACGCCGATCGTGGCGCCGATGTCGTCGAGCGCTTCCGCGAACCGGCGCCCGTTCATCGCGCCCGAGCCTTCCGTCATCAGCGCCGCCACCAGCGGGGCCAGGCCCGATTTTCCCCGCGCGTCCAGCGCGGAGCCGCCCAGGGGCAGGATGATGCTCACCGAGACCAGGGGCATGCGGTGCAGCTCCATCAAGGCCAGCTTGACGCCGTTCTCGAGCATTCCCTCTTCCAGGGGGGCGACTTTGAACGGTTTGGCCGGGCCCGGCGTCACGGCGGCCGCCCGGTCGGGTTCGGTCGCGGGCGGCGCGACGACATCCTGCTGCGCGCGCGCGCGGAGGGGAAGAAGCAGGGTCAGGGAAAGGATCGCTCGTTTCATTTGGAGTCTCCGGACCTCGGCTTGATGGTGACGGCGGCCGCGTTGGACGGCGCGAGGAACCGCCGCGCGGCGGACGTCGGGGCCGTCC
>MGUL01000122.1:102-2076 GCA_001800005.1 Elusimicrobia bacterium RBG_16_66_12 | reverse complement strand
TCGGCGAGTTCGGTCAGGACGGCGGCGGGGTCATTGGCAAGCGCCTGGCCCTCGGCGAGCCGGGCCGCGACGTCGCCGGCTTCCTGCAGGGCGTTCATCGTCGCGGTGCGCAGGCCGGCCTTGACGCGCCGCATCTCCCGCTCGGAGGGCCCCCGCGCCGCGAACGCGTCCAGCTCGGCGCGGATCGCGTCCTCGACGGTCTTGATCGGCACGCCGGGAACCGGCATCGCTTCGATGAGGAAGATGTCGTCCTCCACGAGGCCAATCACCGAGGCGCTCACGGAAAGCACCAGGCGCTTGTCGTACTGAAGCGACTGCACGAGGCGCGAGCTTCGCCCGCCTCCTAAAATTTGAGCGGTGACCGAGGCCTCCTGCCAGCCGGGCTTGCCCTTGCCTGGGATGCGGAAGGAGAGGACAAACAGCGGAAGCTGGGCCTTGTCGTCTTCCAGCGTCAGCTCCCGGCGGCCGGGGGCCGTCGAGACCGGGGGCTTGCGCAGGGCGGGCGGCGCGGGCCCCGCGGGGATCGTGCCGAACCATTTGTTGACGAGGGCGAGGGTCGCCGCATTGTCCTGGTCGCCTGAGACCGCGAGCACGGCGTTGTTGGGCAGGTAGTACGAATCGTGGAACTTCTTGACGTCCGAAAGGCTCGCCGCATCCAAGTCCTTCATGGAGCCGATGACGGGCCAGCCGTAGGGGTGGCCCTTGTCCCACGTCGCCGTGTTGATCCCTTCCCAGGCGCCGCCGTAGGGCTGGTTCTCCCGCAGGCGCTTCTCGTTCTTGACGATGGCGCGCTGCTTGTCGAGACCCGCGTCGCTGATGTTCAGGAAGCCCAGGCGGTCGGCCTCCTGCCGCAGGACCTCCTCGAGGTTCTCGGAGGGAACCACCGCGTAGTAGTCCGTGCGGTCGTTGGTGGTGTTGGCGTTGGTGTTGCCGCCCATGCCGAATATCCTGTTGAAGTACTCGCCGGAGGCCGCGTGCGCGGAGCCCTCGAACATGTAATGCTCGAAAAGATGGGCGAAGCCGGTCCGTCCCGGCTCCTCGTTCTTGGAGCCGACCGAGTACCAGATGTTGACGGCCACGATGGGGCTGGAGTGATCCTCGTGCAGGATCACGGTCAGGCCGTTGGCAAGCTTGTGGCGCTCGACGGCGAGGGCCGGCAGAGCGGCCGGCGGGGCGGCGTGGGCGTTCAGGAGGAACGCGGACAGGACGGTCGTCAGAATCATATCCCGAGTATAAAGCGAGATCGTCCGCAGGGCATGAGGCGAAGGTCCCGCATGCGGACGGTCAAAGGACCCATCCCGCCGGCGGCTTCTTACAGTTTGAGGCTCAGGCCCTCGCGCGCGGCGAAGACCTCGACGTCCGCCCGGCGTTGGGAGACGATCGCCAGGGAGTCCGCGACCAGCTTGTCCATCGACTCGTCGTCGTGCAGCGGGTCGTGGTGGAAGAGGGCCAGGCGCTTGACGCCCGCCTTCTGTGCCAGGTCCAGCACGTCGGCGAAGGTGCTGTGGCCCCAGCCGCGCTTGAGCTTGTACTCGTCGGCCGTGTACTGGGCTTCGCAGACCAGCAGGTCGGAGCCTTCGACGAAGCGCGCGACGGCCGCGTCCTCCTTGTCGGCGAAGTCTCCCGCCGCGTTGAGCCTGGCGTAAGGCTCGTGGTCGCTGATGTAGGACAGGACCTTGCCTTCATGCTCCAGGCGGAAGCCGATGGTGATGCCCGGGTGGTTCAGGTAGTGGTAGGAGACCTTGACCGGCCCCATCATCACCGGCTCGGAGAGCTCCCGGAACTCCGGCTTGGACGCCAGGTCCTTGAGCTGGACGGGGAAGTAGGTGGAGCTCATCTGGCCGGCCATCACGTCGAGGAAGGGCTTGGTCGTGCCGTGGACGCCGGAAACGGTGAAGCGCGTCGTGGGCAGGAAGAGCGGGGTGAAGAAGGGGAAGCCCTGGATGTGGTCCCAGTGGGTGTGGCCGATCAGGA
>MGUL01000122.1:0-96 GCA_001800005.1 Elusimicrobia bacterium RBG_16_66_12 | reverse complement strand
CGCGGATGCACGGCTTCGAGGTCTGCCGGAAGATCAAGGACGACGCCGGGCTGGCGGGCACGAAGATCCTCATCAGCTCCTCGAAATCCTACAGCC
>MGUL01000121.1:10975-12847 GCA_001800005.1 Elusimicrobia bacterium RBG_16_66_12 | reverse complement strand
ACTTTGAATTGATCCGTGTTCAGCTTTTCGCATTCGACGCCTTTCGCGAGCAGGAATACTTTCACTCCGTCACCCTGCTTGAGTGAAAAAACCCCCAGGCGGAAGGCATTCCAAACCGTTTCCGAATCCGTTGAGTAGATGATGATCCCGAGTTTCATGTTTCACTTCCCTTTGATGGCAGTCGAACGCAACGCTATGCCGCCGAGACTTTTAGTAATTTTGCGGCGATGCCTTGCCTGAGCAACCTCACTGGTCTCGGTCGGCATCAGCGCTTGGTTATGCCTCACTTTGCGAGAAAGTTAAACTTGCCTTGCACGGTAATAGACTTACCCTCGTTGTTCTGAGTCTTAAACTTGAAGCTCCCTTTTACCTTAGAACCGGATACCTTGTTCGGCTTGGATGGAAAGGATGAGAGTGTCAATTCTCCTTTAGTTTCATTGCTGTAAGACAACACATTGTTCCCGACTGATCTGTCGACTCTGATCTCAAAGAATTTCCCCGCATCTAGCGGACTTGCAGAGACCAGTTTGTATGAACCAACTTTTGCGCTCTCCGGGATTGATAGTGTCACGCCGAGCTCTCTTAAGCCCTGATTATCGGCCAAGAAATACCGACCAGGAATCTGACCTGCGACCGATTTGCTTGGAGCGAGATACTTTAAGACCCCTGGACCGTTTACGTCACCCATCACGTCGCCCGCGATAGATGCCTTAAACCCGGAGCCAGACTGAGCTGACTCTCCCGGATTAACTGGAAGCAACCAAAACCCGACGGCCAAACCCAGCGTCAGTGATCCCCATGCTAATTTCATGAGCTCTCTCCCCATAGCCACCAATTGTAGGCATAACGCAGATTGTGCTGGTCTATATAAGTCGGGACGCTGAAGCGGTCCCTTCGCGGATTATAACGGGAATATCAATACTTCGCCATCTTATTGTGGGCAATAACTGCGCCAGGAAAGGCCGACCGGGGTGGTCGTCAATAATTTCTGGGAGGGGGCGCCTAGGCGAACTTCAGCTTCCGGCGGCTCTCCATGCAGTCCCGCAGATAAAGGTTGATCAGGCTCTGGTAGGGTAGCCCGACCCGCGTCGCCTGATCCTGGAAATAGGCGATCGTCTCATTATCGATCCTAATGGTGATCTGGCGCTTGAGCGAACGCGCGTAAGGGTTCCGGATCCCCTTCGAGAAGTCATATTGCTTTCTCATGGCAGCTTTTCCTCGTACTTGGATCGTTCGGCCCGCATCGCCTTGCGGGCTGCGATGATCCGGATGATCTCGCCCGCTTCCCGCTCGCAGTGGCAGACGACCAGGACCCGGAGCTTCTCGCTCATGCCGATGAGGATGAATCGGTCCTCTTCGCCGGAGCCGTCCGGGTCCGCGATGAGCAGGGCGTAGTCGTCGCGGAAAGCGCTGACCGCCTCCTCGAAGCCTACACCATGCTTCAGCTGATTCGTCCGGTCCTTCTCCGCAGGCCACTCCAATCCGGATATAATTATATTGTAGCCCCAATGTAATTATAGTCAAGGCTCCAGGCCCAGCCGGTCGGCGGGGCTCAGCACGCCCCGCCCGCCGCGGTTGAGGACGTGGGTGTAGATCATCGTCGTGCTGACGTCACGGTGGCCGAGAAGCTCCTGGATGGTCCGGATGTCGTGGCCGTCTTCCAGGAGGTGCGTGGCGAAGGAATGGCGCAGCGTGTGACAGCTCGCGGGCTTGGTGATGCCCGCTTGCAGGCGCGCCTCTCGGAACGCCTTCTGGAGGACTGACTCGTGAAGGTGGTGGCGGCGGCTCTGGCCGGTCTCGCTGTCGGTGTAATGGCTGGTGGCGGGGAAGACCCATTGCCAGCCCCACTCCTTCGGGGCGCTGGGATACTTG
>MGUL01000121.1:0-10959 GCA_001800005.1 Elusimicrobia bacterium RBG_16_66_12 | reverse complement strand
GAAGCTGGACGCTTCCCAGGCCCCGCCGCAGGTCCTCCTCGTGCTGGAGCTTGACCGCTTCCAGGTGCCGCCGGAGTGGTTCCCGCACGGCTGAGGGTAGCGGGGTATGGCGGTCCTTGTTGCCTTTCCCGGCCCGGACGACGATCTCCTTTAGGTTGAAATCGACGTCCTTGACCCGCAGCTGGCAGCATTCCATCAGGCGCAGGCCTGCTCCGTAGAGGAGCGTGGCCATCAGCCTCGGCGCGCCGGTCATCAGGCTGAGCACGGCCCGCACCTCGTCGCGGCTCAGGACGACCGGCAGCCGCTCGGGCTGTTTCGCCCGGACCACGCCTTCCAGCCGGGCGATCTCCTTGCCAAGGACCTGAGTGTAGAGGAACAGCAGCGCATGCAGGGCCTGGTTCTGGGTCGAGGCGCTGACATGGCCGGCTGTCGCCAGGCCAGAGAGGAATCGGCTGATCTCCGCTTCGCCCAGCTCTTCTGGATGCGGCCCGGCTTGCGCGATGTAGCGCTGGATCCAGCCGGTGTAGGCCGTTTCCGTGCGTTGGCTGAGATGTCGGGAGCGGATAGTTTCATGGATCCGGCGGAGGAGCGGGGCCTCGCTGCTGATGGGCGCGGCAGGTGCGCAGCCGGCCATCCTGGCGGGCGGCTCGAAGTCATCTTCCGCGAAAAGGGCCTGAAGGCGCTGAGACATACCTTCCTCACCCGGGACCGACCAGTACTTCTCAGGGCCGTGCCATCGGCGGCCTTCGATGGTCTTGATCTTCGCCAGCCGCTCCGGTGAGTAGGGGAGGTGGACGATCAGCCGGCCGTCCTCGCCGGGGCGTATCCTGATGGCGCTCATGCCAAAGGATACGGCGAGGGGGGTGAAAAAGTTCCCTAGCGGCTCGGGAAGTGGTTGTAGCGGAACTGGAACAGGCCGAGCAACTCGTAGCCGTTTCGGAACTTCAGGTAGGCGACGTCGAAGTTCAGCTTCAGGAAGCGGCCGATCTTGAAGTTCAGCATGTAGGGCGCGGCCGCCGCCCCGTTGAACTTCATGAACTCGACGCCGATCGGATAGTCGGGCTTGACCAGGTAGAAGACGCTGGCGAAGGGCACGGTCCGCGAGTGGACCTCGGTGCCCGCCGGGTTCTTCGCGTAGAAGCGCAGGGCTTCGGGCGTCAGGAACTCCGAGAGGCCGGCGACGAGTTCCCCGATGTTGCCCTGCATCACGCCGGCGCTGAGGCGCGTGCCGCGGAGGTTCTTCGAGGCCACGAAGTAGGCGTCGGTCAGGATCTTGGTCTTCTTGGCATCGACCTTGACCGAGACTCCCGGCGCGGTGACGGTGGGCTGCGGCGAGTCGCGGAACATCAGCATCGCCTGTCCGCCGACGGCGACGGCGGGTCGCCAGCCTGCGTCGGACTGGACCTGCATCTTCCCGTCGGCCGTCAGCGTCCAGAGGCCGATGCGGTCGATGTAGTTCGTCTTGCGCGGGGCGTCCTCGTAGTTGTTTTTGCCGTATAAACGTCCGATGAAGTAGGCCGCGTTGATGTCCAGTCCCAGGCCGGGATTGTTGAACTTGCCCGCGCCCCGGTACGCCGTCGGAGTCAGGATGAGGCCCGAGACCGCCGAGGGCGGGGTGATGAACTTGGGTTTGGCCTCGGACGCCTTTGGCTTCTCGATGACGTCGAAGACCACACGGACCTGGCTCGTGGAGACGGAGATCGTCGCGTACTCGGGCGGGACCGATTGCCCGGGGATGGCATAGACGGCCGGAGACACGCGGTCGAAGACGCCCATGCCCATCAGCGTCTCCACGTCGCCCTGCAGGTCGGAGCTCGTGTACAGCTGGCCGCGGCGCCCGCGGACCTTGTCGCGCCAGGCGTAATCGCTGACCACGCGGCCGGCGGAGAAGAAGAGGACCTCGCCCAGGACCCAGGGGCCGCCGGAGACGGGAAGGAGTTGGCCGAGCGACGCGGCGGGCGGGGCGGGGACCGTGACCGAGGAGACCGCGGCGGGGTCGGCGGGCGCGGGCAGCCATGGGCCCGGCTGGGCCGCGGCGGGCGCGGCCAGGGCCAGAAGGACGGCGAACATGCGGTGCCTCACGCCGACCACCCCCACCTTCCCAAGATCAGCCTCGCGGCCAAGTTCGCGGCCAGTCCGGCTCCCAGGTCGTCGGCCACGACGCCGAACCCACCCGGCAGACGCTCCAGCCAGCGGTACGGCGGCAGCTTCACCGAATCGAACAGACGGAACGCGACGAATGCGGCGCCCGCGGCCGACGCGTCATGCGGAAGTCCCGCCGCGGCGACCCAGAACCCGACCGCCTCGTCCAGCACGATGCGGGGGCTGTCGTGCGTCCCCAGGACCCTGCCGGCCCTCCCGCATATCCAGCACGCGGCGGCCGCGGCGGCCGCGACGGCGGCCGCATACGGCCCCGGCGCCGGGGGAAGCAGCAGCCAGAGGAGGAGGCCCTCGATCGTGCCGAGGAACCCCGCGCCGGTCCACTTGCGTCCCGTCGCCGGTAGCGCAATATAGCTTATCCCCAGCCCGGTCGCCAAGACGACGCAGGCTCGGTCGACCATCAGCTCCAGGACTTCTCCAGCATGGCCCGGTACTGCCTCAGGTAGGACAACAGACTAGACAGCGCGAGCACGGCGCAGAACACGGTCAGAGGATAGGCGGAGCGCACCATCCAGGGCGCGGCAAGGCCCCGATCCTGCAGGATGACGACGGCGAGGATGATGAGGATGGCGACGAGTTGGATGGCGGTCTTGATCTTGCCCCATCGATCGGCGGCCAGGATGATGCCTTGGGCCCCGGCGATGACGCGCACGCCGCCGATCAGGAGCTCTCGGATGACGATGAGAAACACCGCCCAGAGAGGAATCTCGAGCTCCTTGGTCCGGATCAGCGCGATGAGGGTCCCGATGACGAGTATCTTGTCGGCGATGGGGTCGGCGACCTTGCCGAAGGGGCTCACCGTCCCCGTGCGGCGGGCCAGCCAGCCGTCGAGCCAGTCGGTGACGATCGCGGTCAGGAACATCGCGAAGGCGGCCGCGTGCCAGCGCGCCCCGTCGGCCACCAGCGCTGCGAACACGCCCGCCGCCAGGACGACTCGAAGCATCGTCAGGCGGTTGGCGAGGGTCATGCTACGGGAGGTCGAAGCGGTAATCTCCATCGGGCGTCGGCGCCGGCATGGGCGCCGGCGCATCGTTGAGCGAGACCGAGAGCGCGGAGGCGGAGGTGGTGCGCAGGGCCACGGTCTTGGTCGGCTTCCAATCCATAGCCGCGCCGCGCGGCATGCGGCCTTCGAAGACGACCGCATCGTCCACGGCGACTCGCACCCAGACGTCGTCGGTCGCGCGCAGGGTCAGCTTCGGCGCGACGGCGTGCGCCATGGGCATCAGCACGCGCGGCGTCGCGTCGTCCGACGCCGTTTCGCGAGGCTTGCGGTCCTCGGCGAGCCAGATGCCGAGTCCGACGGCCGCCGCGACCGCGAAGACGACCATCAGCAGCGCCGTGGACGAGGTCTCTCGACTGCGTTCCTCAGGCGGGGCGTGGGCGGCCGAAGCGTGAGCGCGGGACGCGTGAGGAGCTTCCGGCCGGGAGGGCGCGGCCCCCTTGCCGTCGGCGGCGGGCACCGGCGAAGCGGCGTCCGCCGCGGGCTTGGAGGAGGCCTCGATCTTCTCCCAGAGGGCGGGGAAGTCGAGGTCCAGGTGCTCGCAATATCCCTTGAGGAAGCCGCGCAGGTACACGACGGCCGGGAACTCCTCGAAGCGGTCGTTCTCCATCGCCTCGAGGAATCGCTTGGAGATTCGGGTCTGCGCGGCGACGGCCTCCAGCGACAGCCCGCGCTTGAGGCGCTCGGCGCGCAGGACGGCGCCGATCTCGGCGCGTATCTCGGCGGCGTGCTTGACGGGGATGCGGCGCAGGGGGTCGGGCTCGTTCTCGATCATGGTGTTGGACTCGGGGTCTGGAAGACGTCGGCGCTCGGAGGAGGCGTGAAGCGGAAGGTCTCGGCCGGGAGCTCGGGATTGAGGCGGACGGCCTCGAAGATGGAGTGGATGGACGCGCGTCCCACGCGCAGTCTGGCATCGTATGGGAAAAAGTCGCGCGTGGAGGCCTTCAGCGTCAGCTCGAAGTCCGCGCCGCCGTCCTTGCGGTCCTCGGGGCGGGGGGTCAGGGTCACGGCGAAGGTTCGGTGGCCGTCCGTTCCCGGCGCGGACACGGTCGAGAGGACGGCGGAGTAGCGTTTGAGGAGGTCGGCGGAGCGGCCGAAGTCGAGAAGTCCTTTTGCCAGGGGCTCGGACTTGCGCCAGGCCTCCAGCCGGGTCTGGATGACCTGGTCGGTCGATTCCCGGTGGACCCAGAGCCAGGTTCCGTCGCAGACCACGGTCTGGCGCTCCGGGATGCGCTGGGTCATGCGCAGGAGGTCGGGCTTGAGGAAGAGGACCCCCCCCTCCACGGACTGGACGATGTCGGCGCCGTCCATGCGCACGAATTGCCGAAAGGACGCCTTCAGAGAGTTCATCCGAGAATCGACTTCCGCGAATCGCGCCGAGATGAGGTCGAGGGTGAGGGGAGCCGTCGAAGCCGCGTAAGCGCCGAGTTCCGTGCCGAGAGAGGCGGTGGAGACCTTCACATCCTTGGCCGAGAGAGGAAGCGCCAGGAGGACGACGAGCGAGAGATATCCCATCAGCCTTTGATGTCGAGCGGGACTTGGGGGAAGTGCGTTCGCATGTACCCTTCGATCATGTCGAAGTTGATCTCCCAGCGGTTGGTCCCCTCGGGCTTGCGGATCATCTCCTTGACCTCGAGGAGGCTGAGGATGTTCGTCGCGCGGGCCGAGGACCCGAACTGGCTCTTGAGGAGGTCCTGGGAGACGCGGCGGCGCTCGAGCACGAGCTTCAGGGCCTGGGAGAACTCGAGGGGCTCCACGCCGAACTGCGCCAGATCGTCGGCGACCGAGCCCTTGGCCGCCATCGTCTCCAGCATCGGGTAGTCGGGCTTGCCCTGGGTCTTCAGGTACGAGACGAGGGCGCGGATCTCATCCTCGGAGACGAACGCCCCCTGGCAGCGTTCGGGCTTCTGCGCGCCGCTGGACAGATAGAGCAGATCCCCGCGGCCCTGCAGGCTCTCGGCGCCGGAGCCGTCCAGGATGACCTTGGAGTCCACCTTGGAGATCACCTGGAGCGCGATGCGGCTGGGGAGGTTGGCCTTGATGACGCCGGTGATCACGTCGACCGACGGGCGTTGGGTCGCCAGCACCATGTGGATGCCGACCGCGCGGGCCATCTGGGTCAGGCGCTGGATGGCGTCTTCCACGATATCGCCGGCGATCAGCATCAGGTCGGCCAACTCGTCGATGACGACGACGATGTAGAACTCGCGCGGCAGGCCCTTCTTGTCGGCCTCGACGTTGTAGCCCTCGAGGTTGCGCACGCCGTGGAGCTGGAGCTTCTCGTAGCGCTTTTCCATCAACGAGAGCAGGGCCTTCAACGCCTTGGCCGCGTCCTTGGCGTTGGTGATGACCGACACGCGCGCGGGGTCGACCATCGGGTCGAAGAGGTGCGGGATGCCTTCGTAGAAGGTGAGCTCCGTGCGCTTGGGGTCGATCATCACGAACTTGACCTCATCGGGGCGGGCGCGGAACAGGATGGACATCACCATCGAGTGGATCAGCACCGACTTGCCGGAGCCGGTGGCCCCGGCCACCAGCACGTGCGGCATCTTCGCGATGTCGGCGGCGACGGGCTCGCCGGACGCCGAGAGGCCGAGGCCGAAGGTGAGCAGGGGCGAGGCGGCGGTGATGGCGTCGGACTGCAGGATCTCGCGCAGCACGACGGCGGCCTGACGCGGGTTCGGGATCTCGATGCCGACGGCGGCCTTGCCGGGGATGGGCGCGATGATGCGGATGCCCTTGGCGCGCATCGCGAGCGCGATGTCGTTCTCGAGCGCGACGATGGAGCTGACCTTGACGCCGGGCGCGGGCGAGATCTCGTAGCGCGTGATCACGGGGCCCGGCGAGTAGCCGGAGACGTGCGCATCGATGTCGAAGCTCTTGAGCGTCCTTTCCAGGTCCGCGATGGCCGAGGATATCTCGCCCTCGGTCGGCTTGCCGCGGTGGCGCGCGTCCGACGGCATGCTCAGAAGGTCCATCGGCGGGAGCTTGTAGTCCTTGTACGCAGCACTCGGCGTGGGGGCGGGGCGGGCCCCGTTGGCTGCGGGCTTGGGCTTGGAGGTCTTCTCCTCGACCAGCTTGGGCAGGCCGTCGACGAGGGACTTGATCTCGCGGGTGTCGACGGCTTTCGTCTTCGCCTTGGCGGCCTCTTCCGCGCTCGGGGCCTTCTCCTTGAGATGCTTGAGCTCCCCGCGGGCCTTGGCCCAATCCCGATAGTCCTCGGCGAGGAGCTTGCCCGCCGCGGCCGCCACGCCCGACCAGCGGATCTCGAAGACGATCTGAAGCGCGAAGAGGAGCGCTCCGAGGCAGAGGAGGAAAGCGCCGACGCCGCCCAGGCCCGAGGTGAGCGCTCCCGCCAGCGCGGCGCCCCACGAGCCTCCCGCCGCGGTCATGTCCCGGCCCGCCCAGAAGCCGATCTTCGCGAACAGAGCCGTGCCCGCGACGAGCCCGAAGAACGATGCCAGCGCGGTGGTCATCCACCCAGAGGACTTGGCGCGCAGGACATGCTGGAGCAAGCCGTTGAGAAGGAAGATCGGCAGGAGATACGCGGCGTTGCCGAAGAGCGCGAAGAGCTTCTCGGAGATGTATCGCCCGACGCCGCCGGCATGGGACGGGACGAGGAGCGCCCAGGCGAGGAAGACGCCGCCGAAGAAGAAGGCCAGCCAGCGCAGCGCCGACGGGAGGATGTCCTTGCGGGACTTGCCCCCCTTCGCCGCTTTCGCCGCCGTTCGATACCGGGAATGGGCCATGACGACGGATTATAGCTGTTTGCGGCGCCTGTCGGCCATGCGCGCGCACGCGGCAGGAGTCGCGTTTACGCGCGGCGTTCGCGGAGGGTCGAGATACGCGCCAGCGCGGGGTAGTCCCGGTCGCAGTGGAGCACCGTCAGGTCGTTGCGTATGGCGCAGGCGGCGATCAGGCAGTCGATCGAGGAGCGGACGGTCAGGCCTTGGCGGCGCGCCAGGCGGTAGAGGTCCGCGGCATGTTCGAAGACCTCGAGGCTCATGAGTGACTCGACGATCGGCAGAGCGAGCATCGCCTCGCGCGCGCGACGGAAGGCCTCTTCATCGCGAAAGCCCTGCAGGACCTCCTGAACGATCGGGAGGCAGGTGACCGTCTCGTCGATGTCGAAGGCCGAGGCGGGGCGCAGGCGCGAGTTCTTCCGGAAGAACTCGATCCAGATGGAGGTGTCGACGAGGATCATCGCCGGCGGCCGTCTCGGCGCCGCCGTCTCGGGGTGTCTCCGCGCATCGTCGAGAGGTCCCCCTCCCATAGTCCGCTCCCGGCCAATCCGAGGATGCTTTTCGCCTTGGCGCGGCGCACGAAATCGTGGAGGGCGATGTCCACGGTCATCGAGTACGTCTTCGCGCCGGACAAGGAGACCGCTTCCCTGAGGAGAGACTCATTAAGCACAAGATTCGTCCGTTTCATGTGTATAGTGTGCAGCGTGCGCGAACGTCTGTCAAGGGGGCGGCTTGAGGATATCGGTCAGCGCGAGACGGCGAAGAGGTCTTGGCCGGCCTTGACGGGCTTGCCGTTCTCGACGAGGACATTGACCAGCACGCAGGGGAACTCGGCCTTGATCTCGTTGAAGACTTTCATGGCCTCGATCATGCAGATGACCTGGCCGGGCTTGACGGGCTCTCCGTCCTTGACGAAGGGAGGGCTGGAGGGCGACGGCGCGCGGTAGAAGATCCCCATCATCGGCGACTTGATGGTCGGGCCCGCGGGCGCGGCCGGGGGCGGCGCGCAGTGCGAGGCCGGCGCGGAGGAGGCAGCGGCGTAAGCCGCCGCCCCCACCGCCACCGGCACGGCGACCGGGACCTGGGCGGTCGCGGCCTTGCGGCGCACGAGCTTGATCTGGGCGCCTTCCTCCATCATCTCGACGGATTCGAGCCCGTTCCTGGTCATGAAGTCATAGACCGCCTTCAGAGTCTCGAGCTGTCCGGCGGCTCCGTTCTTCGGCGTCTCGGTCTTCTTGACCATCGATATTCCCCCGGTCAGCGGCGTCCGCCGCCTCCGCCTCCGCGGCGAGGGCCGCCGGAATGCTCTCGGGGCGGACCGTCGCGGCGCGGGCCGGGGGAGTCGTTCTCGGAGCCCGGAGAGAGGACCGCCTTGCGCGACAGGCGGATCTTCCCGTTCTCGTCGATCTCGAGGCACTTCACCTCGACCTCGTCGCCCATCTTCAGGACGTCCTCGACGCGGTTGACGCGCTTGACGTCGATCTGCGAGACGTGGAGCAGGCCTTCCTTGCCCGGGAAGATCTCGATGAACGCGCCGAACTCCTTGATGGAGACGACGTGTCCCTTGTAGATCTTTCCGACCTCGGCCTCGAGCGTCAGGGCCTCGACCTCGGCTCTCGCCTGGTCGCAGCCGATCGGGTCGACGCCCGCGATGAACACGGAGCCGTCGTCCTCGACGTCGACCTGAACGCCGTAGGTGTCGATCAGGCGGCGGATGTTCTTGCCGCCGGGGCCGATCAGCGCGCCGATCTTGTCGGTGGGGATCATGATGCGGTACAGGCGGGGCGCCGTGGCCGCGAGCTCCTTGCGGGGCTCGGGCATGACCGCGTCCATCTTGTCCAGGATGAAGAGGCGTCCGCGCTTGGCCTGCGCCAGGGCTTCCTTCATGATGGAGATCGAGAGTCCCTCGATCTTCATGTCCATCTGGAAGCCGGTGATGCCGTTGCGGGTGCCGGCGACCTTGAAGTCCATGTCGCCGTTGTGGTCCTCGATGCCGGCGATGTCGGTCAGCACGGCGTACTTGCTCCCCTCCAGCACCAGGCCCATCGCGATGCCCGCGCACGCGGCCTTCATCGGCACGCCCGCGTCGAACAGCGACAAGGACCCGCCGCAGACCGAGGCCATGGAGCTGGAGCCGTTCGACTCCCAGATCTCCGAGACCACGCGCAGCGTGTACGGGAACTCCTCTTCCGGAGGCAGGAGCACGGCGAGGCTGCGGCGCGCGAGCGCGCCGTGGCCGATCTCGCGACGGCCGGGGCCGCGCTCGGGGCGCACCTCGCCGACGGAGAACGAGGGGAAGTTGTAATGGAGCATGAAGCGCTCCTTATATTCCCCCTCGATGACGTCCATGATTTGCATGTCGCCCGG
This sequence comes from Elusimicrobia bacterium RBG_16_66_12, assembly GCA_001800005.1. Taxonomy (GTDB): domain Bacteria; phylum Elusimicrobiota; class Elusimicrobia; order UBA1565; family UBA9628; genus GWA2-66-18. The sequence goes on along the minus strand of MGUL01000121.1, from coordinate 1,689 downwards.
CGTGCCGAGCGTCGTGTTGCAGAAGGCCTGGGTCTGGCCCCGGGTGAAGACCACCGAGCCGTGCAGGCGCGGGAACGGCTTCATCAGTATGTCGATGGGCCGGATTTCCTCGAAACCGCGGCCGTCGGGGCGGACGCGGTCGACGAGAGTCAGCGTGCGGCTCTCGGTGTAGAGGATCTCCTCGCAGATCTTGGAGACATGTTTGACGCCGTCTGCAAAGACGGCGTCGGTCTTGGCCTTCTCCTCGACCTCCTTCTTGATCGCGTCCTTGACCTCGTGGATCTTCTCGTCGAGGCCGTGCTTGTCGAGCTTGGCGCGAAGGTGCTTGCGGACCGGCTCCGTGAAGCGGGACTTGACCAGCTCGAGGACCGCGGCGGGGATCGCCGGGACCGGGGCCGCGTGCTTCTTGACCTTGCGGCCGGAGGCTTCGCTCTTGTTGACGAGCTCGACCTGCATCGCGCACAGCTTGTTGATCTCGGCCTGCGCGATCTCAAGAGCCTCGGCGAAGACTTCCTCGGTCACTTCGTGAGACGAGCCTTCGACCATCAGCAGCGCGTCCTTCTTGCCGGCGACGATGAGCTCGAGCTCGGCCGTCGACCGCTCTTCCCAGGTCGGGAAGAGCACCCAGGCGTTGTTGACGCGGCAGATGCGCACGCCGCCGACGGGGCCGTTGAACGGGGCGTCCGACAGCATCAGCGCCGCGGAGGCGGACGTGATCGCCAGCACATCGGGGTCATTGACCAGATCGCAGGAAACGACGATGGACTGGATCGAGGTCTCGTGGTTCCACCCTTCGGGGAACAGCGGACGAATGGGGCGATCGATCAGCCGTGAGGTCAGGGTCTCCTTGTCGCGGGGCCTCATCTCGCGCTTGAAGAAGCCGCCCGGCACGCGGCCGGCGGCGTACGCGCGCTCGCGGTAGTCGGAGGTCAGCGGCACGAAGCTGACTTCCTTCGGGTTGGAGGCCACCGTGGCGGCGGAGAAGACGATCGTGTCGCCGAGGTGGATGGTGACGGAGCCGCCGGCCTGCTTGGCCAGGGTGCCCGTCTGGAGGGAAATGATCTTGCCGCCCACAGTTTCCTGCAGGCTGTTCTTCTGGAGAGTGGCCATGGTCTATTTCCTCAGGTCCAGCTGCTTCAGGATCGTGTTGTAGGTCGTCAGGTCCTTCTTCTTAAGGTAGCCCAGCAGGCGGCGGCGCTGGCCGACCATCTTGAGCAGGCCTCTCTGCGAGGAATAGTCCTTCTTGTTGGCCTTCAGGTGGCCGGAGAGGTCCTTGATGCGCTCGGTCAGGAGCGCGATCTGGACCGGGGAGCTTCCCGCGTCCGCGGCGCTCTTGCCGTACTTCTTCACCGTCTCGATTCTTTTCTCTTTCGTTATCATGCGGAGATTCTACGAAACCTCGACGGGACCGTCAAGTGTGAGGCTCGACGGCTTTCAGGCCAGGGCGTCGTAGGCGAGGCGCAGGGCGGCGGTGACGGCGCGCGAGCGCACGTTCTCGCGGGGCCCGAGGACGTCCAGGCGGCGGACCGTCTCCGAGCGGCCGGGGCCGCTGACGGCGACGAAGACGGTCCCCACGGGCTTCTCGGCGGTTCCCCCCTCGGGGCCCGCGATGCCCGTCACGGCCGCGCCCAGGTCGGCGCCGGTCTCGCGCCGCGCTCCGCGCGCCATGGCCGCGGCGCACTCGGCGGA
>MGUL01000120.1:10919-11773 GCA_001800005.1 Elusimicrobia bacterium RBG_16_66_12 | reverse complement strand
TGGACGAACCGGTATCCGCCTTTCCAAAGGCGCGCGACCAACCAGGGGAAGCTCCATAGGTCCATCAGAATCTTCGCCAAAGACGGCCCGATGGGAACGTCTAAGATCCCCGGCAAGGAAGGAATACGGAAAATGCGGACACCGGACAGCGGCGCTGGATCCTCCCCGAAGGGGAAGGTGAGGACATCGATCTCCAGGCCTTGGCCGGAGAGGACTTCCAGGCAGATCTGCTCCGCGAGACAAATGCCGCGCAGGCGGAAATACGGCTGGGGCGCCAGGAAAAGGACTCTTGAAGGCATCACCGCGCGAAAAAGTATAACTGTTTTCCCCTCTCTTAACGCGGACGGCGACTTCTAGAATTTTATAGTCTTCCTTATACAATGTGGATCAAAAGTAAGAACGCGGTGTTGACGCATTTCCGGCGGCGCAGCGGGCGCTACCACCGATCCTCAAACTGGGTCGGCGACCGGGAACTGCTGGACAAGATCTTCGCCCTGGCGGCAGTCCGCGGCGGCGAGACGGTCCTCGACCTGGCAACGGGCACCGGAATCGTGGCCGGGCGGTTCCGCGGCCAAGTCAAGGAAGTCATCGGGCTCGACATCTCCGCCGACATGACCCGGCAAGCCTCAGCCTGCGTCGACCGGATGATCATCTCGCCGATCGAGTCGATCCCATTGGAATCGGAGTCGGTCGATGTCTGTGTCTGCCGACAGGGCCTGCAGTTCGTCAGCCTCCCCGAGGCCGTCGAAGAGATCGCGCGAGTGCTGCGCCCTGGAGGCCGCGCGGTCTTCTGCCATCTCGCCGCTTACGGCGACGAGGACAAAACAGAGGCCTTCAAAATCCAGGCGCTCAGG
>MGUL01000120.1:6544-10911 GCA_001800005.1 Elusimicrobia bacterium RBG_16_66_12 | reverse complement strand
TCGCGTCAACTTCTTCAAGCCTGGAGACCTTGAAGCCGTGGCGCAATCCTCCGGGTTGACCGTCGCCGAAACGGCACGCCACCTTTCGGTCGAATCGGTCGACCGATGGATCGATCATGGCGCTTTGAACTCCCAAGAGAGGAAGGCCGTCAAGGACGCCTACCTCGCCTCTTCACAGGATTTCCAGCGGATCCATAAGATCGAAGAGAAAAATGGCGATATCTTCGACACCATGCTGTTTGTGATCATCCGTGCTGAAAAGCCGAAGTAGACGCCGGCGAAAGCCGGGCGCGGCGCAGCCGGCACGGCTCGAGGGCAGCCGGACCATCGCCAACCTCCGCCGCGCCTTCGCGGGCGAGGCGGCATTCGTCTTCCGCTACCTCTACTGTGCCGCTCTGGCGGACTATGAGGGTTTCGACGAACATTCGATCCTCTTCAAGGAGATCGCCGAGGGCGGGACCACCAGCGTCCACGGCTGCTTCGACTTGTTCGCGCTCGTCCGCGACGAGGAATCGGGACTTTCCGTGGGTTCCACGCCGAAGAATCTCGAGCGTCTGCTCCAGGAAGAGTCCGACTTGTCCGGCCGCGCCTATCCGGAGATGGCGGGCGTGGCGCGGCAAGAGGGCTTCAGCGACATCGCCAGTTGGTTCGACACGCTCGAGAAGCTCAAGAGGTCGCACGCGCGCAAGCTCAAGAGGCTCGCCCGTGGCTGAGAAGGACTTCGCGGCCTCAGACATCGTCGTCCTGTCCGGCCTCGAGGCGGTGCGCAGGAACCCTTGGATGTACGTCGGCTCGGTCTCGCAGGCCGGCGTCCATCAGTTGCTCTGCGAGCTGGTCTACAACTCGGTCGACGAGGCCCTGGCGGGAGCCTGTTCCCGCATCGAGGTCGCTCTCGGCAAGGACCGCTGCGCGGTCAAAGATGACGGCCGAGGCATCCCGACCGAACTCCATCCCAAAGAAGGCATCCCGGCCTGCGAGGTCGCTCTCACTCGTCTGCACTCGGGCAGTAAATTCTCGCGAAATTCCCATGGATTTTCCGCCGGGCTTCACGGGGTCGGACTCTCCTGCGTCAACGCTCTTTCGGACCGGCTTAAGGTGGAGATCCGGCGCAAAGGACATCTCCATGTCCAGGAGTTCCGTCGGGGCGAACCGAGTCACGCCCTCAAGGCCCTCGGCGCCGCCGCCGGCCGCGGCACGCGCATAGAGTTCCGGCCGGACCGGACGATCTTCAAGGACTTCAAAGGCTTCGACGCGAACGCCTGCCGCCGCCTGCTCGAGGATCTCTCGTTTCTCATCCCCGGAACCGAGTTCGTCCTGCGGTCCGCGGGAAGCAAGCGCGAGACGTTTCGCACGGAATCCGGCATAGCGGGATTCTTGGCCCGCTTGACCCATAACGCCCGGAAGCTCTTTCCCGAGCCCATCGCGGTGCGTCTGGCGAGCCGCGGGCTCCGTTTCCAGGCCGTCGTGCAGTGGACGACCGACCGGGAACCGAAGATCCGCTCCTTCGTCAATTGCGTCGATACCGTCCACGGCGGCGCGCATGTCCGGGCGCTGAGGGCGGGCTTGGCCGAGGCGCTCGAACGAATGATGCTGGAGACCGGGAAGAAGTCCGCGCGGGACGAGCCCGTGGAGGCGGATGAGGCCTCGGAGGGCCTGGCCGTCATCGTCGACCTTAAACTCTCCCATCCGAATTTCGAAGGGCAGACCAAGGCCCGTCTGACCAACGCCGCGGTCTGCGCCCCCATCCGAAAGGCCGTAAGCGCGCAGATCCTCGCCTATCTGAGAGGACACCCCCGTGCGGCCGCGGTCATCGCCGACAAGCTCCTTGAGGTCCGCCGCGCCAAACTCGCCGCCAAACGCACCGCCGAAAAGATTTATTTCCAGCGCCTAGAACAAAACATCGACGAAGAAGTCTACAAAGAACAATTCGGCGCGCGGTCCAAGAACTGGCACGAATCGGCCGCCTGGATCACCGATCAGGAGTTGCTGGACTCGCACGCCGCGCTCTGCCGGCAGGGGAAGGGCGCCGTCGCGCTGGACGTCTGTTGCGGCAGCGGCGTCGTCGGGGCCGCGTTCAAGGGGCGCTTCAAGAAGGTGGTAGGCTTGGATCTGACCCCGGAGATGATCGCCATGGCCAGGACCCGTCTGAGCGCGGTGCGGCAGGGCAACGTCTACGATCTCCCTTTCAAGAACGCCGCATTCGACCTCGTCTGCACGCGCGAAGTTCTCCACCTTTTGCCCAACCCGGAGCGGCCCGTGGCCGAGATCTTCCGGGTGCTCAAGCCGGGCGGGCAGTTCATCGTCGGCCAGACGCTGCCGTTCGGGGAAGACGACGCGCCTTGGATGTTCCGCATCTTCAAGAAAAAACAGCCCTTGGTCTTCAATATGTTCCAGGAGGAGGACTTCAAGCGGCTCCTGACCGGCCGCGGATTCGTCGATCTAGAAATGAAGGAGCTCAACGTCTGGGAATCCATCGACGTGTGGATCGACAGCCCCGAGACGACCAGCCTCCGCCGCCATGAGATCCGGCAGCTCTATCGCAACGCCCCCGCCGAGGCCAAGGCGATCCATCCCTTCAAGATTCTCCCCTCGGGAGAAATACAAGACCTCTGGCGCTGGGGGATCTTCTCGGTCCGCAAGCCGCGCCAGCATGGCCGCCGATAGCCTGAGAGAAAAGGCCCGCGCCTTCTCACGGCGTGACGCCTGGAAGGCCGGACGGCTGTTCTTCGAGGGCGAGGCAGGCCGCGACCCGGACAGCGCTACGGCTCACGCCTGCCTCGGATTCTTTTGCCTGAAGGAGACCCGCTATGACGTCAAGAGAGCCCTTGCGGAACTCTTCCAGGCCCTGCGCCTCGACCCGGACTGCGCCCTCGCGCATGTCTACCTGGCGATCGCTTCGGCTTGCCTCAGGGACGCCGGGGCCTCCCGAAAGGCGGTCGACGCGGCCCGCCGCTGCGGCGCCCGGCCCGAGGATTTGGTCATGGCCGAGGCCTACGTCGAGCTCGACACCGGCTCGCTTTCTGCCGCCATCGAAAGCTTCCGGTCCTTGGTGGAGCTGGAGCGCGATTCGACGAGCATGATCCTGCTGTCGCAGGCGCTCTCGCAGAGCGGAGAAAACGGCGAAGCCCTCGACTGGGCCCTCAAGGCTTGCGCCGCGGACCCGGAGGATTTCCGGGCCCCGGCTTATGCCGGCGTCTATCTGGCCTACCTGGGCCGCTTCGAGGAAGCCCGCCGGGAGCTCGCCAAGTCGGCGGCGATGGGCACGGACTACCCTCTCCTTCACCACACCTTGGCTTTCGTCGCCCGCGAGGAGGGCGAGACGGCCGCGGCCGAGCGGCACCTGCGCGCGGCCCTGGCCGTCGACCCGGATTACGCCGCGTCGCGCACGCGGCTCGCCGATCTCTGCGCGGCCTCGGGAAGGCGGGCGGAGGCCAAGGAACACTACCGCCGCGCGCTAGAGCTCTTTCCCGACTATCCGGAGGCGCGCAAGGCCCTAGACGCTCTGGATATTTGAGGCTAAGTTCCTGCGGAAGCGCTCCGAGCCGGGAGCCGGCGGCGCCGCCGCCGAGCTGAACTGACCGCGCCAATCCCTCCGCGGGTCGGGATAGAATGTCTGGAAGTGCTCGGGCCAGTGACGGAAATCCATCACCGGGCCCGGCTGATACGAGTCGTAGAGCCGCTGGTAGGCCCGCCGCATGACCGATTCGCGCAGACCGTTGAAATTGAGATATTCGTCGTGGACCAGGGCCTGCTCGGTGGAGAGCCAGCGAAGGTGGCCGACCTCGTCGCGGATGATCCCGCTCTTGAGGCCGTCGGAGTAGACGCTGGTCCCCGGCATGGCGGAGAGGTACTTCACGCGGGTGATATGGCGGTTCTCCTCCGCCCACTTGGCCATATGGTCGAGCGAGTTTTCGTCCTCGCCGGGAAGCCCTACGATCGTGAGCCCGCCGAAGCGCAGGCCCGCGTCCCAGGTCGCCTTCATCGCGCGCAGGACGATGTGCTCGGCGGAGCCCTTGCGCGCGGCTTTCAACGCCTCGGGAGAAAGGGACTCGACGCCGTAGAGCACGATGTCGCAGCCCGAGGCCTTCATGGCGGCCAAAATCTCGGGGTCGACGTCGGTGCAGCGCGTCAGGCAGGTCCAGCCGATGTCGAACTCCTTGATCACCTCGCAGATTTCGAGACTGCGCTTCTTGTTCGATGTGAACGTCAAGTCCACAAAGAAGATAAAGTTGATGTGATAGAGATCCTTGAGGGTCCTGAGTTCGGCGCGCAGCTTCGCGGGTGATTTCTCGCGCAACTGCGGGGTCGTGCGGTAGCAAAAGGAGCAGTCCATCTTGCAGCCGCGGCTGTGCGAGGAGATGATCTGC
>MGUL01000120.1:5727-6500 GCA_001800005.1 Elusimicrobia bacterium RBG_16_66_12 | reverse complement strand
GGCCAAAGCGAGAGGTTCATCGTGGGCAGGACGTCGAGGTCCATCAACTGGCCGCGAGGTCGATTGCTCTTGATCTCGCCGCCGGCGGTCCGGTACCAGATCCCGTTGACTCGCGGGAGGCGCTGGAGCCATTGGCCGTCCGTAAAAGCCTCCATGATCTCTAGGATGGTGATCTCGCCCTCGCTGATGACGGCGACGTCGGCCTTGGTGTGCTTCATGAAGACGTGCGGCACGGATGTCACCAAGGAGCCTCCCAAGATGACCGGCATCTTGGGCTCCTTGTCCTTGACCAGCGCGATGAGCTCCTCGACGAAAGGGTAGCAGTCCTCGTAGGTGGCGATGCCCAGGACATCGGCGCCTTCCATGATCTGGCTGTAGGCGGCCGCAAGCGGGTTCACCGCGTAGCGGACGTCGACGATCCGGACGGGATAGCCGGCGTTATGGAGGACCGTCGAGATCGAACTAATCCCCTCGTAAGGGGAGGTCAGAAAGAACTCCCAGCCCCGGGGCATGGTGAAGGGCGAGGGGCCTACGACGAGGGTGATCCGTGGCTTTTGACCGTCGGTGGAACAAGGAGTCAGGCCTTGCCCGACCATCACCTCGGCATAGCGTTGGTCGGGGGAGGAATCGGCGTTCACGTAGAGACCGGGATCGAGCGAATACTTATAAGCCATCCAGACTCCCGCGCGGAATGCGCCTCATAGTGTTCAGCCTTGTGACCGATTTGTCAAGAATCCCCGAGCCCGGAGCCGTTCTTGGATAGCCGCGACGGC
>MGUL01000120.1:2802-5707 GCA_001800005.1 Elusimicrobia bacterium RBG_16_66_12 | reverse complement strand
CGACCCAGACGGTCTCAATCCGGTCCTCGTCGATGGCCGTTTTGATGATACTAAAATCTTCTTGAGTCAGTTCCGCGGCGCTGACGATGAGGATCAGCCCCGAATCCAGGATGATGTGCGCCATCTCGGCAAAGCGACGGATATCCTCGCGATGATTGTCGCCGTCGCGGATGTCGGCGGCGACCCCGTAGAGCGCGCTGCCCAGGCCGAGGTAGTACACGTGCCGCCCGGCGTCGAACAAGGCGGCCTCCAAGGCCTTGGCCACCTCCTTGCGCTTCGAGTCCCTGGGTCCCGTGATCAAGACCAAGGCCGGTTTTTGACGGTACCGTTGCGCGCGCATTTCTTGCGCGATGAAGCTCTTCTGCCACTTCAGGTTGCGCCGCAGGACCTTCTCGCGGACCCATGACACCGCGTCAGGGAGGGCCTTGCGGATGACCCCGCCGCCGCTGATCTCGAATCCGTCGACGAGCACAAAGCGGCCCATGGCGACGTTCTCCCCGGTCAGGTCGAAAGCGACGGCCTGCGAGGTCCGCAGCAGGCAGTCGGCCGCCTCGTTGCAGGTCACCGACTTTGCGCCCCTGCGCGCGGCCAAACTCGAGGCGTCGACGACCTGGAGGATCTTCTCGAGACGCGCCGCGACGCGGGCGGAGCCGATCTTGAGGACATAGTCCTTGGCCGGCTTGAGGGGCTCACGGCCGAGCCAGAAGAGACTCGCCTCGAAACGCGTGCCGACGCGGGGCGACTTTTCATCGCGTCTTGAAACCAACTCGCCCCTCTTGACGTAGACTTGGTCGGCCAAGGTGAAGGCCGCGGCCGCGCCGGGGCCGACCCGGCCGCGGCGCGGCCGCGGGAAGTCCTCGAGCGCGCGCACGCCGCTTGACTTGCCGGAAGGGGAGAAGACGACCTCGTCGCCGGCCGAGAGACTCCCGGACTCGACCGTCCCCACGATGATGCGCCGCGTGTCGCCCTCAGCGGTGAACTTATAGACATCCTGCACGGGCATTCGGAAAGGCTGGTCCGCCGCGGAGGCCTCCGGCGCGAAGCCATCAAGCGCGCTCAGCACGGTGGGCCCGCGGTACCAGCGCATGCGCGTCGACGTTTGGGCGAGGTTGTCGCCGTGCAGGCCGCACACCGGGATGACGTGATCCGGATGGACTCCCACGCGCTTGAGAAATGAGTTGCAGTCTTTGGCCACGCGGCGAAACTCCCCTTCGTCGTAGCCGATGAGGTCCATCTTATTGATGAGGACGGCCGGGCGACGGATCCCGAGCAGGGAGAGGATATAACCGTGGCGGCGCGAGTTCTCCCGCATCCCCTCTTTGGCGTCGATGACCAGCAGCGCCGCCGAGGCCTGGGAGGCTCCGGTGACCATGTTCCTGAGGAACTCTATGTGTCCCGGAGCGTCGATGATGACGTAGTCGCGCTTCGCGGTCATGAAGTGGACGCGCGAGGATTCGATCGTGATGCCCTGCGCCTGCTCGTCCTTGAGCGCGTCGAGCAGGAAGGCGTATTCAAAGGGCTTCGCGTTGCGCTCGCAGTAGGCGCGGATTCGCTCGAGCTTGCCCTGCGGGAGGCAGCCCGTCTCAGAGAGGAGCCTGCCGATGATGGTGCTCTTGCCGTGGTCGACGTGGCCGGTGATCACTAGGTGGAGGCGAGGCCTGGTCTTCGCGGCGATCACATGTAGCCCTCGCGCCGGAGGTCCTCGAGCGTCCCGCGGTCCTCAAGATCCTGGGCGCGGCCGGAGCGCTCGGCTACATCCTTAAACTGGCCTGACCTCAGTTCCACGACGATCTCGGCGGGATTACGGGCCTTGGAGATCACCGGGAATGTGCATGGATAGCAGCCCAGCGAGCGGTAGCGCTTGCCTTCGCCCTGATCGTAGTACAGCGAGACGGTCGGGATCTTCTCGCGCCGAATGTAATCCCAGACGTCGACCTCCCTCCAGTCGAGCAGGGGATGGATGCGCACGTGGGTGCCCGGGGCGAAGTCGGTCTTGTATTGGTTCCAGAACTCCGGAGGCTGGTCGCCGAGGTCCCAGCGCTGGCTTTCGTTGCGCGGTGAGAAATAGCGTTCCTTGGAGCGCGTGCCTTCCTCGTCGGCGCGTATGCCGGCGATGATACCGGTGAAGGGCTCACGGTCCATGGCGCGGACGAGCTTGCCGCTGAGCAGGTCCAGCCGGTGGCGCGGTCCTTCTCCGCTGACCACGTCTTTGAGCGCCTGCGTCTTGAGCAGGCCGCAACAGGTCAGCCTGTCGACTGCGCCGTCGGGGAAGGTTCGTTTGCGGCGCAGAGCCTCGCCGTTGCGGCCTACGATGAGTTGAAGCTTCCACTTCATGACGAGCCTATTGCGATAGGCGATCATTTCGGGAATCTTGAAAGAGGTGTTGATGTGGATGAGCGGGAAAGGCACGTGTCCCAGGAAGGCCTTCCGGGCCAGAGACAGCATGACCGTGCTGTCCTTGCCGATCGACCAGAGCATGGCCAGGCTCTTGAAGGAGGCGTACGCCTCTCGCAGGATGTGGATGGCGCGGCTCTCGAGGGCGTCGAGGGGATCGCTCATCGCCGCCGATCCAGGTGACGGCGTCCTAGATAATCCATGACGCGGCTGAGCGCCTCTTCTTTGGAGAGATCGGCGGTGTTCACTCTGATCTCGCAATTTTCCGGCGGCTCGTAAGGGTCGTCTATGCCGGTGAAGCGCGGTCTTTCGCCCCGGCGCGCCGAGGCGTAATGGCCCTTGCTGTCCCGCTTCTCGCAGACCTCAAGAGGCGTGGCGACGTGGACTTCCACGAAATTGCGGCACCGGCTCCGGGCGAACCGGCGCGAGGACTCGTACGAGGAAATCAGCGATGCGACCACGCAGACGCCGTTCTTCTCGAGCATGCCGGCCAGATGGCCCACGCGCCGAA
>MGUL01000120.1:1015-2728 GCA_001800005.1 Elusimicrobia bacterium RBG_16_66_12 | reverse complement strand
TCAGCGCGGCATAGACGCCCTCGGCCATAGTGCTCTTGCCGGAACCGGAGAGACCCGTGAACCAGACGACGAAAGGCTCAATGGCCGCCGTGCCCCATCGCAAGCTGTTCCAGCCTCGCTCGTGCGCGAAGTAGAGCGTGATCTTCAGCAGGGTATCGACGACCCCTACGGAAAGGCTGATGTCCACTCTCCGGGTAAACACGAACACAACCAGCATGGTGGTCAGCGAGCCGACAATCCGCCAGGAGACGGCCTTCACAAGTGATCGTAAAGCCGTATCGGATTTCATACACTAAAAAAGAGCGATGAGCGAGCGAGCCGTCGATTTGCTGGAGAGCGTAAAGCGGAAGCGCTCAGAGGTCTTCCAGCGGTTCTGTCCAGACCGCTTAAACGGGTGCTCGCCCGCCGATGTGAGGAAGGTTCTCGTCATCGACGCGGCCTCGCGCAGCGGGTCAAGTTTCCTCCACCATCTCCTCTCCCGAAACCCCGACGTCGTCTCGCTCAACGGCGAGAGCCTCGCCTTCGAGAAGCTGCAGGGACTCGGCCTGGCGGAATCCGAGAGTGCTTCGGACTTCATCCCGGAAGATGCTGGGAGTTCCACGACCTTAGCTTCCATCGCCGAAGATATCTTGAAGGATTCCGGATCTCTTCATGGAACTCAAACCAACGACGTCTTCCCCGAAGAAGACTACCCAGTCGACTGTGTCCAGAGGCTCATATTACAATATCCGGAGATCGATCTCCCTCCTGAGATCACGCTCACCGTGTGCGCCGACGCGCTCAGAAACCTCCGAAGCACGACGCCTCTCTTCTCTGTGGCGGACTACTGGCTGGAGGTCCTCCGGGAACTCAGACGACGCTCCTACGCGGTGAGCCCCGCTCATTATGATCTGCGCGGAAGCGATCCCGCGGCGGATTTTCCGATGACGCATGATCTCGCCCCCCCGCCGTTCAACGACACCTGCCTTGAGGAGCCGCCCTTCGTGGCGCCGCAGCCCCGGCGCTTCCCGGCCAAGGGCCGTCTCGCGGCGAAGACCTTGCTGCTGAAATCCTCCTCCAACTGTTACCACATGCGGTTCGTCAAGAGAATGTTCCCGAAGGCGCGCTTCAAGTTCGTGGTCCTGACCCGCAACCCGGCGGGGGCGATCAGCGGGCTGATGGACGGTTGGCTGTCGAACGGGTTCTATTCGCGCAACGTCGGGCGCCTGGGCGCTTTGGCGATACGAGGCTATAGCCAGGATCGCCTGCCGTGGACCATGAAGTGGTGGAACTTCGATCTCCCTCCCGGCTGGGCCGATCTCCGCGCCCGGACTCTCCAGGAGGTCTGCGCCTGGCAGTGGTCGAGCGCCAACGAGCACATCTTGCGCGACATCGGCGACCAGACGATCGGCGATCATCTGTTCGTGCGCTACGAGTCTTTCCTCGACGCGCAGTCCCTTCACCGGGAACTCGGGAAAATCTCCGAGTTCGCGGGTCTCGAAGGGCCGCCGCCCGCGGATGCCGCGTCCTCCCTGCGCGTCATGTGCGTGACGCCCCCCGCTCCCCAGAAATGGCGCAAGCGGCGAGAGACTCTCGCGCCCCTGATCGCAAACCGGAGGATCGCGGAACTTGCCGTGCGACTCGGCTATAATCCCGGGCAATGGGAGAATTGGCCATGACCCCGCGGCAAGACCGGGCGGCCCTCCAGGGCAAGGGCTGGCGGCCGCGCGCGGC
>MGUL01000120.1:0-983 GCA_001800005.1 Elusimicrobia bacterium RBG_16_66_12 | reverse complement strand
GAATCTGGGCGCCTTGGCGCGTGGACTCGGAATACAAGAAGCTCGAGGCCGTCCTGCTTCATTGCCCCGGCGACGAGGTCGGGGGCATCCGGGATCCGAACCAGGTCCAACACCTAACCCGGATCGAGACGGAAGCCCTCAAAAGAGAATTCGGCCGCATCGAGGCCACGTTGAGAAAGCTCGGCGTGCGGGTCTTTGCGGTTGGGCGAGCCTTCAACGGCGGGCATTGGCCTCGCAAGCACAATCTGATGTATGTCCGGGATCTATTCTTCGCCACGCCGGAGGGCGCCGTCGTGTCGCGGATGGCCAGCGTGGTCCGGGCTGGAGAGGAAAAGCACGCCGCCCGAGCGCTCGCGGACCTAGGGGTCCCCTTACTGCGAACGATCTCGGGGCGAGGGCTCTTCGAGGGCGCCGACGCCCTTTGGCTCGACGCGCGAAATGTTCTTTGCGGAGTCGGCAGCCGGACCAACGCCGAGGGCTTCAAGCAGTTGCGTGAAGTCTTGAGCGCGCAGGGCGTCGAGACCTTTGCCGTGAAGCTTCCGCGCGGCGTCCAGCATCTGCTGGGGATATTGCAGATCGTGGACCGCGACCTCGCCTTCTTGAGATGCGAGATGGCCGGCGGGAAGCTTGCCGGCCTTCTCAAACGCAAGGGTTTGCGGATCGTGCCGGTGCGGGAGACCGCCGAAGTGACGCAAAGGCAGGGCATGAACGTCGTGACGGCGGCGCCGCGGACGATCCTCATGCCGCAGGGCTGCCCCGAACTCAAGCGACAGTACCTGAAGGCCGGCGTTTGCGTCGCCGCGGAGCTCGACATCCGCCAACTCCTGCGCGGCGCGGGCGGCCTGGCCTGCGCCGTGGGAATCTTGTCGCGGCAGGCGTGAGATGGGCGTGGACTCCCCCCTCTTCATCATCGGCACGGAGCGGTCGGGATCGAACCTCCTCCGCTTGATCCTCAACCAGCACCCGTCGATCGCGATGCCGCA
>MGUL01000119.1:7005-9337 GCA_001800005.1 Elusimicrobia bacterium RBG_16_66_12 | reverse complement strand
TGGCGGGCGAGCTCAGCGTGGTCTCGGGGCGGGCGCGGCGCCGCCTGTCGCTGATGGACGAGCTGTTGGAACAATGGGAGGAGGGCGAAGCGCCGGCGCGGTTCGGCGGCCGGCTCAAAGAGGCGCGCGACGCCTTCAGCGGCGACGGCGCGCGCCTGGAAACCGCGGTCCGCGCGCTGGAAGAGCGGGTGCGCGACGTCCGCCTTCTGCCGCTGTCCGCGGTCTTCGCGCTGTTTCCGCGCATGGTGCGCGACCTCGCCAAGCAGCAGGGCAAGGAGGCGGAGCTGGAGATCGCGGGCGGCGAGATCGGCGTGGACAAGCGCATCCTCGAGGAAATGAAGGACCCGCTGATGCACCTGCTGCGCAACGCCGTCGACCACGGCATCGAGCCGCCCGCCGAGCGCGAGCGTCTGGGCAAGCCGCGCGCCGGCGCGGTGCGCCTGCGCGCGGCGCGGGACGGCGGCCGTGTTCTGCTGGAGGTGCGCGACGACGGCCGCGGCCTGGATCTGGAGGCGATCCGCCGGGCCGCGCTGAAGCGCGGCCTGTGCGACGAGGCCGCCCTCGCCGCGATGACGCCGGAACGCCTGCGGAGCCTGATCTTCCTGCCCGGCTTCTCCACCAGCGCCGTCGTCACCGAGGTGTCCGGGCGCGGCGTCGGGCTGGACGTGGTGAGGGTCAACGTCGAACGCCTCAAGGGCGACATCCGCATGGAGTCCGAGCCGCGGCGGGGCCTGGCGATGCGGGTGCGCCTGCCGCTGAGCCTGGCCACCACGCGCCTGCTGCTGGCCGGCGTGGGCGGCCGTCTGTACGGGCTTCCGATCGAGTTCGTGCACGCGGTGAGGCGCGTCGGCGAGGCGGACCTATTCACGCTCGAGGGGCGCCCCGCCGTCGAACTGGACGGCCGGCCGGTGATCGCCCCGCGCCTCGCCGACCTTCTGGCTCTGCCCCCCGGAGGCCCGGGCGGCGAAACGGCGTGCGTCGTGATCCAGGTGGGCGACGAGCGGCTGGGACTGCGGGTCGACGAGGCCTTGGACGAGGAAGAGGTGGTCGCCAAGCCGCTGGGCGCGCCGCTGACGCGGGTCCGAAACGTGTCCGGCCTGGCCGTCCTGAGCGGCGGGGAGATCTGCGTGGTGCTGAACCCCGACGACCTGGCGCGCACGGCGCGCGGGCTTGCCGCCGCGCCCGTCGAGAGCAAACCCGCGCGGGCCGCCGCCGCCCGGCCCGCCGTCCTGCTGGTGGAGGATTCGGCGCTGGTGCGCGCGATGGAAAAGAGGATTCTCGAGGGCGCCGGCTACGAGGTCGTCGCCGCGGGAGATGGGGTGGAAGCCCTCGGGGCTCTCGCGCGCCGCCCCTTCGCCGCCGTGGTCTCGGATATCGTGATGCCCAACATGGACGGACTGGCCCTGACCGCGCGCATCCGCCGGGAGCCGCGCCACAAGGACCTGCCGGTGATCCTGGTGACCACCCTCGGTTCCGATGAGGACAAGAGGCGCGGGCTGGAGGCGGGCGCCAACGCCTATATGCCCAAGCCCTCGTTCGACCAGCGCGCGCTGCTGGAAACCCTGCGGAGGCTGGTCGTCAGATGAGCGACAGGAGGCGGCGATATGATCCGCGTGCTGTTGGTCGATGATTCCCCGATCGCGCTGGACGTCCTGCGGCGCCTGCTGTCCCGTTCGCCCGAAATCCAGGTGGTGGGCGCCGCCGCCGACGGCCGGGAGGGGCTCGCGCTGGCGCGGGCCTTGACCCCCGACGTGATCTGCACCGATCTGCACATGCCGGTGATGGACGGGCTGGAGTTGACCCGCGCGGTGATGGCCGACGACCCGCGCCCGATCCTGGTGGTGAGCGTGTCGGTGGAGCCGGGCTCCCCCAACATCTTCCGTCTGCTCGAGGAGGGGGCGGTGGACGTCTACCCCAAGCCGCGCGACCTCCTGAACAGCGACATGGACAAGCTGGCGCGCGATCTGGCCGGCAGACTGCGCGTCGTGGCCGGGGTGCACGTGTTTCGGCGGAACAACCACGCGCCCGCCGCCGGACCCGCTCCCGCGCCCGCCGCGGTGACGCGCCCGCGGATGGCGCCGCGCATGGTCGTCGTCGGCGCCTCCACCGGCGGCCCGCAGGCCTTGCGCGAGATCCTGACGCGTCTGCCCGCCGCATTCCCGGTGCCGATCGCGTGCGTCCAGCATATCGGCGACGGCTTCCTGCCCGAGATGGTGTCCTGGCTGGGCGAAGCCTGTCCGATGCCCGTGCGCCCGGCGGCGCACGGCGAGACGCCGCGGGCGGGGACGGTGTATTTCGCCCCCGGGGACGCCCATCTGGAGCTGGCCGCCGG
>MGUL01000119.1:6424-6974 GCA_001800005.1 Elusimicrobia bacterium RBG_16_66_12 | reverse complement strand
CCCGTCGACGGACATCGGCCTTAGGCGACTGTCACGATGAGCGCCGCCGCGCGCTGTTTCGGCGCCGGGGCGGCGGGCGTTCTTCTCACGGGCATGGGGCGCGACGGCGCCGCCGGCATGGCGGACATCGCCGCCGCCGGCGGCGTCACCATCGCCCAGGACGAGGCCAGCAGCGTCGTGTACGGCATGGCCAAGGCCGCGGTGGAACTGGGCGCCGCGCGGTACGTGCTCCCCCTCGGGCAGATCGCGCCGGCCCTGGAAGCGCTGGCGGGGAGTCCCTCGCATGGGAAATGATCCGGCCGGGGCGACGACGTTCCCGAGCGACGCCGCGCTGATCGACGAATTGGCGCGGCTGGCCGCGCGGCGCGTCGGCCTGCGCGTGCCCGAGGCGTCCCGCGCGCGTTTCGCCGCCGTCCTGCGCCAGGAGGCCGCGCGCCGGGGTCTGGCCTCGCTGGAAGACCTCCGATCTTTTCTGGCCGGCGCGCGCTCGGGCGAGGCATGGGAGGCGGTGGCCCGCGCGCTGAGCAGCGGCGAGACATACTTCTTCCGC
>MGUL01000119.1:4129-6407 GCA_001800005.1 Elusimicrobia bacterium RBG_16_66_12 | reverse complement strand
GACCTGCTGCGCCTGCGCCTGCTGCCCGAGCTGATCGAGCGGCGCCGCGGCGTGAAAACCCTGCGTCTGTGGAGCGCGGGCTGCGCCGGCGGGGAGGAGGCCTATTCCTTGGCCATGCTGGCGGACATGCTGCTGCCGGAGCGCGGCGGCTGGAACATCCTGATCGTCGGCACCGACATCGACTCCGCGGCGATCTCCAAGGCGCGGCGGGGACGCTACGGGCCGTGGTCGTTCCGCATGGTTCCCCCGATGCTGCGGCGGCGCTATTTCCGCCCCGAGAACGGCGAGTGGCTGCTGGACGAGCGCATCCGAAGCCTGGCGACGTTCCGCGTTTCCAATCTCGTCGGCGAGGCGTTCCCGGATCCGGCCTCGGAACTGCGCGACATGGATCTGATCCTGTGCCGCAACGTCTTCATCTACTTCGATCCCGCCGCCGCGGCCGCGGTCGCGGCGAAGTTCGCGGCGACGCTGCGCGAAGGCGGTTATCTGATGACCGCGCACGCCGAGCTGATCGGCCGCCCGGCGCCGGGGCTGGAATCCAGGTTGTTCGCCGAGGGGGTCGTGTATCAGAAGAAGGCCGCTGTCCCGCGCCCCCTCCCCGGCCCTTTCCCCGCGGCGCGGGCCGCCTCTTCCCCGCCGGCCTCCGGCGGCGCGGCGCCGCTCGAGGACGCGCGGGCCTGCGCCGACCGGGGCGAGTTCGAGCTGGCGGAACGCCTGTGCCGCGAGGCGTCGGCCGCCGACCCGCTGGCGGCCGAACCTTATTTCCTGCTGGCCCAGTTGGCCCAGATCAGGGCGGACCCCGGCGCGGCCAAGGAGTTCCTGAACAAGGCCATCTATCTCGCCCCGCGCTTCGTGGCCGCGTACTTGGAGCTGGCGGCGCTCTGCGAGCGCGCCGAGGAGCTGCCGCGCGCGCGGACTTTGAGGCGCGCCGCCCTGGGCATCGTTCGCGGCCTGCCGGAGGACAGCATGGTCGAGCAGTGCGGCGTGACGGCGGCGGAACTGGCGCGCTGGCTCGAGCAGTGGGCGGAGAGCTGAGGCGATCATGAACACGGCCGCGGCGTCAAGGCAGGAGCGGTTCATCCTGTGGTTCCGCGAACTCGGCCTGGAGGACGTCGCCTTGGCGGGGGGCAAGAACGCCTCACTGGGCGAGCTCGTTCGCGAGCTGACGGCCGCGGGCGTGCGCGTGCCCGACGGCTTCGCGGTCACGTCCTCGGCCTACCGGCGATTCCTCCGGGAGGCGGGGCTGGAAGCCGCCCTCGCGGACCTGTTGAAGGGCCTCGATGCGCGCGACACCGACGAGCTCGCCCGCCGCGGTCGCGCCGCGCGCGAGATGATCCTGGCCGCGCGACTGCCCGCGGACCTGGAGGAAGCCGTCGCCGAGGCGTACCTCGCCCTGTGCGCGGGGCGCGAGTCGGCGGAGATGGCGGTGCGCAGCAGCGCCACGGCCGAGGACCTGCCCGAGGCGAGCTTCGCGGGCCAGCAGGAGACCTTCCTCAACGTCGCCGGCCGCGACGACATCCTCGACGCCGTCAAGCGCTGCTTCGCCTCCCTCTACACGGACCGGGCCATCTCCTACCGGGCCGAGAGGGGCTACGCTCACGAGCGCGTCGCCCTCTCCGTGGGAGTGCAGCGCATGGTCAGATCCGACCTGGCCGCCTCGGGCGTCATCTTCACGATCGACACGGAGTCGGGCTTTCGCGACGCGGCGATCATCAGCGCCGCCTACGGCCTGGGCGAGAACGTCGTGCAGGGGGCGGTCGACGCCGACGAATACTGCGTCTTCAAGCCGACGCTGAAGGCCGGCTATAAGCCCATCCTGCGCCGGACGCTCGGCGGCAAGGAGCTGCGCATGGTCTATGAGGCCGGCGGCGGCAAGCGGGTCAAGAACGTCCCGGTTCCGCCCGAGGAGCGCGCGCGCTTCGCGCTGAGCGATCCGGAGATCCTGACCCTCGCGCGCTGGGCCTGCCTCGTCGAGGAGCACTATAGCGCCAAGGCGGGGCGGGCCTGCCCGATGGACCTGGAGTGGGCCAAGGATGGGAACAGCGGAGAGCTGTTCATCGTCCAGGCCCGGCCTGAGACCGTGCAGTGGCGCAAGGAGACGGACGTCGTCGAGACTTACCGCCTCATGGAGCCCGGCAAGCTCCTGGTCACCGGCCGCAGCGTGGGCGGCAAGATCGGCGCGGGCCGCGTGCGCGTCGTGCGCGACCCGAAGCATCTGGCCGAGTTCCAGGAGGGCGAGGTCCTCGTCGCGGACAAGACCGACCCCGACTGGGAGCCG
>MGUL01000119.1:0-4121 GCA_001800005.1 Elusimicrobia bacterium RBG_16_66_12 | reverse complement strand
AGCCGATCATGAAGAAGGCCGCCGCCGTCGTGACCGACCGCGGCGGGCGCACCTGCCATGCCGCCATCGTCAGCCGCGAGCTGGGCCTGCCGGCCGTGGTGGGCACGGAGCGCGGCACGGCGGAGCTCCAGGACGGCCAGCAGGTCACGGTCTCCTGCGCGGAGGGCGAGTCGGGGCGCGTCTACGACGGCGCGCTGAGCTTCGAGGTGTCGCGCGTCGACCTCAAGGGGCTGGGCACGCCGCGCACGCAGATCATGCTCAACGTGGCCGACCCCGACGAGGTGTTCGGCCTTTCCTTTTTGCCCAACGCGGGCGTGGGGCTGGCGCGTCTCGAGTTCGTCATCACTCACGCGGTCCAGGTCCACCCGATGGCCCTGGTCCGGTTCGATCAGGTGACGGACCAGGAGGCGCGCAGGCGCATCGAGGCCCTGACCGCGGGCTACGCGGACAAGCCGCGGTACTTCGTCGACAAGCTGGCGGAGGGCGTGGCGATGATCGCGGCGGCTTTTTATCCCAAAGACGTGATCCTGCGCCTGAGCGACTTCAAGACCAACGAGTACGCCGGCCTCGTCGGCGGCCAGGACTTCGAGCCTCGCGAGGAGAACCCGATGATCGGCTTCCGCGGCGCCTCGCGCTACTGCCATCCGCGCTACCGCGACGGCTTCGCGCTGGAGTGCCGCGCGATGCTGAAAGTGCGCGCGGAGATGGGCCTCAAGAACCTAAAGCTGATGATCCCCTTCTGCCGCACCGTGGAGGAGGGCCGCAAGGTGCTGGCCGAGATGGCCCGGCACGGCCTGCGCCGCGGCGCGGACGGCCTGGAGGTCTACGTGATGTGCGAGATCCCCAGCAACGTGATCCTGGCCGAGCAGTTCGCGGAGATCTTCGACGGCTTCTCGATCGGTTCTAACGACCTGACCCAGTTGATCCTGGGCGTCGACCGCGACTCCGAGATCGTGGCCCCCATCTTCGACGAGCGCAACGAGGCGGTCAAGCGGATGATCTCCTCGGTCATTCGCGCCGCGAAGGCCAAGGGGCGCAAGATCGGCATCTGCGGCCAGGCCCCCAGCGACTACCCCGATTTCGCGGAGTTCCTCGTCGCAGAAGGCATCGACAGCATGTCGCTGAGCCCCGACGCCGTGCTGAAGACCACTCTGGCCGTGCTGGAGATGGAGAAGAAGCTCGTCGCTCCCCGCGCCGCGATCGCCAGCCGTACGGCGTAGGAACAAAACAGTTGAGCCGGGCCGTGAAGCGCAATCTGGACTGGATAAAAGCGGGAAGGGCGCCGCGCGCGGGTGGTGCATCCGAGATGACGTATACCCCACTGTGTCCGGACACAGTCAGGTATGCGGCGCGGATCCGGAACGCAAAAAGAAGAAGGCCCCCGCTTTCGCAGGGGCCTTCGTTTTGCGTCGTGCCCGCGTCGGCTTAGGCGGCGGCGTACTTCTCGTTGTGATCGACCTTGATGCCGGGGCCCATGCTGGAAGTCAGCGTGATGCTCATCATGTAGATGCCCTTGGCGGCGGCGGGTTTGGCCTTGGTCAGGGCCTCGAGGACGGTGCGGGCGTTGCCGGCGATCTTCTCGGGGGCGAAGGAGGCCTTGCCCACGGGGACGTGGATGATGCCGAAGTCGTCGACCTTGTACTCGACGCGGCCGGCCTTCAGCTCCTTGATCGTCTGCGCGACGTTCATCGTGACGGTGCCGGACTTGGGATTCGGCATCAGGCCCTTGGGACCCAGCACCTTGCCCAGCTTGGAGAGGTCCTTCATCATGTCCGGGGTGGCGACCAGCACGTCGAAGTCCGTGAAGCCCTTGGAGATCTGGTCGATCAGGTCGTCGGCGCCGACGATGTCGGCCCCCGCGCCCTGAGCGTCCTTCTGCTTCTCGCCGCGCACGACGACGGCGACCTTCTTGGATTTGCCCAGGCCGTGCGGCAGGCCCACGGTGCCGCGGACCTGCTGGTCCGCCTGCTTCGGGTCCACGCCCAAGCGGACGTGCAGTTCGACGGTTTCGTCGAACTTCGCGGTCGCGCACTTCTTGACGATCGCCGCCGCCTCTTCCAGCTTGTTCAGCTTCATGAGATCCAGGTCCTTGACCAGGTTCTCGTATCTCTTGCCCATGTTCTTGTCTCCTGACCTGTTGGCGCCCCTTGCGCGGAGCTCGGTCTGATAGCCTTACTTGGCGACGTCGATGCCCATCGAGCGG
Source organism: Elusimicrobia bacterium RBG_16_66_12 (assembly GCA_001800005.1). Taxonomy (GTDB): domain Bacteria; phylum Elusimicrobiota; class Elusimicrobia; order UBA1565; family UBA9628; genus GWA2-66-18. Next base: position 1,918 of record MGUL01000119.1, on the reverse strand, counting down.
GCCGTGCCCTTGACCATCTGCGTGGCGCACTCGAGGTCTTTCGTGTTCAGGTCGGGCATCTTCGCCTTGGCGATGTCCTCCGCCTGCTTCTGGGTGATCTTGCCGACCTTGTTCCGGTTCGGCTCGCCCGAGCCCTTGGCCAGGCCCGCCGCCTTCTTCAGAAGGGACGAGACCGGGGGCATCTTGGTGATGAACGTGAACGAGCGGTCCTCGAAGACCGTGATGACGACCGGGATCAGCATCCCAGGCTCTTGCGCGCGGGTCTTCTCGTTGAACTGCTTGCAGAAGTCCATGATGTTGACGCCGTGCTGGCCGAGCGCGGGGCCGACGGGCGGGGCGGGGTTGGCCGCTCCGGCCGGGATCTGCAGTTTGATCTGTGTTTTGACCTTCTTCGCCATGACAGCTTCCTCTCTTCGTGCGGCTTAAAACGGTCTCCTAGCGTCCCCAGGACGCGGGCCGCAGCATCTTGGCGACCACGCTCCCCGCGGCGAGCAGGAGGAACACTTTCCAGAACGGCACCGACTCGGAGCCGAACACCCAGCGGGTGAACTCGACGCTGAAAACGGACGGCCACAGCAGCTTGACCAGCAGCGCGGCGGCGAGGGCCTTGCCGAACAGCATCAGCAGGCTCACAGCGACCGCGGCCAAGAGCGTCATCATGGCCAGCAGCGAGCCGATCAGGCCCAGGGACCGGACATGCGCCATCCGCACCCGGACCCTCTCGAAATCGGGTCCGGAGGGCGAGGGCGGCAGTATCTCTGGCTCCAGGGCGTTCAGATCTTCTCCACCTGCAGGAAGTCGAGCTCGACCGGCGTCGGCCGGCCGAAGATGGTGACCATGGCCTTGATCTTGGCCTTCGTGTCGCTGACGTCCTCGACGACGCCGACGAAGTGGCGGAAAGGGCCGTCGACGATGCGGATGTTCTCGCCCTTCTCGAACTCCACGGCGGGCCGGGGCTTGCCCTCGGCGGCGGTGCTGGTCAGCTCGATGATCCCCTTGATCTCCTCTTCGGGCAGGGGCGTGGGGTTGGTGTCGCCCAGGAAGCCCGTCACGCCGGGGATGCCGCGGACCAGCCAATAGGTGACCTCGTCGACGGTCATGTCCATCAGCACGTAGCCGGGGAAGAACTTCCGCTTGGAGATCTTCTTCTTGTTCTTCTTGACCTCGACGACGTCCTCGGTGGGGATCAGCACGTTGTAGATGCGGTCCTGCAGCTTCTCAGCCTCGATCTTCTGCAGCAGGGTCTTGTGCACGCGGTCCTCGTAGCCGGACTGGACGTGCACGACGTACCAGCCCCGGGGGCGGGCGGCGGTGGAAGCGGCGGCGGGTGATTGGCTCATGAGTCCTCTTTGGTCTACCGGCCCAGGACGGCCCGGACGAGGACCGACAGCACGTAGTCGATCCCCGCCACATAGAGGGACATCACTGCCACGAGGAGAACGACCACCTTCGTGGAATCAATCGCCTGCTGACGCGTCAGCCAGGTCGACTGTTTCAGCTCGGAGTGCGCTTCTTTGATGAACTGCGTTGCTGGATTCATAATGTTCCTCGAGTTCCGGCGGGGGCGCCAGGATTCGAACCTGGAGGGGCGGTTTTGGAGACCGCTCGTTTAGCCAATTAACGGACACCCCCACCGGACCCGAATCGGTGGTCTACTTGACTTCCTTGTGCGCGACCTGCTTGCCGCACTTCCTGCAGAACTTCTTGATGTCCAGCTTGAACTCCTTCTTCTTGCCGCGCTGGAACGTGTAGTTCTTGTTCTTGCAGACGGTGCAGCCCAGGACGACGATGTATCGATCTCCCATGGTCTTAGGCGACGATGTCGGCCACGACGCCGGCGCCGACGGTGTGGCCGCCTTCGCGCACGGCGAAGCGCAGGCCCTTCTCCATCGCGATCGGGCAGATCAACTCGCACTCG
>MGUL01000118.1:38482-41184 GCA_001800005.1 Elusimicrobia bacterium RBG_16_66_12 | reverse complement strand
CACAGGACCCCGCGCGGCTGGCATGACATCTACAGCGTGCCGGCCTTCACCCCGCTCGGGAACTATCTCGACGTGCTCGGGACCCGGGAGCGCGAGCAGGGGTTCGGCTTGGATCTGCGCTACGCGCGCGGTCGCATCGCCGCCCCACCGAGCCGTGGCTACGCCTGGGTGAATGAGCACGCGCCCATCACGGAGTTGCCTCGGGCCTTCGTCGAGCGCATCCTGGACGAGCGCCGTCGGCGCGGATTGCCCGTGCTCTCCCGTTGGGAGCGCGCGAAAGGAAAGAACCCATGACCCCTCTGGAATTACGCCACAAGCTCGGAACCCTGGCCAAGCAGCACGACGACGAGCTCGACGCCGTCGAGAAGGAACTGCGGGGCAAGTACCGCTTGTTGCGCCGCGCCGTCGTGATGGAGGCGGGTGAAGAGGTCTGCGTGAACGCCGAACTCGAGGAAGTGTGGGACGAGTTCAACCCGCGCCGCAGTGAGCTGCCGCCCGGGACGCCGCTGGTCGAGTACGACTGAATGGTCACCTAAGATTCACCATCCAGATAAGACATTCTTTCAGCCCACCGAGCTTCTGACTGCTTCTTTTCCCACGCAGGTGTTCCCGGCAAGGGCTCCGACGCTTCCTCGCTGAAGTGCGCGGTCAAGTCCTCCAGGGCGTAGATGGCGCTATCCAGACAGTGATCGTCGTACGATGGGTGATGGTCGTCCTTGTCATCGTTCCACGGCGTCGTTCGAGCCTGCTTCTGCCAAGGCAGGGTGTCGGCGTAAACACGGATGGTGCCGGCGCCGAGTAGTGAGTCATACGCCCAAATCCTATCGCGTTTGAACCCCGCCTTTTTGACCGCAAGTATTGGCACATTGTACAGCCTCTGGAGGTCGGCAATACTCTGCGCTCCGCCGCCACCCGAGTCACCGCGGATGATGTTCGGGTGAAACTGCGCGCGCAAGGCATGGGTGCGCGCGGCGACACCCTCTGTTGTCATTTTAGCCTCTTGGTAGGCGTGGATCAGATGAATCGTGTGCATGCGCACGGTCACGTTTCGCGTCGGGTCAAACGCCTCTTCTGTCGTCAGTCGATGCACAGTCCATGCATTAGGATGGCTCTGTCCGAAGTCGAGCGTGAGCACCGTCCAGCCTTCTTGCGGCGCCATGTGTTGAGGCAATACCTCGCCATCCCAGCGCCCGTATGGTAAAGAGTCGGCGTCGCTGCAGAATTCCCCCTTGTACTCGCGCCGAAACTCCGGGGTGCTCTCCGTCCAGCCGAGCTTGGAGTTGTCGAGCAGCACCTGTCGGAGATTGGCCTCGCCGTCGATGAACGGGTTATCGTGGATGGTCGCGAAATGCACGGAGGCGCCCGTCTCCCCGAGACACATCTTGTGCCAGTAAGTGCCCATGTTGCGCGACGGCGTGCCGATCGCAGCGGTGCCCCTGCCGCCACGACGGAAATAGCGCATGAGCGCGGGCCGCAGACAGCTCGACAAGGCGAACTCGAGCAACTCGTCCCGCATTGTCCCTGCCTCTTCCAGGCTGGCGAATCCCGGGGTGTAGCCGCGGATCTTCTCGGCCTCGGCCAAGGTATTGAGCCCGAGCAACTTGAGCTTGCCGCCGTTGCGGAACAGGGCCTGGCCTTGCCGCAGAATGATCCCCGCGTCGTGCTCGCGGTTGAGCCGCTCGAAGGACGGCCAGAGCAGGTCTTGCGCCTTGTGAACGCTGGACGCGAGCGCGAGATTGGTCACCCCGGGCAAGGCTGCCCGTTCGTGAGCCACCGCGCTCCAGGTCGATTTGCCCCACTGGCGCCCGCCGTAGATGACGCGCAGATGCCAGGGATCGAGCTCGACTTGCCGCTGCTTGGGGGTGAGAGCGGAAAGGAGCGAGCGGCCTGCGCTGGCCTTAGCCCGTAGGACTCGGCTCGGGTCCAGCACGAGAGTACCCCGCGGCTTTGAGCGCGCGGGAGAGTCCCTCACTCGGGTTGTCGAGGTCGACCGAGCGGAAGTAGCCGTTGCGGTCGAGCGCAGCTTGCGTGATGGCGTTGGGCGCCGAGAATGCCTCGTCGAGGCTCAGTTGCTCGACCCGGTCAGAGGTGAGCAGCGAGCCAATCGCCAAAGGACTGCCGACGGGCCAGCGCCGTTCGAACCAGGCCCAGAGCTGGGGCTGGCTCGCCGCGCGCGGATTGCGCGTGTTGGCGATCATCTCCTCGAACATCTTCATCGAGTAGACAGAATCGGTGCGGCAATACTCGCGTGTGAACCGCCGGAGCTCCTGCCGCTGCGGATCGCGGTCCTTCTCGTTGACCACCGCGCCGCGCTCGAGCCAGTCGCGCAATTCACCGATGGTGATGCCCTCTCCGTAGGCGACCTGCTCGTGGTAGGCGAACTTGTTACAGCTCGCGATGAGCCGGTTGGCGAGTTCCCGTGTCAGCTCGCCCAAGCGGCGCTCACGATCTGGCTCTCCTCGATTGCACACGAGCACTCCGACCACGGCACGAGGCTGAAGGCCTTGCCATGGAGGCGGAACCGCGCGCGGGCGCCGCACCCGAGCAGCATCAATAGCTCGCCGGTCTCGGTGTCGTTCGGCACCCAGAGTTCCTTGGCCTGGGGGAACTCGCGCCGGTCGGAAAAGACCGCCTGCACCCAGCGCCCCGGGCCCGTGGCGACTACGCGCTCGATGACCACGCGATCGGCTCGGGTGGCGACC
>MGUL01000118.1:36704-38460 GCA_001800005.1 Elusimicrobia bacterium RBG_16_66_12 | reverse complement strand
CCCTGCCCCGCCGTGGGGGGTAGGAGCGGACCGCGTGCGCACGACCACTCCCTGTGAGATCTCCTCGTCGGTGAGCGGCACCTGGCGCCCCAGGGCCCGCGCTGCAGCACCCGGGTCCGGGCGGGTGAGCACCCAGTTACTGAGCGGCTCGGGGAGCGCTCCGGCCCCCTGGTGGTAGCGGACCGGGATGCCGTGCTCGTGCACCTGGAGCAAGGGCTCGCGCTGGCCCGTCTCGAAGTCGTCGATTTCCCCCGCCACCCGCTTTCGGAGGTAGCCGACCAGATCCCCGCGCTTCAGCCCCGGACGGTCCTCGGGCATGCCCGGGTGCCCGGGTCCGACGGCCACGACCTCAGCAAAGCTCATGGCCTCGGGATCGCCCGAGTAGCTCCCGCTGACAGCCTGGAGGTGGTGCAGAGGGACGAACCCGACGGTATTGACGGCGGCCGCGATGGCGGATTGCGAGGCATCGAGGGCGCCGTGAGTGAACACGAGCCCACTCGAGGTGGTCTCCTCGAGCAGGCCCGGTCGCGCGCGCAAGATGACGTAGTCCTTCTTTGGCAGCAGCCTCATAGCTGCCGCTCCCGCGCGCGCTTGCTCGATGCCGTCTTGCGTAGAGCCATATCGAGCGCCCACTTGCGCCGCTCTTCCTTGTTCATCTCCGCGTAGGGCTTCTCTCCGGCGGGCTCGCGGGTCTCTCGCGGTTCACGACGTGCAGGCGGTTCACGGCTGACGATGCGTCGCCCCGTCAGGCGCTCGGCACGGCGCTGTTCTTTTTGCAGGACCTTGTCTGCGGCCTGCTTGGCGGTGAGCGCGTACTCCTCGAGATCGTCATCCCAGCTATCGTAATAGAGCTTGAATGCCTCGTCGTTCAGCTCGGAGTCGGCCAGCTCCGAGAGGCCGTGACTCTTGGTGCGCTTCTCGAACTGCGCCCGCTCGCGCTTCTCGTCGGATTGCGCCTCCGTCTGCGCCTTGTCCTTGGATTCGCCGTCCGTCTTGGCATCCAGGCGCGCGCGCAGCTCGGTGATCTCGTGGCGCAGATCGGCCACACCCATGCCGTCCTTGGTGGCCTCGTACACGTTGCGCGCGACCTTGGTAAAGTCATCGCCGTTGCACAGCTTCTTCAGAGCGCCGGCAAATGTGCGGTAGTCCTTCGCCTTGTACGCCACAGAAGCGCGCGCGATGTCCCCGTACTCGCGATCGGCCGCGGCGTTGATGCGCGCATCCTCGGCGGCCTTTTCTTTGTGGTCGCGTCGTTCCTTGTCGAGCGTCTCGCGCTCGGTCTTCAGTTGCTCTTTCGCCTTGCGTACGTGCTTGGCGCTCTTGAGCTTGTCGAGCTCGATGCGCTTGGGAGCATCCTTGTCGGGCTCGTCTTCCTTGGCTTCCTCTTTTTCCTCGTCGTCGGAGGCCTCCGCGCCCTCGTCGGCATCGACGTCCTTCGGTGCGGGCTTGCCGTCGAGCGTGCGACCGCTGGCCTTGAGCGCGCGCTCGAGGTGCTCCTTTCGCTTGGCTGCCTTGTCTGCCTCGGGATCGCTCTTAGATGCCGGGCGGGAGAGCGCCGCCGGCTGGGGGGAGGGCGGGGACGGCTCCGCCTCCGCCGAGTCCGGGAGCTCCGCCTCCGGGGATTCCTTGTCCAGTACTGCCATTGCTGCTGCCTCCTAATGATGGAAACGCCTGAGAGGCGTCGATCGTGGTCGATACGCTCGTCTTGTCCGCGAGCTGCTTTTGCTCGATGAGCACGGCCAATTCTTCGAGAAAT
>MGUL01000118.1:32626-36686 GCA_001800005.1 Elusimicrobia bacterium RBG_16_66_12 | reverse complement strand
TCTGGGGGCGCGCCCATGCTCTCGGCTCCGAGCAACTCGAGCGAGACGCGGTCCGCCATGCGTTCGAGATCCATGCTCTTGCGCGGCGACTGGTAAAAGCCGTCCTCGAGCCGCTCGGCATCCTTGCTGTGCAGCCACTTTTCGATCTGCCGCTGAATCCACTGGTTCTCTCGGTTGACCTGGTCGCCCACGCTATCGGCATCGAGGTGCTGGCGGAACTGGATGAGCTCCGCCATTGAACCCTTATCCTGTTCGACCATTTGTTGACCCCACTCGAGCAGGGAAGGGACGGAGTTCTTCTCCTCACTCGCGCTCGAAATGCGGAGCATGAACTTGTCGTCGTCGAGGTCTAGGTCACTCAAGTCAATGACGCTCGAGAGCGAGCCCTTTTCCCAGCGCCGGGTGATGTCCTGCCCTTCGCGGATCATCTCTTTGAGAGCGCGCACCTTGCGTCGACCCGTCGCGACCGTGCGCGCGTGAATGATGCGCCGCGACTCGGGCGCGAATGTCTCGTTGAAGTAGCTTGCGCGGTATTTTTCGTGCTTGCCGCTGGTCGCCTGCTGCCCGCCGCCGCCCTGGTGGCGCGCGTCGACCATGGCATCTTCATCGATCCACTTGGCGTAGAGCTCGGCGAGCTGGATCCCGGCGTCGTCTTTGCTGTTGACGTCGGTAATGCGCAGATCGCTCGAGGCCATCTCGCTCGGCACGGTCATCGTGCCCTTGGTCTTGCCCGATACTTTCTTCAGGGTCTCGGCCGGGCCTTGCACCACGCGCTGAGGGGAGTTGATCTGTTTCTGGTCGACGTCGTGGGTGATCTCGTTGTGTCGGATGCACAGCTCGTAAATGTACGCAGTGAGCGGCAGTCCCCAGTCGCCGCAGACCTCACGCTCGAAGTGATGCAGCGTGCAGGGCAACTCGTCGTACTCGTAGACCTCGTCTTTGCCGAGCCGCGTGCCGTCGCGCAGCACCCAGAGCTTGCGCCCGTCCTGCCCTCGGACGCTGCAGCGGTAGCCCATGTGGACCTCGGTCACCCAGCGCTGCTGCATGCGCTGCATGCCACCCGCACCCGGGCGCTTCTCGCCGAGCGCCCACATCGTGGTAGCGTTTTTCTCGATGGCCTCGCGTTGGCCTGGGAATTTCAGACACAATTCCTCGACCTCGTAGTAGTCGGTCGCTACGCAGCCGAGCACGGCGCCATAAGGGCCGCTGGTTTCGAGGGCCATGGTCAGCGTATCGTTGATGCGCGCCTCGGTCTTGCCCCAGCCCGGCAGCTCGAAGACAGCGACACTGCCGACGCTGCCCATCGCGATCATGCCGGCGTGGGACCAGAGGTCGTGCTGGTTATTGAATTTCCCCTGCGGCTGCTCGTACTCGCTATCGATCGCGCGGTTGAGCAGGATGGCCATGGTCTGGGTCGACCAGTCACCACCGACGCTCCGAAACTGAGGCAAGGGGTCGTCGTTCCCCCAGAGCAAGGCATGCGCGCCCTTGACCACACTGCGGCACTTGCGCCGGGTGAGGCGGTTTTTCAGGCCCGGGAAGACGTTCGACGACTGCAGCGCGTAGCCGACGGGCAGAAACGACGTGAGCAGCGAGCCCTCGAAGATGGAAGCGAACTTGACCGCCATGGCGTACCGCGGAGCGTTGTCCGCGATGGCCCGTTGGGCTGCCTTGGCGAGCGCGCCGGGCGCGTCCAATTTCGTGTGCTGGTGCCAGCTGCGTTCGTACGGCATGGGGCCTTTCAGGCGGAATTAGTGACGGAGCTGGCGATGGCACTGGTGCTGCGCGCTTGGGGCGCCTGCTTGCCGATGTTCGAGCTCGAGATGCCGGAGCCGATCGCACCCGTCGCGATGCGCCCACGGCGGTCCTGGATCGCACGGGCCAAACCCCAGCCAAACGCGCGCCCCGCCATGCCGTCGCCGCCGAACAGGATATCCAGGCGCAATTTCCGTTGCGTGGTCATCTGCGGCTCCTCGGAGACTTGGCGGGCCAGTTCGATGCGGAGGCTCTGGTAGATGTCCGGGTGCACGGCTTCGAGCGCGCGCAGTTGGGTGGGTGATGCAGTGCCGTCGCGCACGTCCTCGAGCACGCTCGCCGGGTTGGTGACGCTATTGTATTTGAGCGCGAAATCCCGTGCGGTCGAGCGGCTCATCGGGATGCCGTTGGGGCGCGTCATCGAGGCGGAGAGCTGAGCGGGGAGGTTTTCGTGCAGGTAATTCGCAACCTGCATCAGGCGCGCGGAGATCTCCCCGTGCAGCTGTGGGTTCACCTGGTCGATGCCCCCGAGCGCCTGCGAGGCTGCGCGGTGCAGAGCCAGCGGGTCGCGCGCAATGGCCGTCAGCGTCCGCTGCTTGGCCGCGAAGGCGCTCTGCACGGTCGGGTAGTCCCCCTGAAAGCGCGCGATGGCCGTCGAGGCCAGGGGCACCCCGGCGGCAGATGCCGAGCCGAGCGCGCTCTCTGCCGCGCGCAGGGCCCGGCTCGCGCTGCCGCGCACGGCACCCTTGGCGGCTGAGCCAATCGCGGCCCCGCCCGTGCGCCCGAGGGTATCGAGTAGGCGCCCCATGCGCAGCGCCTTGGCCCCCATCGCCGCCACCGCCCCGAGCCCCATGCTGCCCGCTGCCATGCCCACGACGGCACCAATGGCGCCGCTGATGAGCTCGTCGCGCGCCTCTTGCCCCGCCGTCTTGCCCGCCTGCGCTGCTTCACGCGTCGCCCCGGCCTGGTCGGCATCGAACCGGGCGCTTTCCTTGGCCACGCCGGCCCGCTCGCTCGCTCGTGCCTTGGCTCCGCGCACGTCGTCGGAGAGGCGCAACTGCTCGCGCACACTCTCAACGGCCTTTTGCATGCGCTGGAGTTGCGCGTCGGAGGCCGTGCCGTACTTGCGGTGTGTGGCGATGGCCTGCTCGGCGCCCGCGAGTTTCTTCTCTAAAAATTCCGGGGTGACGCCGCGCCCAACTTCATCGGCGGAGAGATGACCCCGCAGCTTGCTCGGGTCGGTCCGCACATTCTCACCCGCAAGGGTTCCAAATTGCGAATCGACCACGTCCGAGCCCGGCCGCCAGTGGTCTTCGAGTGCCGTGTTGAGACCCTTTTGCAGGTCGCCCGCGTCACCCCAGAGGTCGGGTCGCTCGCGATCCATCCGGAGCTGCCGGCGGTACGCGGAGACCTTGCCGAGTAGCTCTTGGGCCGCGCCCTGGTCGAGGGGGTCGGCATTGGCCGCGACCTTGCGGATCGCGCTCTCCTGCGCGTGCAGGCTCCGCTCGAGCTCGCCCGAGGCCTCGAACCAGTCGGCCCCCGCCGCGGCATCGTCCAGGCGCTGGCTGCTCTCGGTCAGGATGCGGTCGAGTTCGGCTGCCGGCTTGGCCAGGCCCTTGACCTGCGCGTAGGAGACGGGGGCAGCGGGAGGCGCGGGAGCCGAGCCGTCGAGCGGAGCCTCGGGGGCGGGCGCAGGCTTGCCCGTGCGCGGCGTCAGCTCGGCGCGAAGGTCGAGCGCCGCCTGGCTCGTGTCCGCGGCCCACTGGCGCTGGGCGGGATGCGTCTCAGAGACGAGCGAGCGGATCTTGTTGCGCTTGGCCCCCGATCCAGTGACTTCGCGCATGGTCTCATTGAGCGTGTCGAGGCCCGCCGCCGCGCGCTGGCTGCCGGTGTCGATGATGCTTTTCTCCGCTCCCACGAGGAAGGCATCGCGGTCCGGACCGAGCGGCACCCCATCAGCCACATCCGCCGCAGAGTCGAGCGCCTTGCGCTCCGCGCCCGCCAGGACGTGCTCGCCTGCTTCCTCTGCGACCTGCCCGGCGAGTCGGTTGCGAAAGGCGCTCGCCCCCTTGCGTAGCACCGCCGGCACGGCTCGCCCGAGGATTTCCCCGCCGACGCCGTACATCAAAATATTGCCCGCACTGACCCCGCGACCCTGCGCCCGGGCCTCCTCGACCTCGTCGGCGGTTCCGCTTGCCGCGCCCTCGACCAGGGTGGTAGCAAGCCCCGCTCCGCGCGCGCCGAGCCCCAATCCTGCCGCTGCCCCTCCAGCGAGTGCCCCTCCGGCCAGGGCTGGCACTGCCGT
>MGUL01000118.1:29935-32589 GCA_001800005.1 Elusimicrobia bacterium RBG_16_66_12 | reverse complement strand
CTCCCGCGTGAGCGCCTGGCGGCCCGCGATATCGGCTGGACTGCCCGTGCCCTGAAAGGCCCCGAGGGTGGCCGTGCGAGCGAACCGTTCGGCTTGCCCTAAGGCTTGCTGCCCGGTGCTGCCGTACTGCGAGTACTGCACGCGCTCGGCCACGCGTGCCTGCACCTCCGCATCCCCTGCGATGGCCCAGCCCTGGTCACGCTGCTGCAGCTCCACGTCACCCGGATCGACCTCGTACAGGCGCCCGTCGCCCGAGCGCATGACGACCTTGCCCGCAGCAGGCGCGGCGGCTTGCTCGGGAGTGGGAGGCGGGGGAACTACGGGATCAGCCATCAGAACCTGATTGCTCGAGGTGGCAGCGACGGCACGCGTTCTTCGGGCGGGGTAGGCTCGGGCGGATTTTCAAAGAACTGGCGATTTCGCTCCTCCCGTGCCGCCTTCTCGGCTTCGACCTCGCGCGCGCGCCCGCCCAATTCTCGGGTGCCAGGCTTCGGTCCCGTCTCGGTGACGTTCTGTTTTTCAAACGGCGCCTCGGGTGGATTGGGGATGCCCTCGTAGGAGCCGGAGTCATCGAGCAGGATATCGAGCATCTGTTGGCCGGCGCCCGGAAACTGCTGAGAGAGCGCCGTGCGAACGCCATTGTTGTTTGCGGTTCGCAGTCGTTCGAGAGAGCGAATGAAGCTCTCGCCGCTGGCGCCCATCTCCTTGACTGCGCTGGCCCGGTCGCTCTCGGTGATGACACCGCCGTAGCTCTTGGCTCGCTGGGTCACGTAGGTGTTGATCAGGGCCAGGGCCTCGTCCGCCTGCATGCCGGGCTTGTACCCGGCTTTCGAGAGAGCGGGGATGAGCGCTTGAGGCACATTGAGCAAGCCTTTGGTGGGCAAGGTCCCGCCGTTGGCCGCGGCGAGCGATTGCAAGAGCGAGATGTCCGCGTCGATCTGCTTGGTGGTCGTCGCGGCCATGGCAATCGTGGGTGAGTTTTCGCCCGACTGGACCTTGCCGTTCAGGCCCTTGGTGTATTGCTCGGGAGTGTACCCGAGCGCGCGCAGGCGAGCCTCGATGGGGTTGCGCGAGCCAGTCCCGCCGGGTGCCGGCCGAGCCAGATTCACACTGGTAGCGACGTGCCCCATCACCAGGCCCTGGCTCTTGTTGTAGTCGTCGAGGGCTTGGGCGCGCAGGGTATTGGCCGTGGCTTCGAGCTCGCGCATGCCCGCGGCGCTCCGGGCGAAGCGCTTGCGCGAGTCGGCCTCGTCGGCGAGCGAGTTTTTGATCTTGCTCTGCGCGAGCGCGATGGCCGCGTTCTTGTCTCCGAGCACTCGCTCGAGGTCGGTCACGAGCGCGCCCTTGTTGACCTTCTGGACCTCGACCCATTCGCGATTGAGCTGTTGGATCATGTCGAGCGTGGTGTTCTTCAGGCGCCCGCCGCTCAGCCCTTCGGCGAGGCCTCCGGAGATGGCACCGAGGAGCGAGATGGCCACGCCCCAGTCGCTGAAATCGGCGTGCTGCTCGATGGGGCGGGCTTGGGCCTGGGAGAGCCGGGAGCTGGCCTCATCGCGCGCTCGGGTAGCCGCGGCCTCGTCGCCGAGAGCCTGGTTGCGCGTTTTCCAGGCATCGAAGTAGGCCTGATTGGCGGCCGCTGCCTCGTCCTGGTGGGTCTGCGCCGCGCCTGCAACCTGCTGGTTGATGCCCTTGCCCTTGAGCAGCAGCGATTCCCCGGCGGTGTCCAGGATGTTCTGCGCGCTCTGCGCGTCGGGGCCCTGCGCCTGAACCGATGCCGTGGCGGGGATGAGCCCCGGAGCTAGGGCTCGGATCGACTCCTCTGCGGGGTTGCTCGCGGCGCCCGCGGGAGCTGCAGCAGGGGCAGCTGGAGGTGTCACCCCCGCGGCGGCCAAGGCCTGAGCGGCGGGAGTGGCGGCAGGGGCAGGCGGCGCGGCCCCTGGAGCCGCCACGGGCGCGCCGCCGAGCGGGGCCAGGTCAGCGGGCGAGGGAGTGAGCGGGGCCTTCTCCGCGGCCGTCAGGGGCGCCGTGGTGGGCATCGGGGGCGGGGGAGGTGGCGGAGGGGGGGCCTCCGGCGTCACGGCGGCAGGCGGGGCCGGTGGCGGGGCGAGCGAGAGCGGGTCAGCGGCCCCCGAGAGCGACGGGGTGCTGGTCGGCGCGGCCGGCGGCGGCATCGCGTTGGCGCGCGCACCGAAGCGCTTGGTCTCCGCCTCGATGCTCCCGTCGGGGTCCTGCACGGGCGTCTTGCTGCCGTCGTCGTAGATGACATCGCCCCAGGGATGGCCCGGGCCCCAGCGCTCGAAGCCGACGGGAGTGGTGCCCATTACTTCTTTTCTCCGAGCAGCCCGAGCCCGCCCGCTGCGCCCACTACGTCGGTGCCGATCTTGGCGATCGTGGCGAGGTAATCGAGCGGGCCCTTTTCGTTGGCCATTGCCGCGGTCTTGAGCGCGACGCGCGCCTGCTCGCTGATGCCGTAGCGCTTGGTCATGTCGTCGAGGATCTGCTCTTGTACGCTGATGTCGAGCTTGGCGTAGTCGATGCCGAGTTGGTTGACGTGCTGGATCATCTGGTTGACCAGGCCCTGGTTCTGCACGTCGATGCCGAGCACGCCGAGATCAATGCGCGCGCCGCTCTCCGCGACCGCTGCCTCTTGCCCG